>CAZORS010000077.1:0-22566 GCA_964582025.1 uncultured Pirellulaceae bacterium | reverse complement strand
TTCAACATGTACAACGAAGTTCCTGCGATCGCTCGCAAGGATGCGTTTGAGATGGAACTCACTCGAGAAGTACTCGATCCTGATTTCACCACTGAAACGTTCGAAGGTGCACAAGCTCTGCTCAAAAACCTGATCGGTTTCTACCTGATCATGGAAGGCATCTTCTTCTACACCGGTTTCGTGATGATTCTCTCGTTCCATCGTCGGAACCTGATGAAGGGTATCGGAGAGCAGTTCCAGTACATCCTTCGCGATGAGTCGATTCACTTGAACTTCGGCATCGACTTGATCAATGGGATCAAATCGGAAAACCCTGAGCTCTGGACTCCAGAATTCCAGCAGCAAATGGTCGATCGCATCCGTGAATCAGTTGAGTTGGAAATTGAGTACGCCAAAGACTGCCTTCCGAATGGTGTCCTCGGTCTCAACGCTGAATTGTTCCGCGACTATGTTCAGTACATCGCTGACCGCCGGCTAGAAAGAATCGGTTTGCCTGTTCAGTACAACAGCCCGAACCCATTCCCTTGGATGAGCGAGACGATGGACCTCGCGAAGGAGAAGAACTTCTTCGAAACGCGAGTTACCGAATACCAAACTGGCGGCAAGCTAGATTGGGACTGATTCATAGTGAATCACCATCATTGAATCGGCCGCTGTGGATTATTCCACGGCGGCTTTTTTCATTGACGGCCAACCGGGAGTCTTCCAGCTTCCGTCCAAGTTGGATTGGTCAAAAACTTGAGTGAGTGATCGATGGATGGGCATCTCGATCCGCTGAGCTTGAACTTCGCCGCATGCAACGAAGAACACACACACTGAAATTAGGAATAATTCGAACCTTTGCATTGGACTACCTTTCATAACCGGTCTGAGCATCGAAAATGAGCATTGCAACGTGGCCGGGCGATGTCATTACTGATTGTGCCGGTTAGCATGCATTTCCGGTCATCAATTTACGCCCCACTTCCTGCCCTGTGCTTATTTGTGAACTAACTTTCAGAACAATCGGAGATCTGAACGAACGCTAGCGAAGGGCCAGCTTCACGTCGATTTTCATTGAGTCCGAACAACGAGTTTCAGCTATTGAGCACAACGTGGAAACCACTCCGATTTCAATACAAAACGGGAAAGCCACTAACGATGCTCGGTTTGAAGAAATGCTCGAGCGACTCCGCGATTGTGAAGGGCTCGTCGAAAAGGAACTAGCCGAATACCGAACGACTGAAACGCCTGCTGCTGACCAAGGCACTCGTGACACCGAACAAGATTACCTACTCTCGATTGTCATTCCTGTTTTCAACGAAGAAGCCACTGTTGCCCGCGTCTTTAGTCGCGTCGCCGCACTGCCACTAAATTCTGAACTGGTCATCGTTGACGACTGTAGCACCGACGGCACTCGCGACATTCTCGCTCGCGTTGCCGACCTGCCTCAAGTCCACGTAATCCTCAAGGAAAAAAATGCCGGCAAAGGTGCGGCACTTCGCACTGGATTCGAAAATGCGACAGGCGATTTCATCATCGTGCAGGATGCGGATCTTGAGTACGACCCGCGAGACATTCCGCCAATCATTCAACCGCTGCTCCGCGGCGACGCCGACATTGTGTACGGCTCTCGATTCATTGGTGATGTCGTCCATGACAAAAGCTTCATCCACCGACTTGGCAATTGGGTGCTCACTCAATCTTCCAATCTTTTCAGCGGCTTAAAACTAACCGACATGGAAACTTGCTACAAAGCTTTCACTCGTGAAGCGATGGAAGCTGTCGATCTCGAGCAAGAACGTTTTGGCATTGAGCCAGAAATCACCGCGAAACTTGCCCGTCAAGGATTCAGATTCGCAGAAGTCCCGATCAGTTTCTACGAAAGCCGCGGCTACGACGAAGGTAAGAAAATCGGCGTCAAAGATCTGTTTAACGCCATCTGGTGCATTGGACGCTACGGCGTAAGCGACTGAACTTTGGTAAAACGGATGCCTCCCGTATTCAATCCGCCAGCATTTACGGCGACCAAGACCGCTGCCGCCGTGTGACTTCCTCTGCAGAATCAAATCGTAATATGCAGACCGCCCTCGATTATTTTCTTT
Source organism: uncultured Pirellulaceae bacterium (assembly GCA_964582025.1). GTDB lineage: Bacteria > Planctomycetota > Planctomycetia > Pirellulales > Pirellulaceae > Mariniblastus. Next base: position 20,482 of record CAZORS010000077.1, on the reverse strand, counting down.
CACTGCTCCCATTTATTTGGGTCACATTATTCATCGTGGCCGCGCTTTGTTGCTGGGTTGTCAATTTGGTCGGTGCTCCGGGAAACTGGATCTTGATCGGCATTACGTTGTTGTGGTTGTTAGTCGGGCCCAATCAGTATGCAATCGAATGGCCAGCGATAGTTGGCCTGACGATCCTCGCAATAATTGGGGAAGGTCTGGAATTCGGTGCTTCCATTCTGGGAGCCAAGAAACTTGGGGCCACTCGGTTGGGTGCCGTTCTGTCCGTCGTTGGATCAATGGTCGGTGGGCTGGTTGGCGTAATCATCGCAATTCCAATCCCAATTATTGGCTGGATCATCAGCTCGATTCTGTTTGCATGCATCGGAGCCATGGTCGGGACAATGGTTGGCGAGAGAATCAAAGGGACCGAGAACAAAAAGAATTTAAAAATCGGCACCGCCGCGTTTGCTGGACGACTGATTGGAACCGTCGGCAAACTTTGGCTTGGATCTGTAATGCTGGCTGTTGCACTCGTTGCCCTGTTCGTGGACTTGATTTGAAAGCAAACCACCGATCCCCTTTGAAGCGATTCACGATTGAGCATACTATCGATGCCGCCTATGATTGGGTTTGGGTTTGGGCTGACAGAAAGTAAAAACACATGATCCAACGCATTGTCATCATTTTTTGCCTGATGCTCGTTTTAACGGACTCAGCTTTTGCACAATCGTTTCGCCCACGCAGCGGTCAAAAGACGACGTCATCATCTCACACGCAGAATCGCTCGCTCGAACTTCGAGTTTTGGTCGACCAACGTAGCCCCATCGGCACCAGCCATGATTGGATGCAAGCTCTGGCCGAAGTGGGTGCCGACCGTGTCGTTGCCTCAAGTTCCCGAGCCACGAAGCCTTCGTTCGAAGAATTTGGCACTGGTTCCAGAAAGACTCTGGCCGTCGTGGGGATCGTCAAAAGTGGCAAGCTGCATCTTCCGGGAGGCAAGTTCACGATTCGCCAGACCGCTGCCATTCGCAATCATTTGCAAAAATTACGTGACGACGGTGCCGAAGTCACGATGGCGGACAAAGTTGCCTTCGGGCTGACGGCGAAACAGTTGATCAGCGTCCACGATCAGCTTGGGGCCAAAATTCGATCCTCAACTAAAGGACAAAACACGGGAGAGATCGCGAACTCGTTGTTGCAACAAAGCGGCTACACATTGTCGATTGATCGAGCCACAAGAACTGTGATCTCCAACTCACAATCCAAACTAGATGTCGAACTGGAAGGATTTACTTTGGGCACCGGCATTGCTTTGGCACTTCGAAAAATGGGTTTGGCACTTGAGCCAATTCGCCCTCAAGGCAAAGACATTCAGCTTCTCATTCGGACCGCGGACGAAAAAGTTAAAAACTGGCCCGTTGGCTGGCCCATTGAGGAATCACTCAAGAAAGCTGCCCCAAAACTTTACGTAAAAGTCGACATCCGCGCCCAAGAGACGCCTCTTCTGGATCTACTAAGCGCGATCGAAGGCCGCATGGAATTCCCTTTCTTCTATGACCACGCAAAAATTGCTGCCAATGAAATCGACTTGAAAGAAACTAAAGTCACTTTCGTTCGGCCCGGCAAAAAGTCCAGCTACGACACGGTGATCGACAAAGTTCTGAACCAATGCAAACCAAAATTGAAGGCCGAACTGCGAATCGATGAGGTCGGCAAACGATTCCTCTGGATAACGACACGTCGCTAATCGCTGCCCACGGCATCGCAATCCGTTACAATCGGTTTCGAATATTCGAAATCTCTGTTCGGTGAACGGCATGCTAAAATTTAAAATCTCCCTCAGTATCTCAGCGTCCTGCATCGCCGCTGCCGTGATCTTGCTTTCGCCATTTGCCGCTGCACAAGAACAAACGCAAACAACCGATCAGAGTTTGATCTGGCCGAATTTCCGAGGTCCCAACAACAATGGCGTGTCTACAACGGCCCAACCACCGACAACGTGGAGCGACACTGAGAACATTGCTTGGAAGCAAAAGATTCCGGGCAAGGGATCCTCGTCCCCAATCGTCATCAACAACCGCGTTTACATTACTGCCGCAGCACCCGCTGATCCAAATGCCCCAAAGCCGCTGACTCGAAAAGAACTGATCGCCAAGTTCGACGAGGATGGCGATGGGCAACTTAGCAGGACTGAACGACGAAAGGCCGGAACCGAGCAACGTAAGTCGATCATGCAAAAGCAAAAGTTCATCGTGCTGTGTTACGACCGTGCTTCTGGTGATCCGATTTGGCAAAAAGTTGCCACCGAAGCGTTACCCCACGAAGCTCATCATCCTGATCACGGCTACGCCTCTGCATCACCAGTCACCGATGGCCAGCAACTTTACGTCAACTTTGGTTCATTCGGCCTCTACTGTTATGACCTCGAAGGCAATCTGAAATGGAAACGGGACGACCTTGGAAAGATGGCAACTCGCGGCACGTTCGGCGAAGGCAGCTCGGTTGCGGTTCACGACAATATCGTCGTCCTGCCTTGGGACCAAGAAGGCCAATCTCGCATCGAAGCGTTTAACAGTGACACGGGAGAAACGATTTGGAAAACGATGCGAGATGAACCGACCGCTTGGGCCACGCCGCTCGTCGTCGAAAACGATGGCCGCACACAAATCATTCATTCAGGCCAGAACTATTCACGTGGCTACGACTTGCAAACGGGAGAAGAGATCTGGAAAGCATCAGGGCTATCGCAACGGCCAGTCTCCTGCCCAACGGTATTTGGCAATGTCGGATTCTTCGCAAGTGCTCGCGGTGGCGCGATCCTGCAGGCGATACCGCTTAACCAAAGAGGCGACATCAGCGCAAACGGCATTGCTTGGACGATCAACAAACAAACTCCAGACGTTCCATCATTGTTGCTTTCGGAGAACAGACTCTACTTCACTGGCGGGAACAGCGGAATTTTGACGTGCGTCAACGCGGAAACTGGAAAGCCATTTTTCTCACCGCAGCGACTTCCTATCGGCGGCGTCTATTCATCACCTGTCGCCGCCAACGGCAACGTGTTCATCACGGGCCGCGATGGGAAAACCGTCGTCGTCAACGACGCGGTCACCTTTGGCATCGTCTCAACCAATGACATTGGGGAACCGGTCGACGCAACGCTTGCGTTAGCGGACGAAGAGATTTTCATTCGCGGTAGAAATCACCTTTTCTGTGTACGGAACCAGTAGTTGGGTGGCACAGGCTTCCAGTTGTGGTCATGCAGTTCACAGACTAGAAGCCTATGTCATCCGACTTCGAAAGCGAACGTTCAGCGACTCGTACCCGACGGCACGTGTAAACTCTTCGGCATGTTCGACATGCGGGATGGCTTCAACCATTTCGATCGCGATGTTGCGATCGCATAGAACTTCAAGCATGGATCGAATCACCAATCTTGCGTGAGCTGCACCTTGGCAGAGATGGTCGCGAAATCCAAACGAAACGTGAGGATTTGGACGGCGATCGAGGACAACTTCCTGAGCATCCTTGAAGACGGATTCGTCATGGTTCGCGGATGCCCAACACAATCCAATTCTTTCACCCGGCGATACTTTCATGCCATGGACATCAGCACCCGCTGGGCAAACGCGGCCGATTTGAGTCAACGGCATGAAGACGCGAAAAAATTCCTCGCTGGCCAACACGATTCGTTTTTTGTCTTCTCGCAGAAACTCCAACGCGTCGGGATTTTCGGCAAGCCACGCGATGATCGAAGTGATGCTGTGAATGACCGTATCGCGGCCTCCCGCAAACGCGAGATTTGCGAACCCCATGCATTCGTCTCGAGTCAACTTCCGTCCACGAAATTCGACTTGAGTTAACGCACTGAAGAAATCGTCGCCGGGATTCGCTTTGGCCGCATCAAACGTTGCGCTTAGGTACGTTTCGAGTTTACTACCACGTTTCGTTTCGCCTTCTTGCGGTTGGAAGACGTGAATGCCCCATTGGATCCAGATCGCAGCTTCCGATTCAGGCATATTGAGCAAATGCGTAAAGGCTCGCGATTGAATTGGCAGTGCGAATTCAGCGACGGCATCGAAAGTTTCACCGTTGGAAAACGAATCGACAATGGAGCCCATCAATTGCTTGACCGCAGCGATCACCTCTGGCTTTTTCGCACGCAGAAAAAATGGCTCTGTAAGATTGCGATACTCTTTGTGATCAGGTGGATCGACTTCGATTGGCAATTGCCGAACGGACCGCATCTCCTCTTCAGATGGAATCGGCACGCGGAAAGGTGCATCGGAACTGAATTGCTTCCAATCGGCTGCAGCTTTGCGAACGTCATCATGTCGCAGCAACATCGTGATCATCTCGCCTTCGAACGGGCATTTCATTACACCCTTGCGTTCGCGTGCATCGCGGAAAGGGTCATCGTTCGGCGTTTTCGACGGTTGCATTTTCAAATTCGGATAAGGGTCTCAACTAGAGTTCGTGAACCCATGATACTTAATTCGATCAAAGTTAGGTGCTCCGAATCAAGATGCAAAGGCAGGTCATCCCGCCCATCGAAAAGGCTGCATGCGACTAATTCATTATCCGCATTGAAACGCTGGAACCTTGACGCAGCACCCACTGGCCTTCTTTCATCTTATTAGTGATCTCGGCTTTGACTGAAAATTCATTGCCCGACCCTTGAATGACTTTTGCGCCGATGGAAACGATCTTGCCTTTGAACTCCAACTTCTCGTTACGAGCCAACTCGACCGTAACGACCACGTCCTTCCCAGAAACTTCGGCTGGATTGAACTGGCGATTCCTGATCAATCCAGTCACGTAAAGCTTGTCCATGCGTGCAATCTTTGCGACCGGTTCTCCAGCAGTAACCCATTCGCCTTCCTGTTTGTAACGATCGACGACCTGACCATCGAACATGGCTTTAACGACATGCCGGTCTATCCGCTCTTGGACTTCACTGGCTCTTGCGTTCTCCAATTCAGCCTCACCTCGAGCTTCCAACTGTCGCACTTTAGCTGCCTCGAGCTGAAGGAGTGCAACTTCGTACTCGTACTTCGCAGTTCTTTTCTCATCAGCCGATCGAGCTCCCTTGGCCGCCAACTTCTTCGTCGTTTCGTATCGTTGAAATGTTAATTGGATCTGCTTTCTGGCCGCTTCAAGCGATGTTTCATCATTTGCCATCCTGTATGCGTTGCTCTTTCGCACCAACGCCTGACGAAGCTGATGCTTAAGCAACGTATCGTCAATTCTGGCAATCAGCATTCCACTTGGAACTGAATCCCCCTCTTTGATATTAATCTCCACCAACGCGCCTGTCTCAAGCGCCGGAAAATCGACCACGTCTACATGTTCAACTGTACATCGAACAACGTTGGCATCAGAAGATTCACCAATCGATGACTGATTCGAAAAGTCTTGCTGCGGCGCTCTGCTACTCGCCGGAGGAAAAGCAGACATGCCGCTTGGTTCGCCAAACGAAGGAGACCGACGAGCATCTGTTGATTGCGGATCAAACTTGCTAATTCCCGACGAAGCATTCGGCACGCTTCCGTCTTTGTATGCCGAACCGCTTTGAGTCTTAAAGCTTCCTTGAGCAAGCGTGATTGAATTACTTAACGAAAGCAAGCATGCGATCATCAAAATATGAAGCCAGACGAATCGACGATTTGTTAGTGCAACATTCACGGTTACTTGGCCTCTGTGAGTTTTTAAGAAGAGTTCTACCTATTTATCATCGTCAAAAATCAGCGAATCACGACAGTATCAGAGAGACAAAATCGACCGGAACGTGGCTCGCTAAAGGACGCGAACCCTCCATCTTAAAGGAATTGTGAACTTGGAGAAGTTATGTTTCTCGCACCCCGGCCAATCAGGCGAAGAAGAAAGCCCAAAGATCCGCAGGTTGGGACGATCGTGCCCGACATTACGGGTCACATGCGAGGGCGAACTAGAACCAGAACTGCCATTTCGACTGAACCGTTTCGATCAACTCGTAGAACAGAGCGTAGCCGATCGGCTGTGTTCCACAATGAACTTTCCCCGTGACTCGCGTTCCGGATCGAAGCAGCTCAGTCGGAATCACGTCATTTGGAAAACGAACTCGAACCAGTGCTGCGTTACCTTCGTCAGAATAAACATCCAGTTTCTGATCGACAGAAACTAACTCGCCCTCGAACTCTTTTCCTGGCCACGAAAGCAAAGCAAACGTGACCGTCAACACCTCAGGGGAATCTTCCATCGCTCGAGAAAGGTGGGCCAGTCTTCGCTCCGGCATTTCCAGTTCAATCAACCACTGCGTGTCAGGTGGCACCACAGTCATCAAGTGCTGTCCAAACCGAACAGGCCTCCGCAACAGATTTTGTCTCACTTGCCAGTTCACAACTTGTCCAGCGATAGGAGCCCGAACTTCCAACAGTTCTCGATCACGCAGCTTGACCGCCAATTCATTTTCCAAGTTGACGATTGTTTGACTGGCTCTTTGAAATTGGGAAGCGTAAGCCAATTGCTCGTCAGCATCACCGCCTCTTGTCTTGCCGGCTTCCGCAATTCGACGTTCATTTTTCGCTTGTGCGATCCGTCCTTCAACGTCTCCGATTTGCAGTTCCAAAGTTGAACTGGCCATCGTTGCCAGCAGCTGATCTTTCTCAACCATCGAGTCTCCCGTGTTGGAGACTTTGATATCTGTCAGGATCCCGTCCAGCTGAGCGTAAATTTCGTGACGACTTTCTGGGACCAGACTGCCTCGCGAACCGAGTGAAAACGGATACGGATACAGACTCAAGAATCCAATCACGGCCACGAGCACTCCCAGAATCGAGACCGTTCGAATGAGTCGATTGCCTCGAAACTGTTGACCCGTCTTCCCAATCGCTTTCCATAGCGGCATCAAGAAGATACTCTGGTGATCGATGCTGTTGGAGAGGGCGGTTTGTGCGTGTGTGGCAACAATTTCAATTCGATCCTTCAACAGCGGAGAAGCCGACGCTTCGTTTAGTTGTTCGATAATCATCGCACCGACTGGTTTTTCGGTGCCGGAGGCATGAGCTTGCTCGAACGGATCGTCGTCCGACGCGGATGGCGTTACGTCGAGCAAAGGAATCACGGCGATCATCCGCGCGTGTGATTTCTCAACGTGTTCATTGATTCGCTTCTCGAGACGAGGAGCCAAACCAGTTCCGTCGCCAAAGTACCATAGTGGCGATTTTCCCTGCACGACGGTTGTCGCCAATCGACCGAGCGTTTTGACTTGCTCGCTTCGCCGTTCGATCGCATCGAGACCACTGACTGATTTGACGACGCATTTACTGCCTTGCATCGTGGCAACGCTGACTCGATCACAGTCGATCAAGCGTCGCCCTTCATTGGCGATCGCGTAGACGGTATCGTTGATGTCCAGTTTTCTGTGAACCAGTTGAACGAATCGCTCCAACTGCGTCCACATTTTCTGCTGTTCTTGAAACGATCGCAACCGAAGATTCGATTGGTACTCACCAGCGATCTCGCACATTTGCAAAACGAATCGCAAGTAGCCGCGCTGCGTTGCAGGACCTGCACCGGGACGTTGGAAAATTTCCACCAGCCCAACAATATCATTGTCGATCTTGATTGGCCCAACGACCAGCAGATGATCGGTCGGGTTGCCGCCCGAATCGGCGGAGTCGCTTCCGGTGCCCGGCGGCACCAGAGTTGGTTCCCCGGATTCACTCAGCCGCTCAATGAGCTTGCCATGGACTTTTTGAGCTTGAGTGTTCTCGTTGAGCGAAGTTTGCTTCAAGTTGACATGACATTGAAGCTGTAATGATTTGGTGCTCGCGTCACGCAGCCAAATGGCTCCTCCAACGGAAGCCAAGGCGGTGACGATTCTTGTGAGGAAGCCTTCGTAGAACTCATCGACACCGCAGTCTTTTTCGGCAAGCTGATGAACTTCCTGAACCAGCTCGCGAATTTGGGCTCGAGTCTTGTCGACCAGTGCGGCATCTGAATCCGACAGGTCAACACGTCGTCGCCCAGGACGTTTTGATGACGAATCGGCGGTCCCGACGGACGAAGGCGCAAACGCCATACCCTGCACAGGATCGGAATCGTTACTTGTTGGGTCGTGCGCCATAAAGGAACCGTATACAATTGAATCAGCACGGAACTTTCCATGAATTAGGGGGCTTTGGCAAGCTCGATTCCGCTCGCTCAATCACGCAATTCCATGAGTGCTTGCACTTCACAAAGTGCTCACACTTAAGAAAAGATTGCACTACGAACCCCATCGCGTCAGAAAGTTACCATGAGACTGATTGGCAATCTGCCATCCGAAGCCGAAGCCAACACCTTTGCTGCCTATCTGTTGACTCAGTCAATTGAGTGCCATGTCGAGTCGGACGGCCAAAATGCATTTGACGTTTGGGTAAAGGACGAAGACGGGTTTGAGAAAGCGAAGGCTGAGATCGTCGATTTTCGAGCGGATCCGAACGGCGAGAAGTATCGCAAAGCGGTCACCGAGGCCAGCAAGATCGAAGAGGCAGCAGTTGCGAAGCAGCAGCAGTATCGGAAAAACATTCGACAGGGAACCGCTTCAGCTCAGAAAGGCATCTTTGAGACAGCTCCGTTGACGATGGTGTTGGTTCTGATTTGTGTTGTCGTTTCTCTGTTGACCGAGTTTGGCTCAAGCAAACACCATGACCGCGCCGTCGCACGGGCGTTGCAGTTTGTGTCGGTGGACGCGCCGAGCGAAGAGCTACAACAATCCTACGCTGAAAATCCGGATTCGATGGACGTTCGCTTGGCGAGCATTTTTCGCGGTGAACTTTGGCGAACGATTTCACCGATTTTCTATCACTACGGCACATTCCACCTCGTCTTCAACATGCTGTGGCTGGTTCAGCTTGGACGCATGATTGAGGCGCGATATGGAACGCTTTGCCTTGCCATGATCGTTGTATTCTCTGCGATTTTTTCAAATGTTCTACAGGGAGTTGTACCGGGCGATGTCGGCGGCTCGGTGCCCTTTCTGGGCAACGGGCTTCTAATTTCCATCTGCGGTGGCATGTCCGGTGTGATCTACGCGCTATTCGGATTCATTTGGTTTCGCATGTTGTACGATCCAAATTCTCGAATGTATTTGCCACAGTCAACGGTGATCATTTTGATCGGTTGGCTGTTCTATTGCATGGTCGTCCCACAGATTGGAGGGTCGTTCGGCGGTTCCGGCAGCGTCGCTAACTGGGCGCACGGTGGTGGAATGGTGATGGGCCTACTGCTCGGACTTTCCCCGATCGGAAAACGATTCGGGAAGTAATACGAGCCCGAAGCGCAAATCTTGATGTTGCGCTTTCTCGTAGGCCGGACCAAGAAAACAAGGCGATTGCCGGAGCGGCGGACACACCAAAAAGTTGGAACATTGGAAGAAAGCTGCCATCGGAATGACTGTGTTTTCGCTGTTCCGGCAGCGCATGTGTCCTGGATCCGGCCGACAGCTACTTGCGATCCGGTTGAGCACCCGCTGCGGTCGCATTCATTTGCTGGCGAGGCACCATCTTCCAACCAGCTTCGAATTTTGGCAGACTTGGTTTCACGAAATTGCCCCACCAATTCTTGAATTTTGCAAGCCGGTCGTTCACTTTTCGATCTGAAAATGAAATATAGACGCTGCTCAAATTGTTCTTCTTCGGGTTGTACTGTGGCATGTACATGTGCACTGCCTTGGGAAGAAACGGTTCAATCGAGAGAATGATTTCAACTTTCAAATAGTTCTGTGCGTCCTCCGCTCGCTTTGGCCAAGCTTCGAGCCATACTTCATCCTTCGCACCGGGCGGCGTAATTACGCGAACCCAATAGCGTTGCAAAATTTGGTCTTTGCGAGCACCGAACATAAAAGGAATCGGACTGTTCGTGATCGCGCCATCGCCACGCATGTTTGGTGGCAGTTTTGTTTCGTAAAGTCGCTTGGCTTGGAAATCGAACTCATAGACTGCTTCGCCGTCAGTCACCCATTTCTCTCGTAGCGTCGCGTCGGTGACTGGTTTGTAAGGGTCGTATTCTTTCGGACCGTTTCCAACTCCGACAAATTTATAAAGCGAGTTCGTTTCATAGAGTGCTTTGCCGGGCTTGCCGTAGCGAATGACGCCCATCGCAATACTGTCTGAAAAAAGACTGCCTGACTTGGGATCACGATAGTTCGTCAAAGCCGTGTCGTAGACTTTTCGATCAAAGTTGCACTCGTAAAGATTGATTCCGGCACTCTGCTCCTGCCAAAAATCGAGAACCTTGACCAGATATTCTTGCTCTTCCTGAGACAGTTCACCAAACGGCCGCATTGGCTGGGACGATGATTGACCGCCCAGTTGTGCAAGTCGATCCGTTTGCTGTTGGGACAGCTGTTGTTGATCAGGCGCGTTCTGTTGCTGTGCACTGGCAACGTTGGTGTAAGTGACACACAAGATGGCAATCAGCGCAATTGCAAACAGTTGATTCTTCAACGCACCAAAATTCATGATCGTCCCTGACAACGAATGGCAATGATTTGTAAGTCGGGAGTCTATCAAGTGGCCGATTTTCGACCTAGCTCGGATTGGTGTGAGAATGGCACGATTTCGCTAGCAGCCTAGAACATACAGACCTTGGTAGTCAATTCACTCGCTTGTGCTTCGGGCTTGTATTTGTGCCATCACGCCGCTGACGATGCTCTTGAGCTTCGGTGCTGCAACTTGAGCCGCCGCAATGACCTCTTCTCCCGACGTTGATTCGAGCACATCCGGGTTTGCAATGTTGGTGATGATCGACATCGCCAGAACTCGAATGCCGTTCGTTGCCGCCACGTTTACTTCAGGAACCGTCGACATGCCAGCCACATCGATTCCCATTCGCCGCAAGAATCGATACTCGGCTCGCGTCTCATAGTTCGGCCCCAACATGGCCGCGTAGACGCCCTGATGGAGTGCAAAACCAGATTGCCGAGCGATCGAATGAGCCATCTCAATCAGTTTGGGATCGTAAGCTTGATCACTTCGGAAGGAAGGACGCTGCATCACTGGAGCGGCCGAGATCTGAGGCGACGTTCGATTCATGAAGTCCACGTGACTTTCAATCAACATCACATCACCACTGTCCATCTTTGGATTCAGTCCACCAGCAGCATTGCTGACGAATAAAACCTCAATGCCCATCGCATGCATCACGTGAATCGGCAGAGTCGCACGATCAACATCGTATCCCTCGTACAGGTGGAAACGCCCTTGCATCGCGACGACTGAGTGCCCATCCAACGTTCCACAAACAAGATTGCCTTTATGCCCCGTCGCCGTGCTAACAGGGAAGTTGACGATCGATCCGTAGGGCAGGGTGGCTTGAGCCTGAATGTGATCCGCGACGATGCCTGCGCCGGTACCTAGCACGATTCCAAAACGTGGACTTCCGTCCCAACGGCTGGCAATCGACTCGACCGATTCGGCGATCAAAGCTTTGAAGTCATCATTCATGACTGACAGGCTAGGCCGTTTCCATTTCGAGGACTTTCATCACCAACTTTGAAAGCGAAGGTTCCGCTTCATTGGCGATACGAACGATCTCGTGTGGATCTGCAGGCTCGAGCGCGTCCGGGAAACACAAATCCGTCACGACGGAGAAACCAACGACTCTCATGTCAGAATGAACGGCGACGATCACTTCGGGGACCGTCGACATGCCAACCACATCGGCGCCCATCGTTCTCAGCATCCGATACTCGGCTCGCGTTTCAAGGTTCGGACCAGCGACCGCAACCAGCACGCCTTTATGCGCGACGATGTCTTCGGCACGAGCGATGCTTAATGCGCGATCGACCAAATCCTGCCGATAAGGCTCACACATGTCCGGGAAACGCGGCCCCAGTCGATCGTCATTGATTCCGATCAGTGGATTGTCGCCCATCATGTTGATCTGATCTTCGATGACCATGATGTCCCCTTTGCGATAGTAAGGGTTTAATCCACCGACGGCGTTCGAGCAAACCAACAGATTCGCACCAAGGGCTTTCATGACACGGATCGGCAACGTCGCTTCTTTGAGCGGATAACCCTCGTACATGTGAGTACGACCTTCCATCGCAATCACCGGCAAGCTGGCCAGTTTGCCGCAAACGAGACGTCCCTTATGGGAAAGAGCTGTCGATTTTGGGAAGTGCGGAATGTCTCCGTAATCGATCGAGGCTTCTACTTCGATCTTTTCAGCCAGAGGCCCCAAGCCGGTGCCGAGAATGATGCCGGCGTGTGGAGCCGTGGAAAATTGCTGCTGGATGACACCAACCGCTTCCTGAATTTTGTCGTACAAGTCGAGCATTTTGGATCCGTTTACGTTTTAGATGAATGACCAAAACGTAAACGATCCAATGCCTTACCTCAAGAGCGTGGGGCAGGTTTTTAACCTGCCATTTGAATCGGCCTAGCAGGTTGAAAACCTGCCCCACCACTTAGCGGCGCGATGCAGTTTTCGAATCCGCTTTTCGAGCGGGGCGAGCTCCAAACACCAAGCCATTGACCATTTTGCGGTCCGCTGGGAGAAACTCATTCATGATTTCCTTTTCGAGCGTGAACACGAAAGTCAGTCGGCGTCCATCTTTGTCATTGAGATGATAGTAGAGCCACGAAACAGGAACTCCACCTTCTTCGCCTTCGACTTCAATGGCCAAGCCTCTAACTGAATTCTTTGTCTTGAACTCCTTTGCATCGACAATTGTCGCAACGTCGTCAGCTGCGATAATTCGAGCCACTTCTTTTTTGTAATCCAAAAGTGAAAGTGGATTGTTCGACGGACGGGCTGGAAGCTGAACAATGTTACATTGTGCCAACAGGTTGCCACCGCTGACGAATCGCATGATGGCGGCTTCGCGATCCGATGCGATCACACGCCAACGCGGATCGTACTTGAGTTTCAAGCCTGGCGATTGCCACTTTAGACGCTGCTCGATAACGCGCCCCTTAGTGAACTTGGCGAGCGATTCGTTCGTCAGGTACTTGCAAGACTTATCAGCAGCCAACTCGAGCGTAACACTGCTAGTTCCGTCGAATCCAGGAGCAACTTGTCCCGGCTGACGAATCTCTCGCATATTAAGCTTCGCCTGCATCAACTCCTGTGCTTTGCCAAGCTTGATCTTGATGACCGATGCAACTTCAATATCAGTACTAACATCGTCGACTCCAGCTCGAACTTTGCCAGTCACATGAAGTATCGCAGTGCCTTTTTTGGTTTCCTTCAACTTAATCTTTACGTCGTTGCGGATGATTCGATCGACCGAAAGAAAGTTTGCCAAGCCATCGTTGGATGGTTTCCACGTTCCTCCGACTTTTGATCCTTTATGGTTGATCAACGATGCAATCGCCAAAGGATCAACCGGATTGCAAAGCAACTCGAGTTCATGTTGCGCCAGCGTTTCAGAAACGGATGCCATCTGAATTCGCTTTCCAGCCTTGGATTTAACGCGAACCACAATTAGTCGATTGTTGTCTGAAAGACTGGCACCTGTTTTGCCTTTGAGAATTTCGAAACGGCCATCCGCTTTGTCGTAGTAACGAATCGCCTGTACGTCGCCTTTCTTTCCGGTGAAACGTTGGGCATAGCCCAGCTTGGCGGTCGTTTTCATCGGAAGCATGCGGAAATCATCTTCCTCGCGTTCAGGATCTTTCTGCATGATGACTTTGCCTTCATGCTCGAATTGCAATTCGACGCGATGTTGTTGGCCACGCTCAAACTTCAAATTGATATCAATGTCTTCAGCCGCGCTGATAACGGTGCAGCTTGACAATGCGATGGCGAACAGCAGGCTTTTTGCCGCAAATTTCATTTCATTCATCCTTGAATTACTCGGCGGTTTTCCAACCAATCAGGCTTAAAGGCCCTTGGAAATCGGAACGATCCTGAGAATCATCGTCAGAAAACTGTCTCAAAACGACATTCTTGGCTTCCAATCCTTAGGTTTTGACATCAGCCAACCACAACGGTTTTTGCCGGGCCCAAGCGTAAAAAACCCTACAAAACACATGAATTAGATAAAATGCGGGCCAAATCACCGAACTTGGCACCGCGTTTGCAAGACAGTTAGACAGCAGACTTTTCTGACAATCCCCAGATTTCAGAAGAATCTAGCTAGCGATTTATCGGGTATAGAATAAGGAGCATCCCCTTGCTTTCCACTTCCTTAGCTGCCCGGACATCGCTGAGTTGACCCCTACTGTTCGATACTTCGCCAAAACGTAGGATCTTGAACGGAAGGAACGCCAACTCCGTAGAACAGTTCAGTGTGAAACAGAACTGTTGAGCCATCAGGAAGTTAGTTGTGGAACAACGGAGCAAAAATACCATGCATATCGATTACAAATGTGACTCAATTCGCGAACTACGAGATCAACAGGTTCGCTTTGCGCCCCGAAATCGACGAATTGAACAATTGGACGCAGCAGAAAAACTGCTTCTCGAAATCAACATAAAGCAAGACTACAACTTCGAGTTCGTCTGCTTCCGCATCACAGGGTTTCGAGCCGACGCGGGTCCAATCGTCAAGATCCCTGGAAAACAGCTGCTGCACGATTTGCATCGTTTCATCGAAGACATGTCAGAAGCTTCTGACTTGAAGGCTGACGATTTCGGCCAGCCAGTCCTAACCGTCGAAGCATTGAGCAAGAGATTCAATGTTTCAACCAAGACCATTTCCCGTTGGCGGCAGCAAGGCCTTGTGAGCCGTAAGTTCATTTTTGAAGGTGGACGTAAACGAGTTGGCTTTTTGCAGACCAGTGTCGATTCGTTCGTGAAGAACAACGAAGCCAAGGTTAGCCGTGGCCAGCGTTTCAGCCAACTGACTGACAACGACAAGATTGAGATCATCGATCGCGCTCGTCGACTTGCTCGTGCCGGTGGATGCCCAGCGGAGGTAACCCGTCGCATCGCCAAGCACATGGGACGAAGCATTGAAACGATTCGCTACACGATCAAGCAGTTCGACGAAAAGAATCCGACAATCGCTGTGTTCCCAAATCAGACCGGACCATTGAATCTGGAAATGAAAGAGCGTATCTACGCTGATTTTTCAGCTGGGAAACCTGCGGAGACAATCGCTTCCAGGTACTGCCGCACGAAGACGACAATCTATCGCGTCATCAACGAGATGCGTGCAACGATGATCATGGAGTTACCACTGGACTTCATGGACAGCCCGGAATTCCACCGCAAGGCCGCCGACAAGAAAATTATCGACTCGCCATTCCCGGAATACGAAAAAGCACCACGTCGCGTGAAGGCTCCTGCCGGATTGCCGCACTACCTCGCTTCGCTTTACGAAGTACCGCTTCTCAATCGCGAGCAGGAACAATACCTGTTCCGGAAGTACAACTTTCTCAAACATCGCGCAAGCAAGCTGCGCGAGAAGATGGAAGTTTCACGAGCTCGATCCAATGAAATGGATGAGATCGAACGGCTTTATAACGAAGCAGTCAAAATCAAGAACCGTATCGTTCAATCGAACCTTCGCTTGGTCGTTTCGATTGCCAAACGACACGTTCAGGCCAGCGAGGATTTCTTCACGCTGGTCAGCGACGGCAACATGTCTCTGATTCGTGCGGCCGAGAAATTCGACTACACGCGTGGAAACAAGTTCAGCACGTACGCCAGCTGGGCAATCATGAAGAACTTTGCACGCACGATTCCAGGTGAATACCGTCAAAAGGATCGATTCCGACCGACTTCAGAAGAGATGTTCCTAGCGAAAGCTGACGAGCGTACCGACCGAATCATGTTGGAAACAGAACAGGCGATTCGCGAAGAGCAAGTAAGTACTATCCTAGAAACGCTGGACGATCGTGAACAGAAAATCATCATCAGCCGATTTGGTTTGGACTACAGCAATGAACCGCAGACTTTAAAAGAGGTCGGGGAAGAGCTTGGAGTCACTAAAGAACGCATTCGACAAATCGAAGCACGTGCGTTGAGTAAACTTCGAGCCGCGGCATCTCAAGATCAAGCAGTCTTTGCAGACTTGATTGATTCCGAAAATTAATCTCTGGAACGAGGTACCAACCCTCAGTGAACCACTTGAGATTCGGAGCGGAGATTTTTCTCCGCTCCTTTTTTTTACAAAACGTCAATGAAACTCTTACCAGCGGATCACATCCAAAACGTTGGTGTGTTCGTCGGTCCAATGAAGTTTCCGATCGGAAACAATTGGCAGCCACTGAGTTCCAGATTCTTCAAACGTTCGAATCACTTCGGCATGACGCGACATCACCATGTAGTGGCTCGGCATCCGACCGGTCTTTGCGATCGTTTCTTGGTCAGGCTTGTCTTTTCGCGCCAGAGCCGCAAGCTCAAAGCGTTCGGCAATACCAGCACCAATTGGCGAGAAGTCAATAAATTTGCTCGATACGTGAAACACGATCACTCCGTCGTCTGCCAACAAATCCAAATAGAGTTGAATCGCTTCTTCGGTCAGCAAGTGCAGTGGAACAGCATCGCTACCGAAAGCATCCATCACAATCAAATCGTACTTCTTTGATTTCGTGCGAGGATAGGATGCAGCTTGGAATACCGAACCGACCACGGGCGGCTTCTCTCCGGCGATCCGCTTCCGTAGCAACCCAAGCTGGATTCTCGCGTCGCCCAAAACAATATTTACATTCGCACCGCAATTTTTCGCCGAACTCAGAAAAGAGAAGTAGCGCTCATCGCTTGCAATTCGTCCAACGACTGGGTCGATCTCGAAAAAGTCAAAGTCCTGATTCCCGGTTGCATAAGCCGCCAACGAACCAACGCCCAACCCAACGACAGCGACACGCGAGCAGCCATCACCGTAAAGTCGAAACACATCACCCATCGGACCGTCCTTGTGGAAGTACGTCATGGGCTCCGGGTTGTCACCTTGGTTGAGTCGTTGCATCCCGTGAAGCGTACGACCATTTACCAACATGATGTTCTCGCCCTTGTCATCCAAAGCGATTTCGTTGACGCCAAAGAATCCTCGCTCGCGAGTCACAACGTCGCGGACATTCATGATCGAGGGACAACACAATGCTAGGATCGCATATCCAATGGCGAACTTTTTGGGTGATTCAACGAGCGTCATACAGATTACAGCTGGAATCCCAAAACCGACAATCGTACGCACCATACTCGGGACTTTGACATACTCAAAAAGACCCCACGAAAATGCCAGTGAGACTCCGACCAGCAGAGGCGCGAATCCAACATGTTTTCTAAACCAGTCTCGTGCTGCTGGGCTACTTGGCGAATTCGCTATCTCTTCTGAC
Organism: uncultured Pirellulaceae bacterium; assembly: GCA_964582025.1. Taxonomy (GTDB): domain Bacteria; phylum Planctomycetota; class Planctomycetia; order Pirellulales; family Pirellulaceae; genus Mariniblastus. The sequence continues at coordinate 3,242 of CAZORS010000077.1, read as the reverse complement.
AACATCTTCCGAGCAGGCAAAACCAGACAAGCCGCAATCAACATAAGCGGGTACTCGAGGATACTACTGAAAACATTTGGAGCGACCAGCGAGTTGATAGCTCCTCCAATGACTCCACCGATGCTCATCATCAGAAAGAATTCAGTCAGCTGTTCGACTGACGGTTTCAATCGACTAAGCTCACCATGACAGACCATTGCAACAGCAAAGAAAATCGAAAAGTGAATCCCAATCATTAGCCGCGGATTCTCCCCCGGATCAATCAGAGAAATCAACGGCATCAACAGCAACATTCCCGGAAGCAGAAAAATCATCAACCGATGCGAAATCAGTTGTCGTTGTGCAAATACAAATACGAACGTCAAGAGATAGAGTGCCAGCGGAATGCTCCACATCAGCGGGAACGATCCAACTTCCGTCGAGACAATCGTCGTGACGCCCAGCATCAAGCTCGACGGAATCGCCGCAAGAACGATAAAGTGAAGACGCTGCTTCCAAGGCAATGGAACAGCTCGAGTTCTCGTCGCTGCTTTCCCCAACTCTACATCGGGAGTATTCTTGATCGTTACCCATCCGCAAATAATGAACATCAACGCCAACAGCATGAAGCCACCGGTCCAAAACCAACCTTGATCGGTTAGGCCTAGGTACCTCTCGACCAAGAACGGATAGCTAAGCAGCGCAGCCAGTGATCCAACGTTACTGATCGCGTAGAGAAACCATGGTTCGGATTCGCCCTCTTTAGACGATTTACCGAACCATCTTTGTAGTAGCGGAGCACTACTACTGATCACAAAGAATGGCAAACCGACGCAGACTACCAGTTGCCCAATCAACCAGCCAATCGGATTGGAATCAGTCGGCACAGCCCAATTTTCAACCAGTCGCATCGGCAAAAGAAAGCATACGATCGCTAGGAGTGTGAGGTGTGCGATCAGGTGATTTCGCATGCCAAGCTTTGGTGGACCATAGTGTGCCCATGCATAGCCGGCCAGCAACACCGCTTGAAAAAACAAAACACAGCCATTCCAAACCGCTGGTGTTCCACCAAGAGAGGGCAGCAACATGCGGCCAATCATCGGCTGAACAAGAAATAGCAAAAATGAGCTTAATAGCAGCGTTAGAGAAAAAAGGATTGAGCGCATGATGTTCCGAGCCGCAAAATAGACCGATATTCAATCTACGTCGGTACAGGTTATCCCTCGAATTCTGCATTTTGTGGCAGTCACTACGATCGAACCGAAACCGGAGAAAGAGTAACGGTTATTCCAACAACTCGGTCTCAGGCTCTTCGCGTTGGTCGCTTCTTAGGCTGCCGTTTCGTCCGCGCATAAAAAAACCGACTTCAATCGGAAGATCGAAGCCGGTTTGATCATTTTCAATGTGGTCGCTCTAAAGCTTTCCGCCATCGAGCTCGTCTTGCCACGCTTGGAGTTTTTCCCACTCGCCGGCGTGAGCCATTTTCGCTTGGTCAGGCCAAGTCGTCGGATCCATGGTGGCAATCATTCCGCCACCACCAGCCAAGATAGCTTTGATCGAATCGACTGAGCTTTCTGACAACTTCTTAAACGTTGGGATTCCAGCTGCGATCAGGAGTTCGCAAACTTTCGGTCCGATACCTTCAACTTTCGTCAAATCATCGGGCTCAGAGGGAGTCACGACTTTGCCACCATCGAGTTCATCTTGCCAAGCATTAAGCTCGTCCCATTTTCCTTCAGCAGCCATCGCGGCTTGCTGAGGCCAAGTCGTCGAGTCATGGTTTCCGAATGTGCCATCCGAATTCGTCAGGATATCTTTGATGTCCTGTGACGACATTGCTGCCATCTGAGAAAACGAAGTGACTCCCGAATTGTTCAGTGCTTCAGCAATCTTCGGCCCGATGCCCTCGATTTTCGTAAGGTCGTCCGTTGGAGCAACTGGCTCTTCGACGGCCGGGGGAACTGTTTCGACAGGCGAAGTTGAACTGGCATCAGGCTCGCGGCCGCCAATCAAAACGTCTTGCCATGCCCGCAGCTTGTCCCATTCACCGTTGGCAGCCAACTGAGCTTGGTCCGGCCAAGTTGTTGGATCGTGGTTGACGAAACTTCCGCCCTCTTCAGCCAACAACACTCGAATGCGATCCGGGCTGGTTACCGAGAGCATCGTGAAACTTGGAATTCCAGAGCTGCGAAGAATGTCGGCAATCTTCGGGCCAATGCCTTCAATCATCGTCAAGTCATCGCCACCCGTTGGAGCACGTGGCGGAGTCGGAGTTGCTGCAGGAGCATCCTGAACGATACCTGCGTCAGCTTCGACACCAAGTTCAGCACCAAGTTGGCTCATGACATCCGTTCCAGCCATCGCTGCCATCAAGTCATTCGAACCGTCAACGACCGGCGCCGCAGTGGAACTTCCACCATCGCCTGCCATTGCAGTGGCACTATCGTCAAGCAATGGGAAACTGCTTTCGAGCGTCGCTTGAGGTCGAGCAGCAACTTGCTCCATCGCCTCCATGTTGTACTGAACGTCTGAACTCTGAAATGACTGGAAGCCAGTACCAGCTGGGATCAAGTGACCGAGGATCACGTTCTCTTTCAGCCCAACAAGGTTGTCGACTTTACCAGACAGAGCAGCTTCGGTGAGAACCTTGGTCGTTTCCTGGAAGGACGCAGCCGAGATGAAGCTGGAACTCTGAACAGAAGCCTTTGTGATACCGAGCAACTGTGTGCTACAAGTCGCAGGCTTGGTTTTGGTGCCCTTACAAGGCTTACCACCAAGCGTTTCGATTCGAGCGTTCGTTTCTTCGATAACAACTTTCGGCACAATTTGACCTCTAACGAAATCGCTTTCGCCAGGGTCCGTGATTCGCAAGCACTTCGCAGTGTTGCTGTTAACTTGCAAGAAATCGAAACGATCGCAAATCAAACCAGGCAGAAGATCCGTATCGCCAGGCGTTTCAATTTTCACCTTGCGAAGCATGCGAGCGATAATGATCTCGATGTGTTTGTCATTGATCTCTACACGCTGGCTTCGATAAACCTGTTGAATCTCGTGAGTCAAATAATCCTGAACGGCTTCCTCACCAGAGACGCGAAGAATATCGTGAGGAACAAGTGGCCCTTCCACAAGTTGCTGGCCGGCAGTCAAACGATCGCCTGCTTGCACTAGGAGACGTTTCCCTGGCGGAACCATGTGTTCGGCTTCCATTTCGCTCTCTTCGTTGGTCACGATGAGCGTACGCTTTCCACGTTTCTTGTCGCCAA
>CAZORS010000076.1:0-22832 GCA_964582025.1 uncultured Pirellulaceae bacterium | reverse complement strand
ATGGCTACGCGTTGAGCAACTATCACGTCGTCGAAGGCAACGGACCGTTCATGAAGTGCAGCATGAACGATGGAGTGCTTTACGATTCGGTTATCGTGGGAATTGATCCGGTCGGTGACGTGGCGTTAATCAAACTGCTTGGACGCGATGACTTTCCTTTCGCGACGATGGCCGACAGTGACGCCGTTCAGCAAGGAGACGATTGCTTTGCCGTCGGCAATCCATTTCTATTGGCAACTAATTTTCAACCGACCGTCACATGGGGCGTTGTCTCCGGCGTTCATCGGTATCAGTATCCATCTGGAACGCTGCTCGAGTACGCGGACTGTATTCAAACGGACGCGGCGATCAATCCGGGCAATTCTGGCGGTCCGCTTTTTAATGCCAACGGAGACTTGATCGGCATCAACGGCCGCGGAAGTTTTGAGAAACGAGGACGAGTCAACGTTGGCGTTGGATACGCTATTTCAATCAACCAAATCAAACTGTTCTTGGACTATCTAAAAAGTGGACGAATTGTTGACCACGCCACGATCGGAGCCACTGTCGCGACAGACGACCAGGGTGACGTTCGGGTTTCGAACATTCTGGAATCGTCTGATGCGTGGCGTCGCGGCTTGCGATACGACGACAAAGTGACGAAGTTTGCAGGTCGCTCTATCCGCACCGTGAACCAATTTAAAAACGTGTTGGGCATTTTCCCGAAGGGTTTTCGAGTTCCGATTTCTTTTGAACGTGATGGAGCCAAAATCGATGCGATGGTGCGACTAACAGGCGTGCATTCGGCTGAGAAACTGACTGAAATGATCGCCGGATCGGAAGTTGAAAATGCGGAACCAGAACCTGAACCGAATGAACACGCCGATTGGTACGAGGTTCGACGTGGATACACGAATTACCATTTCAACAAACTCAATCGCGAGCGTGTTTGGGACAGAGCAATCGATAGCCAAGGCGACTTTTCGACATCGACGAATCGTTGGCGACTGAGCGGAATTGATGACAACAAAGCAAAAGTCCAGATGGTGCTTTCGGACGACAAATCCGGGCTTGAGATTGGCGGCAAAACATGGGTGCTCGATCCAGAAACGGAGCTTTCGGATCAACGAGTCCCTGAAGGCACCGGCGGTCTGCTGATCGCCATTCATCTTTGGCGTAATTTTTTGATTCTCGGCCCGGACAAGTTTGGCGAAGTCTACTACTTTGGATCCGCACCGCTGGAACAAGACGGACTGCACTATCAAATTCTTGTCGCGACTCGAGGCACAATTGAATCGCACTTGTTCTTCGATCCGGAGACAGGACAACTTGCTGCTATCGAAGTATTTCCGGAACTAGGTAGTGATCCGTGCCTTTTGAAATTCAAAGAATACCGCAAAGACGTGGATCTGTCGGTACCCGCGACATTCGAGTATTCACACGGATTCAATCGTGGCCATCTGATGATCGAAACATTGGAATTTTTGAAATGAACGCCAACCAAGTTTCTGATCTGAAAGTAACCATCCTAGACTTGGATGAAACCGAAGTCTCACTGGCGGAACGTTGTGCGAACAAGGCGATGTTACTCGTCTTTTTGAGGCAGTTTGGCTGAGCATTTTGTCGCGAGCAGGTTGTTCGCATCAACTCAATCGCTGACGAAATTCAGGGCAATGGAGTTTCGATCATCGGCATCGGAAACGGAACGGTCTCTCAAGCTAAAAAATTCCATGGTGCCTTCGAAATTGAGTTTGATCTCTACACAGATCCAACACTGGACAGCTTTCGCGTTTTCAACTTGAAACGAAAACTCGGCATCACTCCGAGGACGCTCGGACGTTACATGAAAGTACTGCTTTCGGGACACCGACAAGGTTGGACACAAGGCGACGCTTTACAACAAGGCGGCGTTGTGCTGATCAACGATCGCGGCCAAATCGCATGGACTCATGTCAACGACGGTCCCGGCGATCACGCCAATCTGGATACCGTGCTGAAGCAAGTTCAGTCTCTCCGGCGTTCCGAATAGTGGTCAGCACTTTCATTGCATGATGTTCGTAGTTAATGCCTTTAGGCATGTTTTGGATGACGACAGTTCGCTTTAGGCATGTTTTGGATTGACGACAGTTCGTTCAATATAAACAGCTACTTCTTGACACGCTTGCCGCCAACCTCTTCGACTGACCAATCGCCTTCAGTGGTCTTTTTCTTTTTCGGTTCGACATCCTGGACAGACCAATCACTACTCTCCGCAGGTTTCACTTCACCGCCCGCAGAATTATTAAGCTCAAAACCGGTTCCAGATTTCTTCTTCGATGGAACTTCTTCCATTGACCAACCGTCTTCGCCGATTGTTTTTTTCGCGGTGCTGGCAGCTGGCGAGGTCTTGGTGTTCTTTGTATCAACATCTTCCATGCTCCAGTCGCCGTTGGTTCCCGAACCTTGGGGCATCGCCTTTTGAGAATCCTGCGGCTTTGGCGAACCCAGAATGTCAGCACGCTGTCGACGATACTCGTCAGCTTCGCGAAGTTCACGATCGATTCGACTGTTTCTATCGATCTTTCGTTCAACACGTCGAGTTCCATTCAAATCTCCGCCAGCCTCAGCACCGGGATTGGGAGCACCACGACCCTGCATAAACATGAAGATCGCTGCGCCGATGATCAGAAGCATAAAGATTCCGCCAAAGCCGCCTTTGCGACGACGTGGTTGTTGTGGATAGTCAAAGCTCATTTTCTTTGTCCGAAAAACGACAGAAAGAAATCAATTGGTAGGGACGCCATGATGACGGCCTTGGGCGAGGTTGACAATCGAAGAAATGAAATGCCACCAGAAAACGACTGTTTTACGAGCTTAGTCGTTTGATAATTTCCTCAATTAACGCGTCCAGTTTTGTTTCCACGTCGAGCTGGGTTTCGCCATACGCAAAAACGGTGAGAACTGGATGGTTAGGTTCGATGCGCTCTCCCTCGTTTGGCAAATCAGCAATTGATACTTCCCTGTTAGTGGAAAGATGCCGCGATGGGAAATCACTCAATTTCTGTCGAGCAAATCGAATCGGCGATTCGCGTTGATTGAAAACCACTGCCTTACCCAATACGGAATGGTTTGGCGGGTTTCCTTTTGCCCGACATTGAAACCCGAAAGCGTTCAGATGCCGCTGAACCACTGATTCTCCGACGACTTCCGCCGAGGCAGGAATTCGTGGGTTCACATCGACTGGAAAGATTCCATCCTGATTGCGAATGAAGTCAATACCGAATGCACCGGTGAACTTTGCTTGAATCGCAATCGCTGTCGCGAACGCCACCGTTTTTTCTTGGTCGCCCGGGGACAGTTCGAGCCCCGAAATGGAACCGAACCAACTGAGCGATTTCGTCAGCTGAATCGTTTCTCCAAGACACTCAACAGTACCATCACCTGTGACAAAAATTTGTGAAACAGATTCTCCGTCGATAAAGTTTTGCAGAACGCGATTCTTCGATTCATGCGAACTGAACTCGTCGGTTGAATGTACTAAATTCGCCGTCGCAGAATGGGCAACGTCCTTTGCCACCGCTGGATACTTTGCGAGCCTCGGATCCGAAATGAGTGGGTAGTCCACGACTCCAATCTTCGAAAGCGCACCATTGAAAGCGTCGACATCGATCATCCGCCGCACCGAATCAGCGTCCGCAAACGCGGGGCGAATCCATCGCGATAATGTTTTCAATAGCCCCAGACTCCCTTCAAGACCTCCCGCAAAGACGACCAAATCGTTGGATCGCACAAAAGATTCATAGCTCAACAGATCACTCAATTTGTTCAACTTTTGCACTCTTCCGTCACACAGTTCGAACGTGTCCGAATCGCCATAAAGATCGGCGACTGAACATTTGATTCCCAATTGCGAAAGCAGCGCCGCAACCATCCTGCCACTGGCTCCGACGATCAAAGCTCGCTTCGGATCAAAAGCTGTATTGTCGGCCGGAAGATTCATGGTGAGTCTGTGGATTCAGGATCAGAATGGTTGCCAATGCGCATCCGGTTTGTTAGTCTTTGTGGCTGAACTTTTAGAAAAAGTGCTGATCCGAAAAAGAGTCGGCATTTCAACGTATTACAGGAGTCCCTCTATGTCCATGTTTATTGGTGAAGCACTTGATGGTGAAGGCAACGAAATCTCTCACATCGATTTGATGATCGGCAGCAAGTCTGGACCTGTTGGAACAGCTTTCGCGAACGCTCTTTCAACTCAATCAGAAGGCCACACCAACCTGTTGGCTGTACTGGCTCCCAACGTTGCCGTTAAGCCAGCGACCGTCATGGTCACGAAGGTTACGATCAAAGGCATGAAGCAAGCTGTCCAAATGTTTGGTCCAGCCCAAGCCGCAGTTGCCAAAGCGGTTGCCGACAGCGTGGCTGACGGAGTCATTCCGAAGGACCAAGCTGAAGATCTCGTTTGCGTTTGCGGCGTGTTCATCCACCCAGGTGCTGAAGACGACAAAAAGATCTACGACTACAACTATTCGGCGACAAAGATGGCAATTGCAAACGCAATGAACTCGTCTCCATCAGCTGATGAGATGATTGCTCAAAAAGAAGAAGCAACTCATCCTTACCGCGGATTCTAATGCTTGAATGAGCGTTTGAATTCGGACTGTGTTTTACTCGCAACTGGTTGAGCCATCGCTTGGTGGTTCATTCGCTTGCGAGTCTTTTTTTCGTACATGCTTTTTGGTTCGCGATGTCAAAGAAACGAATCCTTGTTCAAATCGATCCTGACGCACATCCCAGCGTTTTCGATTCTGTTGTCGCAATTGACTCTGGCGTTGAACAATTGCTGACACACGGTTCGGTCTCTGCAGATGCGGTAACCGGTTTGGTTCACGGTTGCATCTTCACCCGGGCTGTCAAAGATTTGAAATCGACAGCGATCTTCTTCGGAGGCTCCAATGTGGATCAGACCGAACAGTTGGTAGCCAAAGCCAAAGATTCCTTCTTCGGCCCGATGCGCGTATCGATTATGTCCGACCCGAATGGCTGCAACACGACGGCCGCGGCGGCAGTACTTTCCGCGGGACAGCATCTTGCATGGAAAGATTCGACCGTCACGATCTTAGCTGCGACGGGACCCGTTGGAATTCGAATCGCTCAAATATTGGTCCGAGAGATCAATGACTCCGGCGGTTCGATGACGATTCGAGTTTGTTCACGACGTTTGGAGCGAGCCAAGAAAGTCTGTGAAGACGTGGCCAAAGAAATTCGTGATGGCGATGGCGTCAAATTGGAGCCGCTTGAAGTACCGGACTCTACCGTCGCACTTTCGGCGATTGCTGGTTCCGACGCCGTCTTCGCTGCTGGAGCGGCAGGGATCGAGCTACTTGCCGATGGATGGCAATCGCATCACCCCAAGGTCGTGGTAGACGTGAACGCGGTGCCACCAGCGGGCGTCCAAGGGGTAGAGGCAATGGATAAAGGAGAGCTTCGTGGCGAGACGGTCTGTTATGGAGCGATTGGTGTTGGCGGGTTAAAGATGATGATCCACCGGAAGTGTATCGAGAGCCTTTTCGAATCGAATGACAAGGTGCTCGAAGTTCACGAAGTCCACCAAGTTGGCAAGACTTTGATCGGGTGATCGAAAAGCATCACTTTCGCACTTTGCTCGACAGGCCAATCAAATTAGCTCTCCGCCCAACAATCGAATCGCCATCATCGGCAGTGGGATGGCCGGGCTTTCTGCTGCGTGGTTGCTTTCACGCGAAGGGTTTCGCGTTACGATATTTGAAAAGGGATCCAATCCCGGGTTGGCCGCACACTCTCGTGACTTTTCATCTCATTCCCCCAACATCAAAGGCCAATTGATCGGCGACGTTCCGTCGCGGATGTTCAACGCTTCGCTATGGCCAGCCGTCACAGAACTCTATCAAGACGCCGGCGTTGACTTTGAACCCGTTGACCATCAGCAAACTTTCCTGAATGCGGCGAAGGATGTTCGACTAAAAATCGGGTTGCCCTACGACACGGTCACGATGCTAAAAAGCACGTTTAACCCAAAGACTCGAAAGCTGTTGAGCGACCTGCGAGCTTTTCAGAAAATTGGCCGCGAAGCCATTCAAAGCGACAGTGCAAACACGATCACGTTTGACGAATTTCTCAAGTCATCGGTTCCGCAAAGATCTTCGTCCGATTTCCTGAACGAGTTCCTGTTGCCAGCCCTGACGTCAACCGTGTTTACATGTCCGCCTCGCGACTTGCTCCGTTATCCTTGCGATGTTGTTTTGGATGCATTGGATAAAATTTCAAACGGTGGGCGCCGATTGATGCGGACCGTACATGGATCGCAGGATGCGGCGAAGCGATTGCTCGTTGGCGTTGACAGTTTTCTGTGTAGGGCGAATGTTGAAAGGATTGCGCAGCGGGACGAAACGGTTCTGGTATACGCCAATGGAGTCGGTCACGAATTCGATCAGCTTATTGTTGCAACTCAAGCCAACCATGCGAGCAAGTTGGTTGCGTCAGAATTTCCAGAGACGGCGGCATTGCTGGCAAAGTTCCGATATGTCGATGTACCGGTTGTTGTCCACACGGATTCGTCAACGATGCCTATCGACAAAGGTGATTGGGGCACGTTCAATTTCCAGTCATCTGAAAGCGGCGCGTCTTCTTGCACCGTTTGGATGAATCGTTTTCACGATCGTTGGCCAGAGGCAGACAATGTTTTCCACACGATATTTCCTTGCGGCGAAATTGATTCTGCTGCCGTGATTGCGTCAGCAAATTTGCAACGCCCCGTCGTTGATTCAAACACAAAGTCACTGCATTCCGAACTTGAGCTGCTCCATTCGCAAAACCGTCGAATCTGGTTTGCTGGCTCATATGCCGCCAGTGGAGTTCCTCTCTTGGAATCAGCGGTGCAGTCGAGCCATTCAGTCGTGAAGCGCATCGCGTCGAAATTAGCTCAATCGACAAAGTGATAATGTAATCTGCTTGCAAACGGAATTGCGGATGGCCCTTTCGGCCCATCTCGTTGTTAACCCAAGCAGAATGTAACGACCAGACAGAGTTCAAGTTCGAGAAAAACGGTTCGAACGTTTGGCAGTCGCAGTTAATTCCTTGCGTCGCCAATTTCTTTCGTCAGAATTATTAGTTGGCGATGCTGCGATAGAATAATTCGCAGCGATTTGCAGGCCCCCACTTCCAGGCAAGCTAATGAATCAGGATTTTGAGCGGCAAACAGATATCGAACCAGATTCTGACACAACGAATAACGAGTTTCTGCTGGATGCTGATGAAGTTAACAGGATCGAAACCAAAAGACTGCTCAACCGACGTCGCGTTGCCTTTCTCGAGGGTGACACATTTTATGATTCTGAAAAAATTCAACTGAAAGACGCCGACCTCGAAGACACCGAACTCAATGACGTTGTAGGTTTGGCGATCTCCGGCGGCGGCCTTCGGTCGGCAACATTTAACGATGGAATGCTGACTGCGTTTTCGCATAAAGGACTGCTCCGATTCGTCGACTACATCAGTGCCGTTTCCGGCGGAGCGTACATCACGGGCAATATGATGTGTCGGGGCAAAGAGTTTTCTGAAATCGAGGATCAGAAAGTTCGCAGTTTTCACGATGCGGAAATTGAGGTTCAGGACGGCGAAGAAAAAACGCGTTCCGTACGAATTGCGGATGTTGGCGTAAACAGAGTCACTGGGAAACCTCGTGCCGGACGCTTGCAAGGAGCGGGCAATTACCTGAGCCCAAAGTCCAGTCTAATCTGTGTCCACGCGGTCGAATTCTTGTGTCGTGCTCTCGTATATCTGGGCATCACGGGAATCGTCGCAACGTTGGTGGCCCTGCTTTTTAGGTCATGCGACACACTACAGTTTCGCCATTTGTATTTCAATTATCTGGGCTTGGGTACGTGGGGCGAGTTGGGCATTGCGATGCTTCCAACTTGGTGGGTCATTTTCTTTTGCATTTTTATCACCGGCGTTGTTCAACTAACCAGAATTGACAAATTGCTGAGCAAATCACTTGACATCAAACTGCCGATGTTGCGACGAAAGCTCAGTTCCACTGCACTGGGCTTTATTGCATTCTTCGCCATTGCGTCGGTCGCGATTTTCCTTGGCAACGGTTACACGAGTGCGTCAAATGGGAATGATAGCCTTTTCGAGTTGGAGAACTGGGCGGTAACGCTTGGTGCGATCGCGGCCGTATTTCAAATTTTGGTTTTCCTTGGACGCGATCGACTTCTTAAATCAGAAAGCCAATCGGCGAGCCGCATACAGAAAGCGGTACATGCCGTTCTATTGACTTCAATGACTTGCGCGGCCGTATTTTTTGCCATCTATCTAATGGGACGTGAGAATATTTCGAACTATGTCGCGAACCGCGGCCGCGATTTGGTGACAGGCGATGTTGCAAATTTCCGAAAATTAATCGAGCTTCATCAGGCAACTGATGAGGATTACTCTCACGCCAAAATTGCCGTGAAATTTCTAAGCAAAGATGATGAGCAATCGAACAATTTTTACAAATCAGACCCCTGGGATGATTTTCTTGCCAAACGTGACTCAACCGCTCAAATCCTGTTTGAGGATGGCAAAAAGAAGGACGCTGACGCCTACGCGCCTCTAGGATTCAGGCTCATCAAAACCGCTTGGATTTGGTGGCACTGTATTAACCCTCCAACCTTTGAAGAAATTGCTGCAAACGAAGAAATTGCAGGCCAATGGAATCGTCTCCACAGTGTTGCCTGTAAGCCCAATACGAAGGAAGCAGAAGCGTTTAACGACGACCTCGGAAAACTGGTGGGCAAATGCCTGAAAAAGGGAGACTTGGAATCGGCAGGTGGATACTTAAAGCGTTGGGTAATTTTGGAGGAGGTAAGAAACCAGTTTCTGGAGCATTTCAACGAAAACGTTTTGCCTACTGAGAGTTTCCACCAACACTTGGTCGAAGCCATTACGGGTCACACGCTATACGAACCCAACCTTATCGAATCTGGAACTATCGATGGAGAAGAGTTTACGGGAATTCTTCCTGAATTGCGGACAAAGCAGGACGATGCCATCGAAGTCGTTCAAGAAACAATGACCATGTGGAGCGCACAAAAGTGTCAAAGCTTCGTTGCCAACTGCATTCGAGTGCTCGACGGCAAACCAATTTCCATGAACGGCTATGGAAGTGTGTCCGAATCTGAAGCGATGAAACAATTCAGTCGCGATTGCATCCATGTCCTTGATCCCGGTTTGTTGGCTCGATACGGCATCGTCAGCACGTTGGTCGTACCAGAAAAGGATCAGGAAGCTCGCGTTCATCTTCTACTTTGGTCGATTGCCATTACATTGCTTGGCTTGTTTATTTCCGCATTTTCGCCGACAGCAACTCTCTACGAATTCTATAAGTCTTCCATTGCGAATCAGTTCCTCAACGTGGACTTCTTTCAGACGACGCATCGAGGGCTAGATACGGACGACGGTGCCAACCAGGAAATGAACGATGCCGAGAAACAATTAACTTCGGCCAAGAACTCGAAAACCACGATTCAAAGATCTGACCAACCAATCTCCAGCTTTGACCTGACCGACGTGGGACTGCCAATTCCAATCATCAATTGCGCTGAAGTCTACATCGACCAAAAATCAAAGGAGGTCGTTGCATCACCTTTCGCATTTACGCCGCACTACGTCGGATCCGAAAAACACGGAATGATGCCGCCCAAATCGTATTTGCCCGGAAATCACATTCGCCAGAGTGGAAGTGAGCCTGATGTTCCGATCGCAGATGCAATTTGCATTTCCGGCGCTGCGCTATCGTCACAGATGTCGCGTAGCCTCGGCACACGAGTCATCATGGATTTGTTTGGTGTCGACTTGGGGCGTTATCTGGCCGAGCCGCGACTGCAATACAAGTCCAGAGTCAAAAGCTGGCGTGGCTACGTATCCAAGTTTACGAACGTTTTTGCACGGCTTATCGGGCGACAAGACACACGGACGTATCGTCATATCGCAGACGGTGGATTTACGGATTACCTCGGCGTTATGGAGCTGCTCAAGAGGAAATGCCGTTTGATTATTGTTAGCGACGCAGGAATCAACACCTCAGATGACGAACTTCAACATCTGGCCAGAATGTTGGAAGTCGCCAAAAAGGAAATGGGGATTCAGTTCTTTGACCTTGACCACGACGCGCCGCTCAACTTCATGAGGCTCGACCGCAGCATCCTCAAGGACAACGATGCGGATGATGCTCGCGAAGACGCCGTCGCCCCCCAACAATTTGTCTGCATGCGAGTTCGATACCCCGACAAGCCAGACGAAGAGGCTTATTTGATCTACGCTCAGATGGTGATTTGCGAAGACGACCCATTGGAAATCAGACAGATCCGCCAAAAGTTCCCCGACTTCCCCGATGAGCCCACAACCAATCAGTTTTTCACTCAGCAACAAGTCGATGCGTATCATCGACTCGGATACTACATCGGTTCACTCATTTGTGCCGAAGCAGAACCTTGGGCAGCAAATAAAATCGTTGACTCAGTGAACGTCGAATGTTCACAGAAGAAACGATTGAAGTTAAAAAATCATGACGACCAGAATTTGCAAACTGGTCGATTTGATGCGGCCCGCAGTATCATCGAAACGGATCGCAGCCAACCACTGTTCAGTGCCATGCTGGAACGACTTCTTTTGGGCTATCGCATGGCTTGCTATCGGGAAAAAACGCACTCGACGGACGACGTTTTCTCTGAAGCAATCTGGCAAGACGACCAAACTCACTTCCCGCATTTCTCAGCCGGTGTTGAAGAGATCAAAGAGCATTTTCACATGCTCAAAGGGAAAAGAAATGATCTGGACGACGGTCGCGTCGACAGCGAACTGATGAAGAAGCTGATCGATCACTGGATGGTCATCTGGGAAAGGAACGCAGACATCCGAAACGCCTATCGTGACGCTGTGTTCCAAGACATCAACCTCCTGAAGCGAAGTGACTTTAGCGAGATCGCTCAGATGCAAGAACATCTCTTCGAAGCACTTGCTGAATTCGAAACAAGCACCAAATTGGGAAAGTATCGTATCTCGACGACACTGCATCTGGCTTCGATGGCGATGGCTTGTCAGCAGTTCCATACTGGTTGGCTCGGGAAGATCTTCCAAATCGGGGGCCGGAAAAAATTGATTGCGCTCGTCGCGCACATGGCCGAACAGATTTGCAAGAAAGAAGACATGACTGGAACGCCGAACGAGCAGATCGAAATCAAGATGCGAAACCTTTGCCCAAGTTTGCTAGAAATGCAAACTTGTGTTTTCCGCGAAGGATGTCAGAACGTTGTCGTCAGCTTTGCAGTTTGTCTTTCTGTATCCCTGAACATGATCAAGCAACCTAACATCAACAGCTTGCAAATCGATTGGTGCAGCCTGTCGGACTTTATCGCAGAGTTCGACAAAGCACTGGAATCTCGATCTCGAATGGATATGGTCAAAAGTTTGATGTTGCTCTCGGATTCCGTACGTCCTCAGTTTCGTGCCACCTCTGATTTTCTCGAAGAGGCCAATTCGAATTCGGAACAAGAAAACAACTCGGACGCTCAAGGCCCAGAAGACTTGGGCCAGATCATGGTTTAGCGTCAACGCTTCCAGGACAGCGACTGCCAACCGCTAGCATTTTATTCGACAATGGCGTTCATTATGCAAACCCATTTTGCTAATCTCGCGGCGGAATTTCAGGGTCTGAAACTGACTCGGACCAAACTCTTGCCCGACGAGGACACGATGAGTATCGCACCTTCTCCAAAACCCAAACCTAAGAAACTCGATCGCGAAACGATGGTCAAGCGCATCAAAGCCCTTGGTCCATGGCACATGAACATTCAGTTGACCGATGACTTGAACACGGGCGAAGTTTTCGTTGAAGACGGTGTGAAACGAGGCCGTGCAGAAGGTGGTCGGGGTGGCGATGTTAGTCTCCTACAGTTGCGCGACTTGTTTCTGAAACAAGTTGATTCGATCTACCCCAATGGGCTCAAAGGAAAAACGTTTCTCGACTGTGCATGTAACGCCGGCGGCTATTGTTTCTGGACTCGTGAACGAGATATCAAAGCAGCATTCGGGTTCGACGTTCGGGAACATTGGATCAAGCAAGCTCGGTTCGTAAAGACTCAACGACAAGTAAGTCCGACGGATCGAATTCAATTTCGAGTCAACGATCTTTACGACATTCCTTCACAAAATTTGACGCCTTCTGACATCACGATGTTCAAAGGCATCTTTTATCATCTGCCCGATCCAATCACAGGTTTGAAGATCGCAGCGGACTTGACCAACGAGGTCATGTTCTTCAATACGTCGACGACGTGGGGAGAGGACGATGGCAGCATGAAAGCTGGCTGGGAAAGTAAAGAAAACGTCATGTCCGGCGTGCATGGTTTGAAATGGTATCCAACTGGCCCAAAAGTTTGCGCTGACATCCTGAAGTGGGCTGGCTTCGTCGAAATGAAGAAGATCTTCTACCGTCAACAATTCGATACGCCCACGATTGGCCGAACTGAAATCGTGGCCTCAAAGGTTCCAGGATTGCTTGAGAATCTCAACGGTGAGTGGATCAAGTAAGACTCACCGATATTTTCGAAACGAAATTAAGCCCGAAGATTGCCTTCGGGCTTTTTTCTTGCGCGATGTCCCCACATTTGCGTAAACCGGCTGCTGCAGACTAAGATGGTTGCCCATAGGCCACTGCTATAAAATGAGCTTGAAATGAAACTTCTGTTCCGAACAGCTTTTACATTCGCGATTCTTTTCCTGTCGGCGAATTTTGCGATTGCAGAAACCGGCACAGATGTCGTCCCGGTTCCCAAATCGGTCGAGCCTGCAAAAATTGAAGGCGCCAAACCGCGAAACGTCGTGTTCATCCTGTCCGATGATCATCGCTACGATGCGATGAGTTTCATGGGTCATCAGTTTGCCGAAACGCCCCACATGGACGCGATGGCTCGTAACGGCGTTCACATGAAAAACGCTTTCGTGACGACGTCACTCTGTTCGCCGAGTCGCGCTTCGATTCTGACGGGACTGTATACATTTCGCCACCGAGTCATCGACAATCAGCGGCTCGTTCCCAAAGGTACCCAATTTTTCCCACAGTATTTGCAAAAGGCGGGCTACAAAACTGGCTACATCGGCAAGTGGCACATGGGAGGCCACCATGATGACCCTCGGCCAGGGTTCGACTACTGGGTCAGCTTTAAAGGTCAGGGCCATTACTTGCCGCCGGGACCGAATTACACAATCAATGTTAATGGTGAAAGAGTCAAACAAGATGGTTACATCACGACACTGCTAACGAAGTACGCAATTGACTTCCTCGAACAACAAAAAGACGGAGAAGAGCCGTTCTTTCTTTACCTATCACACAAGGCGGTTCACGCGAATTTTACTCCGGAAGAAAAACACAACGACAAGTTTGCTTCCAAGCCCTTCAAACGACCGCCCAGCGAAACAGAACTCACCGAGAACAAGCTCAATCGTCCGCGCTGGTTGCTTGACCAACGTAACAGTTGGCATGGAGTCGACTTTCCGTACCACAGTGAATTGAACATCGAGAAATACTACAAACGATATTGTGAATCACTTTGCTCAGTGGATGACAGCGTGGGTGCCGTGATGGACCAGCTTAAAAAGATGGGAATCCATGACGAAACGATGGTGATCTACATGGGTGACAACGGGTTCATGTTTGGCGAACATGGCTTGATCGACAAACGCGTTGCCTATGAGACATCCATTCGTGTTCCGATGATGGTCCAGTGCCCTGAACTTTTCAAAGGCGGAACAACGGTTGAGAAAATGGTCGCCAACATTGATATCGCTCCGACCGTCATGGAAGCAATGGGACTGCAAAAGCCACCCCATATGGATGGAGACAGCTTTGTATCGCTTACCAAAGGCGAAGACGTTCCGTGGCGTGAGTATTTTCTCTATGCGTACTACTGGGAGAAAAACTTCCCGCAATCGCCGACCGTGTTTTCGCTGCGAAGTGACAAATACAAGTACAACACTTATTACGGTTTGTGGGACACGGACGAATTTTTCGACATCGAATCAGATCCCATGGAACAGAACAATCTGATTCGCACGAAAGCCTACGAGGCGAAAGCCAAAGAAATGGAAAAGAAGCTCTATGCCATGATGGAAGAGCTTGGCGGAATGGATATCCCCCTGAATGCTCCGCGCGGTCGATCGCAGAACAAGCGTCTTAGATCTCGAAAAGGCGACAGTTCGAACGACTTCCCCTCCGACATGGTGCTTGATAAACCGGTAAACACTAATGCCAATTAAGCCGCTGCTTTCGATTTTGATTCTTTGCAGTTTTGTTTTCCTAGCCTCGAACAGCGTTGCTCAAGAAACGGAAATCAAACGCAATGTTCTGTTAATCATGACAGACGACTGCAATTGCGATCTCGGCTGTTATGGTGATCCACTGGTTCAGACACCAAATATTGACGCCCTCGCGATGCGCGGGACGCGGTTCGAAAAAGCGTATTGCCAATACCCGGTTTGCAATCCGAGTCGTGCTTCGATGATGACCGGATTGTTTCCAGATCAAACCGGCGTCATTTCGAACGCTCAAAATTTTCGCGATGCTCTTCCCAACGTCGTGACGTTGCCCCAGATGTTTCGCAATCAAGGCTACTGGGCCGGAAGAGTTGGCAAAATCTATCACTACAATGTTCCGATGCAAATTGGCGAAGACGGGATGGATGACTCCGCTTCCTGGGATACGGTCGTCAATCCGCGCGGTGTTGATCGGGATGTTCACGATCAAATTCACACGCTGCAACCAGGTAAATTCGGTGGCACGCTTAGTTGGCTAAACCTTCCCAGTAAAGCCGAAGACCACACGGACGGCATCGCTGCGACTGAAGCAATCAAATTGCTAGAGGAACATCATCCAAACAAAACGGATCAGCCGTTCTTTCTGGCCGTCGGATTTTATCGACCACACACTCCTTACGTCGCACCGTCAGAGTTTTTTGATCGCTATCCACTTGATCGCATAACGCCGACCCTTGAAAGCGAAGGGGATCGCGACGACATTCCTCTGGCGGCTCAAATGGATCGCCCGAAGCAACGCGAACTGACGCTGGTTCAGCGGAAAGAAATTATTCAAGCGTACTATGCTTCGATCACGCTGATGGATCAACAAGTGGGCAAAGTTGTTGGCGCGATCGATCGGCTTGGGCTAACGGACAACACCACAATCGTGTTCGTGTCGGATCACGGCTATCACTTGGGAGCCCATGGACTTTGGCAAAAAGGCGATCTATTCGAGGGATCCTGTCATGTGCCGATGGTCATTTGCGACCCGGACATGCCGGCCGGAAAGTCGTCGAGTTCCTTGGCTGGTTTGATTGACATCTACCCAACGCTGGGCGAACTGACGAACGTTACGATCCCCAAGCACGTTCTTGGGTCCAGCTTGGTGCCGATTTTGAAAGACCAATCGGCAACGGTCAATGATCATGTTTTCACCATGACCGTCAGCCGAGCAAAATGGACCCACAAAGAGTTCACAAAAAAGAGAGTGAAAGGGTATTCGATTCGAAGTCCGCGATTCAGATATACCCAATGGAGCGGCGGCGAATTCGGGCACGAATTATATGACTACGAATCAGACCCTGACGAGCTTACGAATCTGGCGGACTTGCCAGCTCACGCTGATACGGTGAAAGATCTGCAATCTCGTTTGAATTCGGCAACAAAGTACGCACAGTGATTGGCACGCGAAAAGCCGGTGTTACTTCCTTGTATAATTGTGTGGTATAATCGTTTTCGGGATGAATTGCATTCGATCTGAAAGAACCACAATGAGCATGCGACGGATTCCCAAATACTGTCTGGTGTTGCTGCTTGTTAGCTTTCTTGTTCCTGCCCTCGCCATCGCCCAGGATTCGATCCGCAAAGAAGCTTCTTGGAAATTGGCCGATCGCGCGACAATCGTTGCTTCTTTTGAACGGTGGCTGACAGAAGCCAAAATTGATGATCGAACGGCCAAACTGGTTCGAGACTTTCTGGCGTCCACCGAAGCGACCGTTGAATCAATCGACCTCGTCGTTGAAGGGATCGGAATCGGCGATGCAGATGTGGCTCGATTCATCGAGATTCTCGCAAGCGCACAACCTGACGAAAGGATTCTCACCAGCAACCTGTTAGAAAACGAAGGTTGTCACGCGTTCGTTCGTGATCACGTCCGATTACTTTATGGACGCTGGTTGGCTCGCAACGAATTGTTTGACGAATCACTAGGGCAGTTGCAGCAGATAAACGTCGATGACGTTTTGGACCCCGCGACGCTGCTCTACTACCGCGGACTGATGGAGCACCAACTACTCAAACAAAAAGAATGCATTAAGACTCTGAAGAAGCTTCGAGAAAACGAAGAAGCGCTACCGCGGCGATATGCGGTAATGGCGAGGTTGATGTTGGCCGATATGAAACGGCTTGAGAAAGATTCGCTCGACGAGATCTCTCGCATGATGGGGGACATCAAACGACGAACTGGGCTCAATCGCAGTGGTTCTCGCGTCCGTAAGAAAGAAAAGGACGTGATCAACAAGTTGGACAAGCTGATCGAAGAACTGGAAGAGCAACAACGGCAAATGCAGATGGCTCAATCTCAAGGGAACATGGCACCTTCGTCACCTGCCGATCGAGAACAGCGGCTTGGCGGAATGGGTTCTGGTGACGTCCGCAGCAAACGGCAAACCGACGGGGGACAATGGGGCAACATGGAGCCCGCCGAACGCGACGCTGCTCTGGCTGAGATGTCAAAAGATCTGCCTCCACATTATCGATCCGTGATTGAAGAGTACTTTCGCAAGTTGGCTGACCAGACGGAAAAGCAACAATGACCTTGCGACGCGTGCTGTTGGTTTTCGCCATTTTATTTGCTGGCTTAAGCATATCAGCGCTTGCAACGGAACGAGAATCCGACTCTCTGGAGGCAGGAATTGAGCTGAGCGACGGTTCGCAACTCGACGGGCAGCTCCTGTCGATCGACAGCGATACCGCATTATTCGAAATCGATGGTCGCGATCGAACTTTCTCAATTAAGTCAGTTTCAAGGTTGCGTTTTTCGGATTCGATCGACCACCCGAAAACAACCGCCAAAATCGTCAGGCTTGTTGATGGCTCGAATCTGATTTGCAAATCAGTAAAACTTGAAGACGGTAAATTGAAAGCCACGACTGAGAACGGCGAAGAATTTGAATCGAATTCACGATTGATTGATTTCGTTCGCTTCACGGTCGGCGTTAAGGATTTGGATGAAGCTTGGGAAAAGTCGATTGATCAGAAACGCGAAAGCGACGCATTGATCGTCGCTCGCGATCAAAAGCTTCAAACCATCGACGGCGTCATCGGTGAAGTTACTGCTGAGGCTGTTTCCTTTACGGTCGGTGAACGAACCGCGGATGTTAAACGGAGTCGCCTTTCAGGGATTCTCTTTTATCGCCGCATTGCAGATGATTTCGCGCCCGCTCTTTGCGTTCTTGAATTGACCGATGGATCAAGAATTCAAGTCCGATCCGTTTCAGTGAAAGAGGGCGCTTTCGAAATTAGCTCCGTAGCTGGCATGTCGTGTTCAGTGACCTCGGATTCAGTCGCAAGCATCGATTTTGGTGCGAATCGATCTGTGTGGCTTACGGATCTGGAACCTGCGACCAACGATTGGATTCCCCTGTTGGCCAGCAGAACTATTCTTGGAAGTTTGAGGCAGTTTTCGATTGCCCGAATCGACAAGAACTTCTCTGGAAAGTCTCTGTCTGTTCTAACGACTGATGACGAATTCAATTCTGATGCGACGCACCGCAAGGAATTCGAAAAGGGGTTTGCGATCAAAGGAGGAGGTAAACTGTCATTTCGACTCGCCAAGCAATATCGACGGCTTTCCGGCCTGATTGCATTTGATCCTGACGCCAACGCGACTGGAACGGTGAGGCTAATTGTTCAGATTGATGGAAAGAACCGAATCGATGAAGTCCTAGATGCGCCTTCATTACGAAAGCCTTTCGAAGTCGATATCGATTTATTGGGAGCAGACCGAATCGTTTTTCAAGTTGACTATCACGATCGGCGCAGCATTGGAGACATTCTTCACGCGGTCGACATGAAGCTACATCGCTAACGTCGCGCAACCCCCGAGCTGATAGCGGACCAAGGCAAAACGTCCTTGATCAGGAAAACTCCAGCGAGAAACCTCGCTTTCCAATTCCGCACGCTTACGGTTCGGAGAACCGAGCGACATTGTTGTCGTCAATTCGGTAACGACTTGACATCGATTTGACACGCGATCAGCTCTTCGAGCCGGCAATCTTCTTCGTAAAACAGGGACATTCAAGCTTGGCACGCCAATTGCTTTTGAGTCCCCTGTACCAAAAAGAGTACAAAACCCCCAAGAACATCGGAGAAATCATGACTCAAGTCTTTTCAATTAAATCAGGAGCGATGCTTTGCGTCGCAACTCTTGCAATGTGTTTCGCTGGCCAAGAAGCTAACGCTCAGTGTGGCGGAGGCTTCGGCGGATTTTCGCCCGGCTTCGGCGGCACCTCCATCGCCATCAACCGAGGCGGCGTTAGCTTCGGATACTCAAGCGGCTTTCGAGGAATCGGCTACGGTGGATTCGGAGCCCCGGTCAATCTCTACCGAGGCGGAATTTATGGTGGAGGTGGATTTTACGGACGACCGTACAGTGGAATTAACTTCAACTATGTCGCGCCACGCCCACGACCTTACGGTTACTACGGCGGCGGTCGAGGCCACGGACACGGTCACCGACGTTTCTAAATCAGCGCTTAATTCGTAGGATTGAGAAAACCTAGGAACGCGAAAAGCCCGCAAAAATCCTTGCGGGCTTTTTTCTCTTAAATCATTCAATTCGTTTTTACTTTTCGTCTTCGTGAAACTTTGGCTCCTTGCCTTCGTAAGCGCGATAGAAATCAAGTACAGCAGCTTTTAGAGCTTCAGCGGTTGCAGGCGAAGCATCTTGCTTACACTTCATCGCGCAGACGATAATTTTGTGAGCGGTTGCCAATTGAGCCGTGTAATCTTTGTGATCCGACTTGATTCGCTGAGCAAAGAAATACTCTCCCATCACATCTTGAATGTTCTGGGCGTGCGATTCTTTGTTGTTGACCCACCGAATCGTTTGATTCAAACCTTTTGCCGTCGGTGCACCTTCACCAAGTCCACCAGCGAATTCTTCGATTTGTGCGATCGCCTTGGCAATCGTGGCCGTATCTTCCAGCATTCCCTCGAACCGCATTTCATCCCCGTAAATACCACATGGGACTTGGCAATGTGGTGCCGGAGTCGGCGTCACCGCGATGGCAGTCGGAGCTGGCTTCACGACAGGATTTGTATGCTCAGTCGCGTAAGCGAATACGGCAAAGACGACCAATCCCAAAGCTGCGGTCGTCGAAAAAAGAAGTGTCTTACTCATCGGTTGGTTCCTGTTCAAGGTTACGGATTGCTGACCGCATCAATATATCACGTTGTCCTCGCGCAGAGAATCGGAATCGGTTCCAAGCGTCAGTGTTGATACCCTTTTGGATCGATCGTTTCGCCTGATTGCCCGTCAACGATTCTTCCCGCATGCTCTTCGACAACCACACCGATCGGAATGAGGGAGATTTCGAAACTGACATCGTTCTCCAGCGTCGTCAAATTTTCCCTAGATATGCTCAAGAGCAGTTCAAAGTCTTCGCCGTCCTGTAACGCGTGATCAACCGCGTTTATATGTGATCCTTGCGACATTTCGAACGCCGATTCAGTTAGTGGAATCGTGTCGCACTCCAAAACCGCTCCAACGCCGCTCTGTCGAATCAAGTGCCCAAGGTCGATTGAGAATGAATCGCTGATATCCGTCGCAGCGCTAATCGGCACACGATCTTGAATCGCTTTTGCAACATCAAGTCGCGGAAAAAAATTCAAATGATGCCCGGAAAAACTCCCCCCCAATGGGCCGGTCACCACTAGTAAGTCACCCACACAAGCTCCACTCATACGCCAACCTTGAGGAGATTTGAATGCTGGATCAAGCCATCCTGTCGCTGCAACATTAATCATTAGGGGACCGTCGTGCCGAACCGTATCCCCGCCCACAATCGCAACGTCGTACTGGGAAGCCAATTCTGCGATTCCGCAAAAGAGTTCCTTCGCGTCTTCGAACGACATCGATCGCGGCAACACCGTCGTCACCAAGGCCGTTTCGGCAATCGCTCCCATCGCGGCGATGTCACTAAGATTAATCGCGAGTGCCTTGCGTCCTATCGCAGTCAATTCGTGCGTGCCCAAGTCAAAATGGACTTGATCGACGATCGCATCAGCAACTTGGACTCTTTTCCCTTCCCCTGCCAAAACAACTGCTCCATCATCGCCAATGCCAAGCAGCACGCTGTGACGCTGGTTCTGCGCGCAATGGGATTTCAAAACGTGTTCTTGCAGCCAACGAATGAATTCCTGTTCCATGTCCGCAATATAACACGCAAAGAAAAAGCCGCCTCCCAGCTGGGAGACGGCTTGTTACCGTTGGGGCAAAGTTTGTGGCGTCGAGGCACAATTCGTTCTGGGGCCGAATTAGCCGAGCTCGAACAAACTTTCGCAGCAGCCTATTTGCCAGACGCGAATTTTCGCGTGGCGACTCGCATTTTGCCCCAAAACGGCTCTTTTTCACGAAGAATGTAGAACATAAAAGATGACTGCTGATCAAGATCTGGTTGCTCGAGTACCCACTGGAGGTTCTCCAACGACTCAGTCTTGTAGCCTGCCATGGCAACCAAAACATCACCTTCCAAAATGCCTTCGGAATCCGCTGGACTTCCCGGTCGAACGTTGACAACTTGGAGTCCGTGCTTGTAAGTCGGGTGGCGATCAAGCATCAGAGCGTCGTCGGCTCTTACCAACTTCATGCCAAGCGAACCCCAAGCCATGTCGCTGACGCGGTGAGTCACTTTGTTGACGTTAATCGCGACGGTCAACTTGCTCTTGCCGTGCTCGACAGAAACCTCAAGCGGAAAGTTTTCACCAGATTTGTTTTCGGTCGCAGAGACGAGAGCACATTCGAAGTCCAGCCGGTTTTTGATTTGGCGATTACCAACCGAAAGAATCCGATCGCCCTTTGAAATCCCCGATGCTGCAGCAGGAGAGTTTGGAGTAACTGAATCAACAAACAGTAATGTCTCGTTTTCAACGATGACTGTTTTGGTTTCTAAACCGTGGCTGATTCTTTGAGCCGACAGATTCTTCATCAAATCAGCAGCAACTTCCAACGCATCGTTCACTGGAATAGCAAACGCGATCCCCTGTGCACCAATCCGCACGGCAACATTGATTCCAATCATTTCGCCGTTCAGGTTCAGCAACGGTCCGCCCGAGTTTCCGGGATTGATTGAGGCGTCAGTTTGAATCAGATTTCGGTAGACTTGATCTTCGTTGACTTGGACAGTGCGTCCAAGCTGGCTAACGATGCCCACCGTGACAGTGTGCTCGTAGCCGTAAGCGTTGCCAACAGCTGCAACGGTTTCCGCCAACATCAGGTCGGATGATGATCCAATTCGAATCGTTGGCAGTTCACGTGGTAAATCGATTTTCAAAATCGCAAGATCCGTTTCAGGATCATGGGCGAGGACTTTGGCCGTTGTTTTCTGTCGGTCACTGGTCGTGACTTCGATGCGCTTTACGCCTTGAACGACGTGATAATTTGTTAGGACATAGCCCCGAGAATCGATAACGACTCCGGTGCCCATTCCGTTAACTTGTTTGGACTCTGAGCTAGAACCAATGTCCGAAGCGACAGTCTTCCGGCCACGCAAGTTGACCACCGAAAGGCTACAACCCTTGATCGCTTTGACCAGTGGTGTGGTTCGGGCGTCACGCTGTGGGGCAGCAAATGCTGGGGATCCAATCGAGATGGCGACCCCAACGAGACAGATATACTGCAACCACTTGGGGAGAATGAAACTTGGCATAAGTCGGGCCGGCCTGGTGGTGAATCCGTCGTCGAAAGTGCGGGCTAACAACAACGGGATGAAGCTCATGACCTGAGTTATCGGAACTGTCCGCAAGACGGATTGAAAGCAGACAAACAGACCCGCACAGATTGCCAGCCTTTCCATTCTGAGCTCAAAACACCGGAGAAAGTGAGCTGTTTTGGCCAGCAAAAGTGCTTGCACTCGACACACGCGGTTTGTCGACGGCCTGAAGATCGTGGATTGGAGCGTGAAATGCTTGCGGAAGCCTTGGGCAGCTAGGCCCAAATTGCAAGGCCGGGGGCCGACATAGCCATCGCAGGGGTCGTCAGGACTCGGAACTGAACTGACTTGCATCTAAGCCCAGCGGCCAACACAAAATTAGCTGTCTGTTGGGCTCAAACCCAGTGCCACATCAAGCACGGTGTCGGCCTCCGGCCTTGTGGTTGCATGAGCACTTGGCTCGGTCCGTCGCACACTGGTTGCTGGGCACCGATACTTGGTCGGGTCTGGCGACGGGCAGAATATAGATAGATGTTTGAAGCAACCGACGGGTCAATAAGCCACACAGGCAAAACGCATTCGCTGCATCGGGGAGTTATCTCTCAGGTGCAATCGTTTGCGACCCGGAGCGTTGGATTTCGTTAAGAAGGAAACCGCAAGACAACCCCTGAGCCGAAAGGAGACCGAACACTGAACCCAAGGGAAGATCGAAGTAGCGCCAAAACGGTAAGCGAAAAAATCAAAGATTTTTACCGCAATACCGGTACGCACTACTTGAACAGAAAGGCCATGCCGGAGCTTCGCTTCGGGCGATCCAGAAACTGCTGGGCCATTCGAGTTTGCAAA
>CAZORS010000075.1:0-23092 GCA_964582025.1 uncultured Pirellulaceae bacterium | reverse complement strand
TTTGTTCCCGTCGCGATTGACCAATGGTACGAACGTCGACAAAAGGATGCTAAGGGGGATTACTATCGAAAGATCGCCGGTCAGGGACCGCGAAACGATTTCAAGCATACCACTCAAGGACACTATGCCTGCGATGCCAGTGGCAAGCTGCTGGGGTTCAATGGGAATCACATCGACGTGGATCGCGTTAAAAAAATGATGCGAAAGGCGTTGGATGATTTTGACCAAGAGGCCAACGCCGATGTCAAAGTGATTGAACCGGGAACTCCAGACGCTCGATTCAACATCGTTCCACCGGATGGAGGATTGATCTTTCGGGTGTATTCGAAAATTCTCAACGGCTACGAAGAGCCGAAGAACAATTACGAAAAGTCATTTCAAAAGTCGATCGGACAAGACAGTTTCTGGATTCAAGCAGACGAGAAAGTTGAATTGATCAAATCCGTCGAATCAAATGGAAACGTTCCGGCTGCGATCGCCAGGCGGATCGCTCGGTTTCATTTGATCGACAACACGCGTGGCGAACCTCCGCGCTGGACTGTCAAAGAAATTCGGGAACTATCAATGAAGGTTACCAATGGAGTGATCGAAGGATCCGTCAAACTTTCGACTGCTGACGATAAGCGAGGCTATGAGGCTGAACTCTTCGGTCGCATCGAAGTCGATGGCGATGAAGTGACTCGATTTGATATGGTTGCCGAAGGAATGTTCTGGGGCAAAGGCCCACACACTGGTTCGGGGCCGAAAGGAAAGTTTCCCTTGGCGATTACTTTCACGATCGTTGATCCAACCAAGAGGCAGAATCAAGCGATTCCGCACGGGGCCAAAGGTTGGGTCGAAGGGTATTATCAGTCCGCCGAATAGCTGCATGTTCGAGATTTCAAAAATTTCGTTGTATCTTCGGACAGGACTCGGAAAGACACCAACTCCTGTGCCGGCCTCCGGCCTAAAGAAAGTCACGCGGGCTAACGACTGAGTCCGACACGCCGCCTTGCTTGCAAACAGCCTTCGCCGCCGACTTCAAACAAGCCGCAATTTTTCGGTCGATCTTCATAATGGCGACAACGATATGGAGACTCGGCTCCATCGCCGTCCAGTGCAACGCAAATGCCATCAGGTCGCGGCACACAATGTGTGCCGTCGTCACGAAGTTGCACTAATTCAGGATGCAGCGCCTTGAATGGGTCATCCTCAGTGACCGTCAAGAGATCAAATCCCTCACGGCAGCACGCGCCGCATGTGCCGCAATCTTCGATGGTGAATTTTGTTTCCCATTTTTCACAGGCTCGCTCATTGGCTTCGATCGCCGGCGCGGCTTCTTCGAATTCCTTGTGCTGGAGGCAAACCAATCCGGAACTTTCGGGAACGGACCACGCACAATCGCCGCATGTTAAATCGTTCGATTCCGAAATGAGTGATCCCAAACGATGGCGCGCTTTGGTCACTTTCCAAAGCGAATTTTGCTCCGACGAATCGCGAACCGCATCGGCGATCACCGCCGTTGCCGAAAGAGCACGCTTGAGCACTGCTTTGAATGGTTCCATCCGCGACAGAAAATGAGCATCTTGAGCCAGCGGGATTGCCGGATCGTCTCCATCGCTCAGCGGATCTTCCGGCAGCGCATCCCAGTATGGACGCCAGTCGGTGGTCACGGCCATGAACGAACGTAAGCCGTAGGGTCGCGAGAGCGCTGCTTGTACGCGAATCGCGGCGTACTCGTAAACCAGATCGCTATCGTCGATGTTGGAAAGGCCCCAGTCTTCCATCTTGAAACCACGTCGTCCAGCGACCAGCCAATGGCAGATTTCATGAAAGATCATTTGTGCCAAACAGTCATCGGCGTCGAAGTCGGCTGCTTCAGCGATCGTTAGAGTGCCTTTGCCATCGTAAGAAGCAAACGCGTCAGCCGAACGACGAATCTTGAGTCCCAAATCGGAGGCAGCGCGAATCCAAACCAGATCGACCGGATCGTCGTAGCGATGAATAATTGGACGCTCGGTCATGGATGGCCTTCGGGATCGTGCAACAACAGCGGACTTTTGTACGATCGCGGCCGACAAATGTCTACGGTATGCGCGATTCAAGCACCGGAAACCGAGAAAGAGCTCGTAGAAGCGGCGAAACGGCATTGACTCGAAAAAGCAATATTTTCTACAAGAGTGAAAATCAAGATGCGTGGTTTCATACCAGTATGAGAAACAATGTTGCCAACGATGACAATTCGATTTCTTTGTTTCTTGTTCTGCTGCGCTTGTCCCACACTTGTTTTTGCACAGAGCGTGGAGACATTGTCGACCGAGTCGGAAGCCATTTCAGAGTATCAGTCGATTGACTACTTTTCTGACGATTCGCTTGCTGCAGAAACATCCAACGCGGAATCGCCAGTTTCAACCGATCACGTCATCTCCGACGAAGTCTTGGCGACGACTCCGATTCAAAACAGTCATCCAGGCTTGTTGGGGAAGAGATACTTTCGCGCTTCGTATACTCACCGAAAATACGACTAATGGTTGTACGCTGAAGATTTTTCAGTTCATGGTTTTCAGGCAGAATTCAATTGGCCGAGTCAGGAATTCCGCGGTGAGAACTTCGAAACGGATTTCTTTGCGGAGTTTATTCAAGAAGGAGTTTCTATTCCCGATTGGGACAGAGACGTTAGCCTCTTGCACGTCGGGTTCCGCACTTACAAGCATTTGGCCAATCTGAAATTTCGACCGTACTTGGGATTGGGCGTTGGCGTCATTGGTAGTACCGAAGTTTATCACGGTCGGCAGTACAAAGATTTCGGATCATTGGTCAGCGTCAGGGCGGGCTTGGAAGCCGACTTGGCCGCTAGGTTAACGTCGCGACATGAGATAAAATTGTGGTTGAATGAAACCGGGTACTCTCGCGTCAGGTACAACGGTTCTTTGCTTTTTGGGTTACCAGAAATACTTTTCTTCGCGCCGGGATCGAACCTCCCTACAGTCGCCTCAATAGCCCGCAGTTGGATATCGGGTTCGGTCGATCGTTTTAGCGTTTCGCTAAATTGAGTTAGTTTCGACGTTCTCGGTCACCGCTGACTCAATGACCGACATGCTTCGCCATTTGCCTTGCCTAAATCGTAGGCCATAGATGACGCTTAGTAGCAAAATCCAACCGGTTAAACTCATCCACCACCAATTCACTTTGGCATCGGGCTCGCTGATCAGCGACGCACCCATTGATCCTAAACCGACAAAGAGCAACGCGGTGATGATCGTCACGATGACGACAAATCTGGTATCGCCAGCTCCCTTAATGGCGCTAACGAACACGATCTGAACGGTGTCAAAAATGCAGTACACCGCCACGAACTTCAGGTAGAGGACGACAAGATCTTTGATCTTGGAGAATTCACCTCCTTCGGTTTCGTGGGCGAACGTAAAAAGTCCCGGCGCGACAATGTATGCAATCGCGAAAATACCTGTGTAGATCATGCCCAAAATAAGGGCATTGAATGTTGCTCGGCTGGCGAGATCGGGCTGATCCTCGCCGATTTTCTGACCGACCAACGTTGAACATCCCATACCGAGGCCAAAGACTGGAAAGATGACCAACATGTTGATGCTAAAGACAACTGATGCCGCAGCAGATGCCGTTTCGCTGATCGTTGGAATCACGACGAAGAAAAACGTGATCGCAAGACCTTCGATGAGAAATTGAAGCCCGTTCGGCAATCCAAAGTGAAGATATCGCTTCATTAACGAAAAGTCCAAACGCCACTGTGATCGCGTGCCCAATTCAGTGTTGCGTGGCAAAAAGAACAGCCACGTGAAGATTAGGATTTTGACCCACGCAGCGATTGAGGTTGCCAAACCAGCACCCCAAATTCCCATCTCCGGCACGCCGAGACCGCCGAAGATGAACCAGAAATCGAGCAATAGGTTCAATCCTGCGGCAAAGAAATTGACGTACATGACGGTGCCAGTTTTTCCCTGGCCGACAAAAAAGGAGCTGATCGCTGCGTCAAGAATGACGGCTCCGGATCCAAACGATAAAGCCAGAAAGTAATCGTGTTCGAGAATGGCGAGGTCCGGCGAGTGTCCGATCGCTAGGAAAATCTGCTCTCCAAATATTCCTAACACTAAATAAATCGGTATGCACAGGAGCCCGAGCCATATTCCCTGCCATACGATAGCGCCAATTTTTTCCTTTTGGTCGGCGCCGAAATATTGGGCTACGAACGTTGCGCAGTAAAATCCAATGCCCATCGGCAAACTGGTGATGGTCCAAGCGACAGCTCCGGCCGGAAGAACGGCGGCGATTGCCTCGTTGGAGTACCAGGTCAGAAAGATTCGATCGCAGAACTGCATGACGGTCCACGAAATGGTGGACGCGATTAACGGCAACGCGATGGCGAGCAATTCCTTTGCTCCACACGGTTGGCGCCACCAGGTTTTGAGTCGTTCCATCGTCTTGGTTGCCGTCGAGTGGATTGGTTTTCAGAAGCTGACACTCTAATCGGTAAAAGGTTCGGCAGGAATTGGTTGTGAGTGTGAACGAATAACTGAAATGTCTTAAGATGTCTCAGGCCGAGGGGACTCAACCGATGGCGAAACTGTTGCTGAGCAAACTGAACCAATGAACCGACGTCTCGATAAAACTCAACAACGCATTCGCGCTTTGCCAGAAGGAGAATATCGCGAGCGATGCTACGGCTGCTATCGACCGGTTGAATCGTGCTTTTGTGACAGTATTCCACGAATTAACAACCAAACGGAGGTGCTGATTTTGCAGCACCAGCGAGAGCGATCTCATCCGTTCAACACCGCTCGCATCGTCAACCGAGCACTTGATCGATGTCAGCTTTTGTTCGATCGAAACGAATCTTTCTCTCAGCGGGAGTTGCCAATCATCGAAGGTGCCGCCCTGCTCTATCCGGGAAAAGATTCTCGGCTGTTGGACGAACTGTCGCCGAACGAACGGCCCAAGCAATTGATTGTCATCGATGGCACTTGGGATCAAGCGAGGACATTGTTTCGAGACATTCCTCAGCTACACGATTTGCCTCAGTTCAAACTGGCTCCGTCGACGCCAGGTCGGTACCGCATTCGCCGGGAGCCGACGGATACTTCGTTGTCGACTTTGGAAGCCACCGTTCAGTCGCTTCAACTACTTGAACCTCACACGCTAGGCTTGAATGGTTTGTTAGATGCATTTAATGCGATGATCGAAAAACAGTTGTCTCATCCTGACGCGAATTACGGTGACGGATCGCCGCGTCCGAAAGTCGAGACGCTAAATGTTCCGAAATCGTTCGGGCGAAATGCAAATCAAATCGTCGTTGCCTACGGAGAGGCGACTCCGGTTGTGTACATGAGTGAGGAAGGTTGGACGAACCTCAATCGAAAGAAGAAACAGGCTGCCAAGTTGCCGCCAGTTTACTGGGTGGCGCAGCGACTTTCTGAGAAGTCGTCGGAATCCGAATTATTTTGTAAAACCATTACGCCGATCGATCCGATCTCGCCAGCGAACCTAAGTCACATGGAGCTTTCTGAATCGGATTTCGAATCTGCTGTTTCGGTTGAGGCGTTCCGTCAAAGCTGGGATGAGTTCCTTCGACCCGGCGACTTGTTGGTGGTGCCGAACCAAAAGACGATTCGACTTCTTCAACACGCGGGCGGCACTGTTGGATCTTGCGAGCAGCTGAAGTCAATCAATTTCGATCCGCGCCACGAGTTTGCAAATGTTGGCGACTTTCTGGCTTCCGTTCCGTGGCCGATCGAATCGGCGAAGCATCGTGGCCGAGCAGGTACACGGTTGGCGAAGTCGGTCGCACTGGTTTGGTATCTGCGGACGATGCAGGCTCGAGCCGCGAGCTCATGAGAGCGCACAAAAAAAGGCAGCCGATTGATCGACTACCTTTTTCTCATAAAGTTGCGGGAGCCGGATTTGAACCGACGACCTCGAGGTTATGAGCCTCGCGAGCTACCGGGCTGCTCCATCCCGCAGCGATATAGTAGCGAGATGGATATGCTTGTCGAGGCCTTTTTGAGATTTCTTTCTAGCTTTTTGCCGCTGGACGTTTTCAAAATGGCGAACCAATTTGTCTGGTCGCTTCAAACCCTGCAACCGCTACGGCACTACTCAAATTGATACTACGGACATTCGCGTGAGTTGGAATTCGGAGCAGGGATTCAGAATGCTGGTCAGTGATCGATTGCGGCAATCCGGCAGTTTCGCAGCCGAAAATGAGCGTGTCTTGATTGAAGTAGGAGACGTCGAGGTAGCTTTTGGTTGCAAAACGTGAGAAGAGCCACATGTTGTTTGGCTTCCGTCTTTCCAAAAAATCGTCCCAATCCTCAGCGGTCTCCCATTCGAGATGCTGCCAGTAGTCGAGTCCTGCTCTACGGAGTGTCTTCTCGGTGATCTCGAATCCCAGTGGCTTGATCAGCCAAAGTTTTGCTTGCAAGGCGACACATGTCCGCCCGATGGCACCAGTATTGGGTGGGATCTCGGGCTGATGAAGAACAATGTGAAGTTGCGGTTTGTATTTTGGCGATTCCAATGCGGGCTCCGAAGCTTTGCGGTTTCTTCCGATGGCGACATTGTAGGAAGCGGAGCCATCAAGCAAAATGGGCATCACGGCAGCAATCATTTTAGCTGAACTCGAACAAGGAACCATTCGTGGTCAAAATCGAACGAAATCAAACTCGGTCCGTCCGGATCGGCAGCGTCACTATTGGCGACAATAACCCGATTGCAGTCCAATCAATGACTGCAACCAAGACACAAGATGTTGACGCGACCGTTGCGCTGGTCAAGCTAATGCAGGACGCCGGAGCGGATGTGGTTCGGATCGCAGTCGACAGCAAGAAAGACGCCGAAGCACTCGCGAAGATCCGGAAACAGTCGACGGCGAACTTGTCGGTAGACTTGCAGGAGAACTATCGACTGGTGACTTTGGTTGCCCCGCACGTCGACAAAGTTCGCTACAACCCAGGGCATCTCTATCACCATGAAACGGACAAACCGTGGCAAGAGAAAGTTCAACTGATCGCGGACACCTGTCGGGAGCATGATTGTGCGATTCGGGTCGGCGTAAACTGCGGCAGCGTTGATCCAGCGAAAAAGGAAAAGTACGACGCGAGCGATTCGATCACGCCGATGCTGGAGAGTGCCTTAGAACACTGTGCTTTTCTGGACAGCATTGATTTTGTTCGCTATTGCGTTTCGCTGAAGGATTCCGATCCGTCGAAGGTTGTGGAAGTCAATCAACGATTCGCGGAAGCTCGTCCTGACATTCCTTTGCATCTTGGCGTCACCGAAGCTGGCATGCCTCCCGAAGGAATCATCAAAACACGCATCGCGTTTGAACAGCTGGTTGGACGCGGCATCGGCGATACCGTTCGTGTCTCGCTGACTCTGCCGAATGCACGCAAAGGCGAGGAAATCGAAGCCGGTCGGCAGATTGTCGACGACATCTACGCTGGCCGAGTCCGAAGTGTGGTGACTTTTGATCCGAATTCGCTAAACATCATTTCCTGCCCAAGTTGTTCTCGCGTCGAAAACGAAGCGTTTGTGGATCTGGCAGCTCAAGTGAAAGAAATGACTGCTTACGCGAAGGACCATGCAATCACGATCGCCGTGATGGGCTGTCGCGTAAATGGTCCCGGCGAGACAGATGATGCCGATTTGGGGCTTTGGTGCGGACCGAAAGTTGTTAATTTGAAGAAAGGTGAGGAAGCATTAGGTGCTTTCCCATATGACGAAATTCTTCCCAAGCTAAAATCGGAGTTGGATAAGTTGATTGCTTCCAACGCGTAAACGCCGTACACGACGCTGCCAGCGTCGTGGTGTTTGAGGTGACGACGCTGGCAGCGTCGTGTACGAATTCCCCGAACCTTTACACAGCCTGTCGGTTCAATGATCGAATTAATGACAGGCAGCGAAACTCGACGAGGGCTTGCCCATGATCAATACCCTCTTTCTTCCTGAGCTTCGCGAGATGCTGGCTGCAAACAATCATAAAGAACTTGCCGAATTCTGCGTTGCGCTTCATGCGTCGCGGACAGCTGAATTTATGGCTGGGCTGAGCAGCGAGGAGATTTCGAAAGTCTTCGAGCACACCGAACCTGACAATCGATCCGAGATTCTGTCCTATTTCGATCGGCAGAAGCAGGTCGAAGTTGTCTCGGATCTTGATCGATCTGTTTCTGCGCAGCTGGTTGAATTGTTGCCCCCCGATGATCGTGTTGACTTGCTGCAAGAAGTCGATGAGGACGTTCGCGACGAGTTAATCGCACTGATGCCGGCAGAAGTTCGGCGCGATATCCTGCGGCTGGATCAGTATCCCGAAGATTCCGCCGGCGCGATGATGACGACGGATGTGACGAAGTTTTCCGAAGGCATGACGATTCGGCAAGCCATGGATCGGCTGACCGAACAGGCTGAAGAATTTGAGACAATTTATTATCTGTACATCGTTGACGACGAAAATCACTTACGAGGTTTGGTCTCCGCTCGCGAACTGTTAGCCGGGATGCGGCTGCCAAACCGAAAGCTGTCGGAGATCATGCAGACAGATTTGATTGCGGCACATGTTTTGGATGACCAAGAAGAAGTCGCCAACAAGGTGGCTCGGATGGACGTGTTGGCGATCCCTGTCGTTGATCTGGAACGTCGTTTGGTGGGCTTGATCACGCACGATGACGTGATCGATGTCGTACGAGAGGAAGCCACCGAAGATGCTCACCGTATTGCCGCGGTTGAACCGCTGGATCAGAGTTATCTCCGAACTTCCGTGCTAACGCTTAGTTGGAAAC
This sequence comes from uncultured Pirellulaceae bacterium, assembly GCA_964582025.1. Taxonomy (GTDB): domain Bacteria; phylum Planctomycetota; class Planctomycetia; order Pirellulales; family Pirellulaceae; genus Mariniblastus. The sequence goes on along the minus strand of CAZORS010000075.1, from coordinate 14,306 downwards.
GCGGGATTTGGTTGACGATTTTGTTCGTCTGCGCTTTGCTGACAGCCTTTGCACTTGAACAATATGAAGCGAGACTAAAAACGCTCTATTGGCTGGTGCCGTTCATTCCGCTGATCATTAGTAGCGGCGGGAATTCGGGATCGCAATCGGCAACGCTAATCATTACGGCGCTATCGAGGGGGCACATTGGCGTCGGAGACTGGGCGAAAGTTGTCACTCGTGAGCTGGTGATGGGATTGCTGTTGGGGCTCGGTTTAGCATTGATGGGGTTGGTCGCGTCGTACTTCATGATCGACACGGCACCTCGACAGATCAGCCTCGAAGATCAGCCGGCCATGGAGGTTTCAGATGACGGCGGGCAGACATGGAAATTGAACGATGCCGAATCGCAAATTCAAGCCCGGCTGAAACAAGAAACAAAGAGCATTACCCAAAGAGCATTCTTTGTCGTTCCGCTGACGCTGATCCTAGTTGTGTCTGCGGGCACGTTGACCGGTTCGATCCTGCCGTTGATGTTCGAAAAGATCGGACTCGATCCGGCAATGATGAGCAATCCATTTGTCGCCGGCATCATCGATATTTTGGGGATCGTGATTTACATGACAGTGGCGGCGGTTTTAGTCGGTGCCTAGTTGGTGGTTTTTGCGTAAACAATACAAGCACGACGCGCGAGCGAGTGAGTGAAGCGTCTGCGTATTCACGTTCGCTTGCGCTTCGGGCTTGTATTGGCTTCGAGCCACATTGAAAACCGTTGACCACGGTACAACCGAGCCATGCATCGGATCATGCAATTTGCCGCGCAAATTCTCGATCTGCAATCTTTGGGCCATTGATGTCGTGTCCTGCTCAAATGGCCAAAAGCTTGCCGTCGTTGAACTTATATCGAAAGAAATTTTTGGCTCTTGGGTGACGTGCGGCCACCTAAGCACTGTTTTGATCGCCGGTGTTTGCTTGCAACTATGCAAAATCCAACAAAATGTTGGCTTGAGATAAGAATCACTTATTTATTCACCTTTCTGGAAAAGTTCGGGCGGTTGTCGCAATAAGTATTCGGTCGGACGATGGCTCTCGAAATCGATTTGGATTCAACGTCGTCGGTTGAAAGTCATGAACTCAATGTTGGTGACTGGTGAACAGATTCGACAACGGTTCTCACTCGACTTGTTCGTCCGGTAGCGCTGCTGGATGAGCGGAATCGAACCAGCGGTCGAACTGTTTCAAAGCAAAACTCGACACGATTGGCGTTTTAATTCGCAAGATTTCATCGGTTCCATTTTGGCGGTTTTCAAACGATGAAGACGACTGCTCAGATGGATTTTGTATTGGGGCTTTGAAAAGAGTCCATAACTGATGTGAGACAAAAGATGATCTATCGAAATGTGACGAACCTAATGACGGCCTTGGTCGCTGCGGCAATTTTTGCTGTTGCTTCTGGTGGAGCTCCCGTCGTTGCCCAGCAATATTCCAATTCTGGGTGTAGTACTTGTTCGGGCTGTTATCAAACAGTTAACTTCCCGCCAAGCAATGTTTCGTCGATGCCTTTGACGGCTTCCGATTTGACCTATCCCGCTGGACAGGTCGTCTACTCATCTGCTTCTACCCAGTCACTTCCAACGACTACCAGTTTTGTTGGCTCGACAGCCAGTAGCGTTGTCTACCCGAACGTTGTCAACGAAACTTCCAATTCTTACCCTGCCGCAACCTATGCGACGGGGGCAACCATCGTCAGCAACGGCACCGTTTCGGAGCCAATGGGGACGCTGACGTCGATTCCCGCGGCGAGCTCTATGGCTCCTGTAACACCGACCTATTCCCAACCGGTTTACGTTCAGCCGAAGTATACTCAGCCGACGTATACGCAACCTGTCTACTATCCTTCGACAAGATCAACTCCGATTCGATCGACATTATCGACGGGCTATCAGGCTGTCAGTAACGGTGTAGGTGCCGTTTCGTCAGGACTCGCTCAACGGAAAGCCCAGCAAGCTGCCAGTGGCGGAGTGCGAGGGCACATTGGGGGCGGACTTGGAGGAGCACGTTACGAAGGTGTCGGGTGGTCGAGCCAATCACCGCAGGCTGCGATCCAGCAGTGCTGCTATTGGGGGACACGACCGACGGCTCAAATCGGTGTCAGTCGTGGCAAAGATGGGCTGTGGTACGCTTGCGTACTCTATAAGTAGAGATCTCGTGACGCGAGAGTGCAGAACTAACACCCCCGTTTAGCGTCCGCGTCAGTAGCGTTCAATAAAAAAGCCGAACCGTGCAATCGCATGGTTCGGCTTTGTTTTTTTGTAAGGCGTTAGCGTTTAGCCGTCGATGAAATCGTAAAACTCATCTTCGTCGACTCCGCCATCGCGGTTTGCGTCCATTTTTCGGAAATCGTTGCGAAGGTTTTTCGGCAGTTCACCGCGTTTGAGAATTCCGTCCTTGTCTCGGTCGTTTCCTGCGAAATCATCTTCAGCAGGACCGCCGCCACCGCCAATTTCAAGACTGCTGCCAGGCGGCTTCATTCCGAAGGAACGGCCGCCGCCACGTTTAGCGGGTGCTGAGCGGCTCGACCCGCGCGATGCCGTGCTGCTGCGACTGGTGCTTCGCTTGCGGCTGCGGGGATCTTCATCTTTATATTCATCATCGTCTTCGTCGTTTTTAGCCATGCTCTTTGTTGAACCGCCTTGGCCAATCATATCTTCGACTTCATCAGCGGTGATTCGATCGTCCTCGTTCGTGTCGAGCGAATACAACAAGCGAGATGCTGCATCGATCTCTTCGAGCGAAAGTTCGCCGTCACCGTTTGCGTCGAAAAGCTGGAGCAAAGGGTTGGACTTGATCGCGTTGTCGACATTATTGCTATTGCCACGAGTGTTGTTGCGACGAGATCGGCTTCGATTTGGTTTGGACGCGCCGCGATCAGCATTTTCTTTTTTCGAATCGCCACGGTTTCTCATGGCATCTTGCATGGCCTTCTGCGCTTTTCGTTGGTATTCAGCGTAGCCAGGTCCAGGTCCCTGAGCGATTGCCTCGGAAACTTGAAGCTGGAAAAAACAGATTGCTGCCACTGCGAAGACAGCCAGTCGGATACCGTTCATTTTCGAATCCTCGTAAATCAATAAATTAAGAATGTGGTTGATGCTGTGAAAGGCTCCCCCAGAGCCACATTGTGGTCTTAACTGAACTCAATTGCCTACAGAGGAACGGGAGTTTGACGGGATATTTGCGAAAAATGCCGGTAAAAAACACGGGTAGCATTCTTATTCCCGTCGAACACTACCAATTCTACCTCGTGAAGCCCGTGCAATTCGGAAAATCCCGTACTCAAATTCAGGGCATTCCGATAAACTCTCGCCGACTGATCGGAATTTTATTGCTGATTGGCATCGTTAGCAGGCTCACACTCACTGACTCAAGCAAGATACATGAACGAAGACATTCCTCTGTTTGTAGGCGTCGACGTTGGAGGTACCAACATCAAGGTCGGCATAGTTGACGACAAAGGCCGGACAGTTGCCCAAACGAAATTCCCCACCATTGCGGACAAAGAGCCTTCACATTCGATTGAGAAAGCGAAACAATCGATCGAAAACTTGCTCGAGGAATCAGGAAAGTCACTCGACAATGTGACCGCAGTTGGTCTCGGAACTCCCGGCCCAATGGACATCGATGCAGGAGTCATTCTTACGCCCAGCAATCTTCCGGGTTGGCGGAACGCTCCCGTCCGAGACCTGTTGGCGAAAGCGACTGGCAAGCCAGTGACCTACGCCAACGATGCTGCAGCCGCATCGTTTGGTGAGTATTGGATTGGCAGCGGACGACAATTTGGAAGTCTCGTTCTGATTACGCTCGGCACCGGTGTCGGCGGCGGCATCATCGTGAATGACTTCAGTATCGACGGCGCCCACAGTCACGGAGCCGAGATCGGACACATGACGATCGATACTTCAGAATCGGCTCGTCGCTGCCCGTGCGGAACGATGGGGCACCTCGAAGCTTACGCCAGCGCGACCGCCGTCGTGGCTCGATGCAGCGAAGCGTTGTCCGGCGGAGCCAAGAGTTTGTTGACGCAAGAAATGGGCGAGGCATCGCCGCTTTCAGCCCTGATGATTTCTCAAGCCGCTGACAAAGGAGACGAATTGTCGCTTTCGATCATCGACGAAACCGCGAAGTATCTCGGCCGCGGAATCGCGACTTTAGCTCACGTAATCGATCCGGAGGCGTTCATTCTTGGCGGTGCCATGGATTTTGGCGGATCGGCGTCGCACGTTGGAAGGCAATTCATCGACGGCGTGATTGCGGAAACCAAAAGGATTGTCTTCCCTGTTTTGGCGGAGAAATTAGTCGTTCGCTATGCAGAACTTGGCGGGGATGCGGGGTTCGTCGGAGCCGCTGGACTTGCGCGAATCGAGTACCTTAAACGTGAGACCGCTTGATGGCTAGCATTGCACAATCGAACATTCGCAACTTTTGCATCATCGCTCATATCGATCATGGAAAAAGTACGCTGGCCGATCGAATCCTCGAACACACAGGCTCGGTCGAAAAGCGGAACATGCAAGAGCAGTTGCTCGACGACATGGAACTTGAGCGACAGCGTGGTATCACGATCAAGGCTCGAGCTGTCGCGATGACGGTTAAGCACAATGGTCAAACTTATGAGCTGAACCTCATCGACACACCCGGTCACGTTGACTTTCAATATGAAGTTTCTCGTTCGCTAAACTGTTGCGAAGGCGCATTGCTGCTGGCAGACGCGTTTCAAGGAGTCGAGGCACAAACGGTGGCGACGGGTTATGCTGCGATTGAACATGACCTCGATATCATTCCGGTGGTTAACAAAATTGACTTGAAGCATCAGCGTGCAGACGAAGTTGTTCAGGAAATGGAACAGACGCTCGGCATTGATGGCGAAGATGTGGTTCGAGTCAGCGCTAAAGCTGGTATCAATATCGATGGATTGATCGAAGCAATTGTGACTCGCGTGAAGCCGCCTGAAGGAGATCCCGATGCCGATTTGCAGGCATTGATTTTCGATTCACATTACGACGAATACCGCGGTGCGATCACTTACGTTCGCGTCATGAGCGGCACGGTGAAGAAAGGTCAGAAGGTCCGTATGATCCGTGCCAACACGGTGCACGAAGTCGTCGAGATCGGCCAGTTCCGCCCAAAGCAAACGGCGTGCGATGAACTTCGGGCCGGCCAAGTTGGTTACGTGGTGTGTAACATTAAGTCGCTCAATGATGTGAACATTGGTGACACGATGACGAGAAATTCGGCTCAGGATGTTGAGCCATTGCCTGGTTATCACGAACCGAAGCGGATGGTTTACTGCGGTTTGTATCCGTCTGACGGCCAAGACTTTAAGGAGCTTCGTGAGGCTCTGGAAAAGCTTGCGATCAACGATCCGAGTTTCGAGTTCGCTCCGGAATCCAGCGAAGCTCTCGGATTCGGTTTCCGTTGTGGATTTCTTGGAATGTTGCACATGGAAGTTGTGCAGCAACGATTGGAACAAGAGTCGGATGTTGATCTGGTTCAAACGGCTCCCAACGTAACTTACGAAATTCTGACAAAGCGCGGCGAAGTTTTGGCGATTCATCGGCCGCAAGAAGTTCCCGATTCGGGCGACATCGAAGAGTTTCGGCAACCGATTGTTCGCGTAAACTTGATCCAGCCTGAAGAGTTCGTTGGGCCCGTGATGAAGCTGTGCAACGAGCGACGCGGACTGTTGCACAACACGGAATACCTTTCGGCGACGCGAGTCATGTTGACTTACGACTTGCCGTTGGCTGAAGTGATCTACGACATGCACGATCGCCTGAAAAGCATCACACGTGGTTATGGCACGATGGACTACGACATCATCGGTTACGTAATGGCGGATCTTGTTCGGATGGATATTCTCGTCAACGGAAACAAAGTAGATGCATTAAGTATCATTTGTCATCGTGCTGACGCGGATCGTCGTGGGAGAGCCGTCGTAAAGAAGCTGAAAGAAGAAATCGATCGGCACATGTTCGAAGTTGCCGTCCAAGCCGCCATTGGCTCGCGTGTGATCGCTCGTGAAACGGTGAAGGCGCAGCGTAAGAACGTGACTGCGAAGTGTTACGGCGGTGACATCTCGAGGAAGCGTAAATTGCTTCAGAAGCAGAAAGCTGGAAAGAAGCGAATGAAATCGGTCGGTAGCGTGGACATCCCGCAGAAGGCGTTCATGTCAATATTGAGCACGGGCGAAAAGTAGATTCCCGACTCACCGGTTTATGGGCAAGAATCCCGATGTGGCACGCAGAACCACGGGAAATGACCTAGAAGATTCTTTTCGTTCCGCAGCAAACGCAGCGTGAAGGGCGAATGATCAGGATCAAGCCAAACGTGATCACAGTTAAAAAGCCGTGGACGACAGGCGGGAATTTCACCGGGACGTGAATGTCGGGGCGCCAGCAGCTTTTGCAGTGTTTAACTAGCCTGGACTTGGCCAAGTCGGTAGGGATGGATGACATGGATTCTCCTAGGAAGGAAAGATTCGTTGGGCAAAACACGCTGTGGCCTCTTTCGTCGCCCTTCCACTGGCAACAGTTACCATTTAATTCGGTTCCGCGTCGTCGGAACTCTCACGGCATCGAAACTTTGAGCGATCTGTTTTCCCTATGATGCGCGAATCCTTATCAAATTCCCCGTTTTTATGGGGCAATCTGGCCTTTCGGGGGAAGTCATAATGTCTCAGCCGTTAGATTCGGTCTGACCCAAACAGCAAGTTTGACGATCGCGGTGTTCATGACTTTTGCGAAGAGATGTCTCTGAAATACTGGTCTCCCTGACAATTCTGCATTTGGCAAGGACTCGTGCCGAAAATAGGGATACTGGTTACAATGTCGAGCTAAAAATCGGGTACCCGCCCGGTTGCCATTTAGCTCTCCGATCGCCTCTCGTTGTTTCCGATAACAATTAACGCCGGCGATTATTTGACGGGATGGAGAAGACCCCAGCCGTGAATTCTGACTCACAACAACTATTACATCCGTACTCACCTCCTGAAACAAACTTCATGGAGCGGTTGCGCTACTGGGCGGCCGCGACTCCCGATCGAGTTGCGTATCGGTATCTCGATCATGGCGAGCACGAAGTCGATTCGGTTACCTACGCCAAGCTCGACGAAGACGCTCGCGCGATTGCGGCAAACCTTGTCGTCAAAGGTTTCGCTGGCAAACGTGCTGTTCTGATGTATCCACCCGGCCTCGAATTCATTCGCGCGTTCCTTGCGTGTCATTATGCCGGCGTTACGCCTGTCCCTGCATATCCGCCTCGGCGAAATCGAAACATGGGAAGGGTGAATTCCATTTCTGAGAATTGTCACGCGGCGGTAGCGCTGACAACTCGCACCGTGATCGAACGTTCACGTACTTGGTTGGCAGATGCTCCAAATCTTGACAGCCTCGAATGGATCGCTACTGAAGAAGTCGCCAGTGACATGGCAAACGATTGGGTTGCGCCAAAAATTGCGTCGTCCGATATCGGGCTGATTCAATATACTTCTGGATCGACAGGAACTCCCAAGGGAGTCGTTCTGACGCATCAGAATCTTGTCGCGAATTGCCGCATGATCACGATGGCTTTCGAAGTCACCAACGGGACGAAAGCTTGTACGTGGTTGCCCGCGTACCACGACATGGGACTGATCGGTGGAATTTTGAATCCGCTGTACTTAGGTGCGACTCAGATCATGATGTCGCCCGTCGCGTTTTTGACTTATCCAATTCGCTGGCTGCGGGCCATGTCGGACTACGGCTGCACAGTGACTGGCGGACCAAACTTTGCCTACGCGTGGTGCACAACGAAGATCAAGCCGGAACAGTGTGAAGGTCTCGACCTTTCAACCTGGGAAGTCGCCTTCAATGGTGCCGAGCCTGTCCGCGCGGACATTATGGCTGCCTTCAGCGAGAAGTTTGGACCTTACGGATTCAGTCCGAAGGCTCACTACCCTTGCTACGGAATGGCCGAAACGACGTTGCTGGTCACCGGCGGCGATCGCAGAGAAGCGCCAGTAATTCGAGCTTTCGATCGCAACGAATTGGTGCAGCATCGCGTCGTCCAAGTCGAACCTGATGACCGCGTTGGTCGCAATCTTGTTGGTTGCGGACAAGTACTCCCGGAAGAAGACGTTCAGATCGTTCAGCCGGAGACGCGACGTTGCTTGCCCGAAGATGAAATTGGCGAAATCTGGATCAACAGTCCAAGTTGTGGAGTCGGTTACTTCGAACGTCCGGAAATGACGGCCGAATTTTTCGAAGCGACACTCAGTCCCGACAACGGAATGAAGTATGTTCGCTCGGGTGACCTTGGATTTATGCATCAGGGCGAGCTGTTTGTTTGCGGTCGCTTGAAAGACATGATCATCGTTCGCGGTGTGAATCGTTACCCGCAAGACATCGAATCTACCGTTGAAGTCTGTGATCCGTCGACGCGTTCGGGTGGTTGTGCGGCGTTTGCGTTGACTCGTTGGGACCGTGAGCATCTTGTGATCGTTTGCGAAGTGGATCGTGGTCGCAAGAGTCGTAACTGGGATGAGTGCTTCAAGGCCATTCGCACCGCGATCGCCGAAGAGCATGAGCTTCCGCCAGATGCGATCGTATTGGTTCGCGGGCACAGTATTCCAAAAACGTCCAGCGGCAAAGTTCAGCGTCATGCGTGTAAAGCAGATTTTGAGAATGGTCGGTTGCGGAACGTCGTCGCTTCTTGGATTTCTTGGGAACAGGATGAGCAGCAGCCTGCAGCTGCTTCTGCGGCCAACGGCGCAACCAACGGAGCAATTGCCGCTGAGGGGCTTTCTCCAGTCGTCGTCGATTCCGTAATCCGTGTAGTGACTGCCACGGCAGGAAATCGCGCTGACAATGTGGACATCGATACGAACATTGTTCACCTCGGGTTGGACTCCGTTGAACGACTCGACATTGCGCATACTTTGGAGGAAGCTTTTGGCGGACGATTGCCAGAGGACGTGCTTCAGGAGATTGAAACGGTTCGCGATGTTGCCGCAGCGATTCAAGAACACATCGGCGTCGAGCCTGCCAATGGAATGCCCGTCGGAGGGCGAGGCAGCAAGTCGCGAATCAGCGGCCCGATTCCCGAGTCGTATTACGATTTGACAAAGTTTCCAGAGTTTTTGTTGCTCAACGATCAGCAGAAGCAAATTGAATCTTCCGGCGTACGTAATCCATTCTTCAGCGTTCATGAAGGTCGCGTCGACAACATGACGCAGATCGACGGACGGGAGCTAATTTCTTACGGAAGCTACAACTACCTTGGTCTCTCCGGTCATCCGGAAGTCAACGCGATGGCCAAGGAAGCGATTGATACTTTTGGAACATCGGTTTCGGCCAGCCGAATTGTATCTGGGGAAAAAACGATTCACCGCGAGCTCGAAGCCGAACTCTCGAAGTTCTTGGGCGTTGAAGATGTGATGACCTTTCCAGGCGGTCACGCGACCAACGAAACGATCATCGGTCACCTTGTCGGTCCACAGGATTTGATCGTCCACGACGCGTTTGCTCATAACAGCATCGTCCAAGGCGCTATCCTTTCGGGTGCCCGTCGTCGTCCGTTTAAGCATAACGATTGGCGGGATCTCTTTGAAATTTTGAAAACGTCGCGCCGTGATTTTCGCCGAGTCCTAATTGCGGTTGAAGGCCTCTACAGCATGGATGGTGACTATCCGGACTTGCCTCGCTTTGTTGAGATCAAGAAACGTTTTAAGTCATGGCTATACGTTGACGAAGCTCACTCGATTGGTACGCTTGGCGAAACCGGTCGCGGTATTGGGGAAATGTACGGAGTGGATCGTGGGGACGTTGATTGCTGGATGGGAACGCTCAGTAAGTCGTTCGGCAGCTGCGGCGGATTTCTTGCAGGTAAAGCAGAACTGATTCAGTTCTTGCGTTACACGACGCCGGGCTACGTCTTTGCAGCTGGAATGCCTCCAGCAAATGCGGGCGCCGCACTGGGGTCGCTGCGAATGCTGACGAAGAATCCTCAGTTGGTTACAAAGTTGCAAGATAACTCGAAGCTGTTCCTCAAGTTGGCACAAGAGGCCGGTATCGATACAGGCATGGCTTTAGGCACGCCGATCATTCCGATCATTTGCGGTCACAATTCGCGGGCGTTGTTGTTGTCGGAAGCATTGTACAACGAGGGCATCAATGCTCAACCGATTCTCTACCCTGCTGTTCCGCAGGAAGAGACTCGAGTTCGGATCTTCATGACGGCCAGCCACACTGAGGATCAAATTCGCCATTCGGTGAAAGTTCTCGCTAAGGCTTGGGACCAAATCATGAATGGCGGTAGCGGCGGTGGTGCGGAACGAATTGCCGTTTAGGCTTCAGCAAGCGATTTCACATTGAAAGATTGGACGCATGGCTGATTCGGTTACTCTGTTTGAAGTCGGTCCCCGCGATGGATTGCAGAACGAGGGAATGCAGATCGCGACCAGTGACAAAATCGCTCTGGTGAATCTGTTGAGCGTGACTGGGTTGCAGAAAATCGAAGTGTCGAGTTTTGTGAGCCCCAAGTGGGTGCCGCAGATGGCAGATGCGGCTGAGGTTTTCGCCGGCATCGAACGCGTCCAAGGTGTGGCTTACACTGCACTCACGCCTAACATGCGAGGGCTCGAAGGAGCGATCGCTGCCGACGTTGATGAGATTGCGATTTTCGCATCGGCTTCAGAAGGGTTCAGCCAAAAGAATATCAATTGCTCGATTGCCGAATCGTTGGAACGGTTCGCGCCCGTGATGGACGCAGCGAACGAGGTGAATATTCCGGTGCGAGGCTACGTCTCTTGTGTGACTGATTGTCCCTACGACGGATCCGTTGCTCCTGCGGCAGTTGCATTGGTCGTCAAGAAAATGATGGCGCTAGGTTGCTATGAAGTTTCGCTTGGCGATACGATCGGAGTTGGAACCGTTGAGAAAGTCGCGTTGATGCTGGCCGCGGTTCTAAATGAAGTGGATGCTGGGAAGCTTGCCGGGCATTTCCATGACACCAATGGTCAAGCGTTGGCGAACATCGAGGTCGCGCTTGAACATGGGCTTCGAGTGTTTGATGCGAGCGTCGGAGGCCTCGGCGGCTGCCCTTATGCTCCCGGTGCCGAGGGAAATGTTGCCACTGAGGCTGTTGTTGAGTTAGTTGAATCGAAGGGTTTTTCAACCGGTGTCGATCGCACAAGGCTCGACGCAGCTGCGTCGTTTGCACGATCTTTGTCGGGTGATCGTTAACGTGCCCAGAGCGGGAGCGTCATAAGCTGACCAGTCCGCAAAACTTTGGGTGATTTCGGAATGTGAATGCTGCGTCGCTAAAAAAATTGACGAACGCCGATTCTGCCGATATCCTTAGAGTAAGAATTCCTTTGTCGGGGAAAGGGGTTTTGAGACAGTCAACGTACTTCAGACACGGGATTCCCATGCCACGCTGCGCCTCACTACACGGATTCATCGCGACTTTGTTCGCACTTCTAATTCTTTCCACATTTTCTAGCGATCTCGCCGCTCAGGATCTGGCTGATGTCATTGAAGAAAGTGAACGGTCCGTCGTTCGCATTGAAGTCAAAGGTAAAAGTGGCGATTCGATTGGAAGTGGATTCGTCGTCGAAACCTCCGGAGTGATCGTTACCAACGTCCACGTTTTGGCCGGTGCTCAAGAAGCTACGGCGACGTTCGCCAACGGCAAGTCCTTCAAGATCGAGGGGACTTATTACTTCGATGAGTCTCGTGACATTTGTATCGCACAGCTTGACGGAGATGAGTTACCAAAAATTGTCGTCAGTCGCGTCGCGCCGCGAAAGGGTGAAACGGTAACGGCGTTGGGTGCACCGCGTGGATTGTCGTTTACTGCGACCAACGGAATTGTCAGCGCAATGCGCAAAGGGGAACAACTTGGCGGAGACCGAACGGGAACTTGGATCCAGATTGATGCGGCTCTTTCACCAGGCAACAGCGGCGGGCCGTTGATCAACGGAAAAGGTCGAGTCATCGCGATGAGTACCTTGGCTTCAACCGGAAACTCGCAAAATCTCAACTTTGGGATTTCGGCCAGCGATATTCGGGATGCGATCCAAGAATCTCGGCAATACGATTTGCTCTCCTTGCCAGAAGGTGTTGGCGAATTAGAGCTGGATGAAAGGGGCGGCGGAGGTGGCGACGCCATGATCGATCGCCCTTCGATCTCTGAAGAGGTTATTTCTGATTACGTTCAGGACTGTCGCGACGACTACAAGCCACTGTCCAAGAAGATTGTTCGGCAAGCCTCGGAAGCCGACAAGGAGTTTCGCTTGATGCGGCGAGGGAAAGTTCCAACGCCACGAAATATAAACGAGGACGTGGTGGTATTGGTAAGCTCTCGAAATAAGAAGCGTGAATTCTATTTTCGCACCGACCGTGTCAAAGAACGAGAAGTCCGCAAGGCTGAGCAGAAGTCTTCTGAGTTAAAGGAAGTCAAGAACGCGTTGGCAAAAAACGTCGACAATGGTTCGTTGTTTGAGCTGCTGAAACACACGGGACAATATTTGAAGACCGACCAAGAAGGTTCGATCGGATGCATGCAGGATGGTATCATGATTCATCCTTACAACGACCACGATGCGATTGTATTGTTCGATGATCAGCCTTATCTGCTTTGGCTGCCGACGACCAGCGGTCTGTCGCGTGGTACTGAAATTCCTCCGACGACCGTCTATGTGGCTGGAACGGAGACCGTTTCGATTCCCGGTAAAAGCACCATGGCGGTAACCGTCCTAGTGAGCCTGAAGGATTCTGAACTTAAGAAGGCGATCTTCGGTGACGTGCAGGACGCTGCCCGAAAAGGCAAAAAAGTTGAGAGCGAAATGCGTACATGGACTGCAGGAAAGCATAGTGTGATTGCGAAAGTCGTCCGTGTTGGCGACGAGAAAATTACGCTTGAAAAAGTTAACGGAAAAACAGTCGACGTTCCGCTTACGATCCTCTCCGAGAGTGACATAAGCTATCTGGATGGACTCGAATAAGACGCCGCAGAGATCGGATGTGTTTTGAATTCGAGTCAGTAAACACTGGCTTCCTGATTCTGAATCGGATAAGTTGACTGCTTCGTCATTACAACGGAGCCTTGTCATGATTGTCGCGCGAAATTTTGTCAAACTGTTTTGTTTGATTTTGTTGCTAACGTTCTCTTCCGTCGCTTTTTGTCAAGTAGGCGATTCGTCTTTGCCGTCGGCCGAAGAAGTAATGGATCAGCACATTCTTGCTGTCGGCGGCTATGAATTGCTTGAAAGCCTCTCCACGACGCATGTCGTTTGGGAATGTTCCAAAGGTAACAAGGTTTGGAGATATGAAGCTTGGAAAATTCCGGGTCAGCAGTACGCGCGAAGGTTGCTCAACGGAGAACCCGAATATGAATACGGTTGCGTGGTTTCTGAATCACGTGGGAAATGGGCGAAATTGCATGGCGTTGCGTGGCGACAGCGTAGCGGTAACTCTGTTTCAATGCATCGTGGATCGGAGCTTCAATCTTGGTTGCGAGATACTTGCGTGATGGCCACTAATGTTCATTGGCGCGAAGCGTACAAATCGGTTCGGTGTGTTGGGACGGCGAAAATCAACAACGTCGACTGTTATCACTTAAGGTGCGTCCTACACGACGAAGTGGAATCACACCGCTACTACGATATTAAAACGGGTTACCTAATTCGCCATAAAGGTGTTGATCAAAAAGCAGATGGATCCGTCGTGACTCGGACGTACTCGGACCACGAAAGGTGTGGGGACGTTGTCGTTGCAAGAACGCTTAAGTCCAGTTCGGATCGCGGAACTTATGTCTGGAAGCTTGAGGAAATTGAATGGGATGAAGAACTCGACATGGACCTGTTTTTTGTCCCCGAACAGGTTCGAATTGCAATCGATAAAGTCAACTCTCGGCTCAAAGTTTCCAGTTTAGAAAATTCCAATCACGAAATTTCCCAAGATAATGCATCTGATGTCGAATAAAGTAGGTCGTCTCATCTCTTCCACAATTTCGGATGCAAAATGAATCTTGCTCAACAGCTCGAACAATTGGAACAACTACGCGCGGCAGGGTCACTTTCGGATTCCGAATTTCAGATTGCGAAAGATAAACTGCTCGCCGGTGCCGCACAGCCGCCATACAAAGCCACTGATGGAATGGTCCACGGACTTCAGGAGCGAACGTATTGCACACTGATGCACATTTCGCAACTATTGGTTTACTCCGCAATTGGCATTTTGGTGCCAATCGCTATGTGGATCATTGGCAAGGACCAATCGGACATGGTTCGT
>CAZORS010000074.1:14892-23179 GCA_964582025.1 uncultured Pirellulaceae bacterium | reverse complement strand
TGCCGTGGTGAATACTCGACAAACGGCGGAGGCCGCCGTGCTACGTGTCACGCTGAATTATTTTTCGAGGTGTCACCGGTGACAGGGCGTCGGTTTGGTGCACCGAGGTTTTTGGCAAGGTAAATCGGTGGTCGAAGGGGCCCGAAAAGCGTCTCTTGAGTCATGTCAATAATCCACGGCATCGCTACGACGATGCAGAACTTCTTTGATTGCAGTGGCCAAGAGTGCGACGTTGTGGATCGCGGCTGCGTGGTTGAACACACGTCTGGAGTGCGGACCGCTGGGCGATCCGATTTCAATTCGCTTGGGCGGCGGCGTTGTGGAAAAGGTGGATGCGACAACTGAAGTTGTCGAGGCCGTTTAAGCTTGTAATTTAAGACTAGGCGTAGGTTGGGGGATCTTGTTTGGTAACGGGCAGGGTGCCCGTTCTACGGTGCAGGGTGGACTCGATAAGCCGCTGACGGTTATCTTTTCTTTTTCTTATCGTTGAGCATCTTGATACGATCGCGTTTACGTTGCTTGTCCATTTCCGCTCTGGTTCGTGCAAGCTGCTCTGCGTCTGGCTTGTTGCGATTTAGAAATGCCATGCCTTTTTCTGCCAGCGAAGAACTGTTTTCGCTCTCCGCTTCCAGTTTGGCAGTATCGAGTGTTGGTTTTGGCAAAAGCTTCTTTTCGAGGATCGCCCAAATGCTTGACGTCACAAAATAGACACAGAGTCCAGCGGGAACTTTGAAAAACATGATCGCCATGAAGAGCATCATGAACGACATCATCTTCTGCATCATCTTCTGCTGTTCGTCGACCGCTGGTGGCGTGAACATCTTTTGCTGGACGAGGAACAAGACCATCGTCACCAGTGGCAAGATATTCAGGAACGGACCAAACCAGCCGGACTCACCCAGCCACGTTGGGAGCCAATGCTTCCAATACATCAACTGGTCCGGACCGGAAAGGTTACTACACCACTCCAACCCGGGAATCAGCGGCTGGTCTCTCAACGCGATATCGAGCGACAAGCCACGATAGAGCCCCAAGAAAACGGGCAACTGAATGAAGCCCATGAAACAACCACCCAGCGGCTTGTAGTTGTGTTTCTTGAACAGTTCCTGCTGTGCTGCGGCTTGCTGCTGCATGTTGTCCGGATACTTTTCTTTGATCGCTTTCATTTGCGGCTGCAAGAACTGCATCATCTGCGCGTTGAGTGCCGCACGACGTGAGAAAGGAATCATCAAACAGCGAACCAAAATCGTGATGATGATGATCGGAATGGTGTAAGTGATACTGAAAGTCAGCGTATACAAAACGTGCATCAGCCAAAGCAACGGCTTTGAACACCACCAAAACCAACCGAAGGCTCGTGTCTCACCTAGACCGTAGACTTCCAGAATTTCAGTCTCTTTGGGGCCGCTAAAAATATTGAACGGTTGATTTGAAGAACCGCCCGCCGGCACGGCAAGCGTCTTGAAGACTCGAAACGTGCAATCAACGAGCTTATGCTCACGCGTGTTCTTTGGAATTTTTGGAGCCATCAGTTGGCCGTTGACCCGTCCTCCATTGACTTCCGCAAAGGCACTGAAAACGCTGTATTTTTCTCCATCGCCCAACTCAGGGAACATCGTGACGTTGAAGTACAGCGTATCGACGCCCAACCACTTCACATCGCTGACGGTCTCATCTTCGATCGCTTTGTAGGGGTCCGCGAAGAAGCTTGTTTGGCCACCGTCATCTTCAAGCGATTCGTCGACGATCTCCGGGCCGCCCCAGAATTGGTACTTACGGTGCTCGGTTGAGCCCAGCACATCACGTGCTCCAGCCATCTTGAAAAGTGCCGACGCTCGGCCATGAGTCTTCTGCGAATACCACCATGTTTCGGACGGAGTACCAGTCGGCCCTTTGAGTTCGTAGCCAATGCTCTGGGCTTTGTCTGAGCCGTTGAGAATGTCAAAATCGAAATCCCAATGCCAAGTCTCCGAATCGAACGAATTAACGTCAGCTTCATCAAGCTTCGGAACGCCGAATCGTTTGACGGCCGTGATTGGTCCTTCCAAGCCATGTTTCTTCAACATCTCGGCCGAAAGCTCAAACCGCATTTCAACGTTTTGCGAATCTGCTTTTACGACTTCCCACTGCGATTCGCGAATATCAGAATCGATCTCCGTCCACGCCTTGCGAGGATTCTCGCTCGGCACGTGCAGCGTCAACAAAAATGACTCGTCATAAACAAAGGTCGGATCAAGGACGCCAGGTTCCGGGCGAACGAGCTCGATTGGTTTTTCAGTGAGCGTCGTCGTGAAGACGAATTTGGTGCCGTTGCGCTGCACTTTGACGGTTGCTGAATCGCCCGGACGAGTGACCGCCATCATGCGATCAAATTCTTCGGCATCGGTGACCGATTCATCATTTAGCGAAATCAGAATGTCGCCCGCTTTGATGCCACCTTGGTTGTTCGGCGAAGTCGCCAAATCCGCTGGCGTTCCCGCTCCGACGACGCCAACACGAACACCGCTTTTGGAATCGTGAACTTCCAGCGATCCGATGTAGCCGCCCTTCCAGAGCAAGTCAGGATATTTGTACTTTCCGGTTCGCGGGTTGCGAACGTTTAGCTCGATCCGCCGCACGGTTCCGCCGTAAGGGTTCAGCGTAATCAAGTATCGATCGGTGCCAGTTTCATAAAGCGAACCAATTGTCACCAATTCGCCCATCTGGCGCACCGACGTCAAGCTTCGCTGATTCAAGTACGCGTTGATCGCCGCCGATCCAGCCGTTTCATCTTTGACTTGCTGTAAGATTTCATTGTCGGACTTGATCACGATCGTCGGGTCAATCGTTTTTCGATCGAGAGCATCGACTACGTCTTCCGAAGCATCGCTTTCAGCTTCCTTTATCGCATCGGCAGGTTCATCGTTCAGTTGCTTCGCCGCGACATTTGCATCGCCGCCCTCTTCGGCAACGGGTTTGCGAGCCGGAAAGACCATCTGCAAGACGATCATGATCAGCATCGCCATACCGATAGAAAACAATAAGTTGGAGCGATTTTTCACGGGAAGGCTTGGAAAGAATTGAAATGAAGGATTGTCGCTAGAAAGTAATTCACAACCCGTGGCGGTTTGCCGTTAAAACAGGGCGTTATTCTCTGTTGAAACCAAAATATTGGAAGGGGAAACAATAATTTGCCAAACACATTCCCTGACGGGGGCTTTGGCGATTCTCATAACCCGGAGAGTGACAGTTTTGGCGCACCCTTTAGTTCTTGATCGCTCCCCTCCTCCGAAAATTCGGACATTAAGACATTGCGATCTGACTGGGAGTGAGGGAATACAAGGTACCCAGGCACATTTCATCGACTTACTTTTACTGTACGGCTTGCAACGGTCATCGAATGAAAGATTTAGGCTCCTCACCCCCGGCCCCTCTCCTCGTGAATTCGGTCAACATTTGATCCCAGTGGAATGCTACAAGGTCCGAATTCACGAGGAGAGGGGAGCAAGATGTTTTAGAGCTGACGCACTATTTCGATTCAGGAGCTTCCGCGATGGTTGCTTTGGCTTTTTCTTTTGCCAACACGCAGCCGGAAAAAAGCAAGCCGGTATCGACCGTCTCCATCACCCAGCCGGCTTGCCCGAGATAAGGAGCAATTTCTTTTTCGTAATCCAATGGCAATTGACTACCATCGATCTGCTGAACTCGCTTCGCATCGCCGCCGGCCTTTTTTCCGTAGACTTTGTTCAGCAACCTCGCCACGAAAGTTTCCGAATCGGCCATCTTTCCGGTTCGCATCATTTCGTAGTTCGTTTTCAGCATCTGATCGAGCCGGCTGAACATACGAAATCGTACTTTGCTTGAATCGCTCAATTTATCAAGCGTCTCAGTGAGTCGCATCAGGTCAGAAGATCCGGCGAATGCCGTGGACGGTTTGCGAGAGATAATCTTTTTCAAGTAGTTTTTGTCATTGCAGATGAACAGAAAGCCATCTTTAATCACCATGATACGTCGATTGAAAATGGTGATTCTCGGAGGAATGGCATCTTCATCTGCCTCGTCATCATCGTCTTCGTCGTCATCAAGGCCTTCGATATCAATCTCGAGGCCACCTGACTCTTCAGCTGTTTCAACTTGATCATCGACAACACAAGTGAAGCCGGCCAACTTTTTGACCTTCCCTTTGACGGCTCTTCCGATGCTTTGAATCAGCCATTCAGCATCAACGCCCTTATTCAGCTCGATTCCGACCAACATTTTCTCGCTGGATTCATCAATCGGTTCTTCCGTTGTCGCCACAACGGTGATTCGGTTGCCAAGAGACTGCACCATCCTCTTAATGTCGACTTTGAAGTCCGGAACTTCCTTCATCTCCTTTAGTACATCCTCGAACGCATCTTTGCCCATGATCGTGTCCACGAATGGACCAATGTTTGAGAATGCTTTATTGATATCCCACGTCGCCGTAAAGTACCCGGCAGCACCGACAGGCACCCAGTTCGGCGGCTCTACCACAGAAGAACCAGCAGGCGCGAAATCGAGCAATGCAAACAGACGCTTATGACGGGCGGCTTTCGCTTTTTCTGGATTCGCGTAAACCAAACTGCGATGCAACACGTCGTGCTCACCGGTTGAGAAACTGACGAACCCACCAATCGCTTTCAAGGCATCAAGGCCTTCCTTAGAGAGTGCCTCCAAAGGACGATCCTTTGGCTGTCGCATTTCCGCTTTCTGTTCAGCCAGTACATCTGCAAATCGCACGTAGCCCAACGGATCAATAAACCAACGCATGTCAGCCCTAATGCCGTCGACTCGCGTTTTTTCCTGAACCGTTAGAAATGGCTCATACCCAGACAACACATCAGGCGCTGGCACATTGGCTTTTGATTTTATTCGACGAACAACGTTACTGAAAATTGATTCGTTGTCCGACGCGAGCAACCAACCATCGACGATGGTGACAAAAGATGACTGGTTCCGCGCGATTTTCGCTGCTTTCACTTCGACAGTCCACTTCGAGACATCAGTTCCGACAACTTGGATCTTCTCGAGCTTGGCACCGCGGGCGGTCATCTTTTTCGCCGCATCGCCAAGGAATTCCTGAGCCGCAACGATATCAGGCGAAACGTCAATCAGGACAACAACACCATGCGAACCAGGCAACGGTTTTTCACCTTCGGCAAAATCTGGCAGAACCCCAGCGATCGCAACCTCGCCCGTCTGCAACATCTCCACGCTGGCGATATCCAAACCAAACTTGATCCCATTGTCGTCAAGCGAATCGCGAATCTGTTTTTCAAAGCTAGAAAAGAATGGAGCCAAAGTAGCTTGTCGGGAAAGTTTCCCAAGCTGCGTGTTAGCCAGATTGGTCTCAAGCCGACGCAGATCATCAACAGAAACCCAAAATCGAGTCGACTTTGGGAGCAGTGATGAAGTGGAGCGGCGTTCCGATTCCTTTACTTCGTCTGTAGCTTCGACTTTGGCCGCCTTTGACTCAACCGCGTCTTGCGCGACGGCGACAGCGCTGAACGTTGCCAGGGAAGCCAACAACAAGCAACCAGAAAATGCGAAACGACTCGACAGCAATTTCAATCGTCCAATTCGACTCAGTCTCACGCATGTCTCCTTACATTGCCGAGGCCGAATTCCATATTCACCCAAGCGCCTAAAGTCAGATGATTTGGCGGGTGTGACCTCACAAAATTTATCGGAATCTGATAGCAAGGCAAAAACTCCAAGTAAGCGTTTCGGACAAGTTTCGCACGGTTGCCTAACCGTTGCGACGCTGCCCATATCGTATCGGATTTCCGGCAAAACAGAAACGATCGGATCTCCGACCTGTCAGCCAATCAGGCCCGGTTGTATTCTCAAACGCAAACACCAAACTGTTGGTTCCGCTTCGATTCCGCCCAATGGCAAAAAACTCAATGATTCCCAATGTTTTAGCGCAACGCTACGCATCGCCCCAAATGAATAATATCTGGTCCGCAGAGGGTAGAATCCTACTGGAACGGCAGTTTTGGGTCGCTGTCATGAAAGCCCAAAAATCGCTCGGTCTGGACATCTCCGACGCCGCAATCGCGGATTACGAAAAAGTCATTCAAAATATTGACACCGAATCAATTGCGCGACGTGAACGAATTACGCGGCATGACGTGAAGGCTCGCATCGAAGAGTTCAACGAATTGGCCGGACATGAAGATATTCATAAAGGGATGACTTCGCGCGATTTAACGGAAAACGTGGAACAATTACAGACCTTTCGGGCTATGGAGCTGATTGCTCAAAAGACCGCCACGACCCTAATTCGAATCGGAGATCGCTGCCGACAGTGGCGAGATCTGGTCATCGCCGCCCGGACTCATAATGTGGCTGCTCAGCCGACGACTTTCGGAAAACGGATGGCGATGTTTGGTGAAGAATTACACTCTTCCCTTCAGTCGCTCGAAAACCTGATCGCGACCTATCCCGTTCGAGGACTCAAAGGCGCCGTCGGGACTCAGATGGACGCACTTTCACTATTTGAAGGTGATGTTTCGAAGGTGCTCGATCTTGAACAGAAAATCATTCAACATCTCGGCATTCCGAAGCTGCTCAGCAATGTCGGGCAGGTTTATCCGCGAAGTCTCGATCTGGCGGTCGTTTCCTGCCTCAATCAACTTGCTTCAGGTCCCAGCTCTTTTTGCAAAACACTTCGACTGATGGCCGGACACGAAACCGCCAGCGAAGGATTCGCCAAAGGACAAACGGGCTCCAGCGCGATGCCTCACAAAATGAATTCGCGATCGTGTGAACGAGTCAACGGTTTTCGCGTGATTCTGGGAGGCTATCTGACGATGGCTTCTTCGCTCGCGGGAGACCAGTGGAATGAAGGCGACGTATCGTGCTCGGTCGTTCGCCGCGTCATGCTGCCGGACGCGTTTTTGGCGCTTGATGGCCTCTATGAGACGCTGCTTACAATTTTGAATCAGATGGATGTTTTCGACCAAGTCATCGTTGCTGAAAATGGGCACTACATGCCGTTCTTGATGACGACGACCGTCATGATGGAAGCCATCAAGGCAGGTGCCGGGCGCGAATCTGCTCATCATGTCATCAAAAAGCACGCCGTTGAAACCGTCAATGATCTTCGCAACGGTACCATCGAGAAAAATAACTTGATGCAGCGACTGGCCGCCGACCCGGAAATCCCCCTAAACGAGGGGCAACTCGATGCGATCATGTCCACGGCCGATCAGAAAACCGGACTAGCGACGCAACAAGTCGATCGCTTTCTCGACTTGGTTAAGGAAGTTTCAACCGCGTACGCGGGAGCTGCTGAGTACCAACCGGGCTCTATCCTCTAGTCCGTGAAAATTTCTTCAAATGCGACCAATCGTCCGGATTGTGAGACATTTTACCTTTTGTTTGATTCTGCCGCTACTAAACTGAGACACGATATATCAAGGGTCATTTGTGCCCCTTAACTACACTTTGTTTCATCTTTCGAAAGAACAACATGACTAAAATTGGATGGCTTGCCTTGGGCCTCGCGGTGCTCACGGGCATGCAATCAGCAGTCGCCCAAACGGCCACTGACGTTGCCCTAATTTCTGACCGCATCGAGACCGATGGAGGCAGCATGTCTGCTGACCTTTACGGATCAGGAAACGATGATGGGTTCCAGTCTTATGGAGCAGTAACATTTAACTTGACTGCTGCTGACTTCGGCTTGGCAGCAATCATGGACATCGACACCGTTGACCTATCTTTGACATTCAACGATCGTGGCTTCAGCGATGGAAGTCAATTTGAGTTGTACTTCACTGCGGATGATTTCGCAGGAGATGGAACTTCGAATTATGCCGGTCTTGTTTACGATGAATCGGGCGCAAACGACCCAAGCGGTATCGATGCAGCCAGCTTCACGAGCCTTACTTCTCTGGGCACTTACGCTCTTGGATTCGACCCTACTGACGGCGGTACCAACGGCGGAGTGGCTTTCGATTACTCAATCAATTTCGCTGCTGTGGCAGCTGAGTTGGTCAGCGAAATCAATGCTGGATCTGATTTCACGATCCTGTTGGCTGCAACAGACAACGCTGACGACGTTACGTTCTCTGGCGTTGGCAACACGTTTGATCCTGGCGACCCAGCTCTTACTGTTACCGTGGCTGCTGTTCCTGAGCCATCATCGGCTGCAGTGCTCGGCTTGATTGCTTTCGCTGGTTTCTGCCGTCGTCGCAGAAGCTAAGCTCTGGAAGCTTAAGAAACAGAGCCGACTTCAACATTGGAAGTCGGCTTTTTTTGTGCGCTCAAAGAATTGAAA
>CAZORS010000074.1:13256-14792 GCA_964582025.1 uncultured Pirellulaceae bacterium | reverse complement strand
AACGGACAAACGACTTGATCCGCGCCTACTTTGAGCATTCGGCTGGCCAATTCATTTCCTTGGGCGCACGCAATAATTTTTACGCCGGTCCCTAACCCTTTTCCCGTAATTGTGATCAGTAAGTTGTCATAGTCAGACTCAACGGCTGCCACGAGATACTCAGCGGACACGGTATTCGCATCGGCCAACGACATCTCTGATTTTGGGTCTCCTTTGACAATCAACAGATCCGGATAAAACCGGCGCATCAATGCAATTTCTTCTTCGCAGCCGATTATCGCAACAACATCTTTGTCATTGCGGACGAGCTGATCGATCACAGTTCTGGCAAACAATCCGCCACCGCAGACCACGGTATGATTGCTCAATCGGGATATCATTTTTGCTTCCTTTTGTTTTTGAAATGCTCCACTCAACTGACCTCCAACAAACATGCTGGTAATTCCCGCAGTCCACCAAGCCATCGACATCATTGAGATTCCGATCAGGACGGTTGTAAAAACTCGACCTTCCTTGGTTAGCTCTTGAGTCTCTCCGTATCCCACTGTCGACAGCGTAATGATGGACATGTACAAACCGTCCAGCACCGGCCACCCTTCGATGGTGACGTATCCAAAAGTTCCGACGACCAACGGAATTACAAGAATCGCCGTCAATCCCATGCCAAATATTGGTTTTTTCATGATGCTATGCGTCGCAGATTTCGATGACGGTTGCGTACTGGTCAAGGCATTTTTCCTTCAATTCAGCCAAGTTGCTGAGGCTAAACGCGGCGTCAATCTCTGGCATTTCGGGCTGAATGATTTCCGAATTTCCAGTTAACGACCAACGTTGTGAGTAATAGTTGCCGGCCATCACAGCCAACGACAATGCATCGTCGATCTCCGAAAGATTCTTGTGATGGTCGGCAATTGCCAAATTGATCTGCGATGGAAAGCCCCATTTAGCGCCGCATTGCTTTCCGATTTCTGCGTGGTCGACACCGAAGGTAGCTTGCTCTTGAGCAATCGTGTTGCCGCCCGGATTACTTTCGAGCATTTGGCAAAACGGTTCTACTGCGACTTCGAACAGAACCAGTTTTCCTACGTCGTGCATTACACCACACAAGAAAGCCTCATCTGGAATGACGGAATCGATTTCTGTTGCCAAAGCGCGGGCCGTGATCGCACACGCCAGCGATTGCCGAAACGTCTGTTTGCGATGCTGCGAAAGATTTGGGGCTCCACCTTCAAAAATAGTCCCCGCGGCGATCGTGAGAGCCATTTGAGAAACGGATTTCAATCCGAGCAACACGATTGCGTGGTTAATGGACACAATTGGCCGCGACGCGCCAAACATTGGACTGTTGGCCAACTGGAGGACCTTTCCACTAACCGCTGGCTCGCATTCTACCAGTCGTGCAATGCTGCGAGCGTCAACGTTTGACTTCTGGCACTCCATCATGATTTGCGAAGCAATTGCCGGAAATGGTGGCAAACCTTCGAGGTTGCGAACCCTGTGCCTCACTTCATCCGACATCGCAGTTGATTCGCTTGA
>CAZORS010000074.1:0-13156 GCA_964582025.1 uncultured Pirellulaceae bacterium | reverse complement strand
AGGTGGGATCGAAGATTCCATTTCTGCACGGAATCACAGAACACCGTTGCAATTAGACCCGCGTGCGAAACATGTCGACTGGATCCATCGGCGGAATCTGGCCCGAGGCCTCCAGTTCATTCGCTTCGATGTGAATTGCGTTGAATCCATCGCGGAGTTCACTAAGGACTTTGATTGCGTCATCGAACTTCTTTTCGGCAAGACTTTGCAGCACGAAGTGCAACAAGCGTGCAACATTGAATGCCACGTCGTGCTCATCAGCCTTGAGTCCAGAGTGAATGGCGAGGATTGTCTTTTGCGAATCGACAAAGCTTTGCACGTAGCCATCGTTGTCGCCGGATTCCATTGCCGACTTTGTATCAGTAACTTTCTCAACCGCGCGATCGTAGAGTTGCAGCAACAGGTCGATTCGAGTCCATCCACTGAAGACGTTCTGTTTCTTGTAAGCGCCAAGTTTTTTTGCAGCAATGCTCATTAGTTGAGACCAATCCGTAAAAAGTTATAGAATCAAACCTAGCGACGACTAGTTGTCGCTGCTAATCGTTGAAAGTTGTTGAGTCAGAAAATCGCCAGTAGTTCTTAGTTCATTGATAATTGTCTCAAGGGCCGTAAACTCTGCGATCAAGTATTCGCGCCGAGATTCCGTGATCTCTTCAACGTCGACAATCGAGTCATCAATGTCCTGAATCCGTTGTTCAAAGGCGTCATCGATGCCTTTTAGCGTTCCGTTTTCTGTATCAAGATATTTGTTCAGCAACTGGCTAAGCTGACCAGACACGCCACGAGTCACCTGAATCTCGCCCTCGCTACCCTCAGTGATTTGGCTAGAAGTCAGGGAAACACGTACTTGCAAATCAGCAGAAAACTCATTCCCTGACAGACCGGTCAATACATTTCCGTTGCCGGATGCTTCTTCGACGACGCCATCGATAATGAATTCGCCAGCTACATTTTGACCGGTGTCAGATTCAGCACCGCTGAAACCGAGAGCCGATGAAGCAGCACCAGAGACACTTGAAAGTTTTGATTTCGCGCCAACGGAGTTGGAAGTAATTGACAGTTCTCCACCGCTTTCAACAGCGACTTCGACACCTCCACTACCGAGCTCTGATGAGTTGTTGATCGCAGACTGCAGTTGCGTGGCTAACTCTTCGGCTGTGTAAGTTCCTTCTTGCAACGTGAGCGTTTCGCTTACTTTGCCATCGAGCGTGATTTGAAATTCATTGTTGCTTGAGTCAATCACCGTTGACGCAGCGACGGCTGACGAAGCAGTAATCGAAGCGGATTCTGCAGCTTGGGTAATGTTTACTTCGTAAGGGATATCAAACGTTTCTGTATAAAGACCACCTGCAACGAATTCGATACCAACATTGTTCGAGCTTCCATTGAGGCCGAAGAGGTTGCGAATGTCGTTAGGCTCAAGTCCCTCGATTTCCCCGTTGAATGCCGAATCGAGTTTGCCACTGTCAATTTGGAGTCGCCCTTGGGTGTTAATGTCAACGCCTATCGAAGCGAGACGATTTGCGCCGGTGGACAATCCCGGGACGGTGTTAATCGCGAGCTGCCGCAATTCATCTCGAATTTCGTTAACTGATCGATTTCCAAGCAGAGGGCTGGCTTGATTGGTGTCTGGAATGAACAGGGTTTGGTTGTCAATGAATTCCATGATCGAATTAAATTCGTTCACGAAGTCGCCAATTGCCTCTTTGGCAGACGTGTTGTCTGAAGAAACCTGAATCGTGACCACTTTGTCTGGGTCTGCAGATGCTAGGTTGATCGAGACATTTTCAATCAAGTCCTCCACCTGATTGCTTGAATAGCTGGCAGTGATCGCACCGGGCCCGCTGCCGATCGTAACCAACGCGTCGGTCGCTTCTTGAATAGCGTCCCCACTAAAATCAGGCTCGGTTCCAGAACCAGTATCGAAATCGCTGGAGATGGAGATCTGATTCTCGACTCCGGTTTCTGAGGAAGCCAACAACAGTCGATACGAGTCCGAGCCTTGATCGTAAATCACACTAGCAGCAACATCGTCCGACTGCTCATTGATGGCGCTGGCCAGCCCAGCAACGGTTCGGTTGTTTTCATCAATCGTAATCGTTGTTGACGCGTTGTCTCCGACTTGTAAAGTGATCTCACCGGTTGCGATTTGAGCATCGGTTGCATCAAACCCTTGGGAACCCACTTGGTGTGCGGTCGCCAACTGATTCACCGTAAGGTTGTAAGTTCCATTTGCGGCGTTACCACTAGCGGCAGCAGTGAGAATGTCTTCATCGCTGGAAACAGATTGCTGGACATCAAAAACAGAACCGGACACGCGGTTCAATCGACTAAGTGTGTTCTGGAACGTCAGCAGCTGAGCTTCAATGCCTTTAAAAGCACTTTGCTGCGTTGTGATTTCAGCTTTGCGTGTATTGTAGGTTGCAATCTGCGTCTCTTGAAAGCCAAGAAGACTTTCAATAATCGACGCCGTATCGAAACCGGAAACAATTCCGTCAATCGTAAAGGCTGCCATGATTGCCTCGCTGAGAATGTATTTGTGCGGATATACAGAAAAAAAGAAACGCTGAGTCGAGAAGCATTTCTTCCGAGTGCGCATTACGATGCCGCGTTCCGATTTGGCGAGGGAACGCGGCTCGTAAAACTAGCTTCAGATTACTGCAGAAGTGACAGGATTCCCTGTGAAGTCTGATTGGCATTCGACAGAACAGAAGTTCCCGCCTGAACCAGAATCTGGCTGTTAGTGAACTTTGAGATCTCTTCAGCGAAGTCAGTGTCACGGATGACAGACTCTGCGTTGACAGTATTCTCAAGAGTTGCCCGCATGTTACTTGCGATCGACTCAAGGGTGTTTGATTGGAATGCACCAATTTCACCACGAAGATTTGAGATCTCATCGTGAGCTGCATCGATGATCGCAAGAGCGTCTTGAGCAGCATCGGCTGATGAAACAGTGATGTCGTTCAAGTTACCGAACTGGTTGCCAGTAACTCCGACGCCCAAGCCGGAAGCTTTGACAGAATTAATCGCGATCGAAGCAGTCTGGTTTTGGTTGGCACCAATTTGGAACACCAAAGAGTTGTTAGTTACGTTAACCGAACCTTGTGCACCAGTGACGGTATCCGTAGGATCTGTCGCAGCGGCCAAGGAAACTGACAGCCCCGTTGATGCACCAGTCGTGCTAGTTAAAGTTGCTCCAACACCCGTGGCAGCAACTCCATCAATTGTGCCCGCGACGTTTACACCTTCATCGGTCTGATTGCCAGTTCCAAGACCTGAGCTATCTGCTGCAGCTGCAACGTTTGAAGTCACAGAAATTTCTGCGTCTGCTCCGAATTGATCCGAACGAAGACGCAAAGCTCCAGAATCCGCATCAGCTGTAACGCCAGTTTGGGCGGTGAACTCGTTGACACGTGCGATGACTGCCGTTTGATCGAGTCCAGCATTGAGCGTAATGTCAACTCCGTTGACGGTCAATGTTTCAGCGGTGTCAAGAACGGCTGTTTGGGCCGTGCCCGCTGTAATATTGGCTCGCTCACCGACTGTTGTTACTGCTACATCATAGTTCCCAGCTGCGGTGTCTGATGAGGCTTTCAGGACCGTTACATCGGCATCGTCAGCAACGCCAGTTACGCCAGCCGAACCATCAAGCAAGTTCTTTTCACCGAACTGCGTGTTCTCTGCGATACGATTGATCGTATCTAGGGCGTTAGCAATTTCAGCTTGGTTAGCTGCGAACGCGTCCGAGTCATTAACCCCGGCGTTGGCACTGTCCAAAGCGAGCGATCGAACTTTTACAAGGATACTACTGATTTCGTTGAGTGCACCTTCAGCGGTTTGAACAACTGATACAGCTTTCTCTGTGTTGTCAATCGCTTGACGAAGACCAGCGATTTGAGCTCGCTGCTTTTCAGAGATAACCAAAGCAGCTGGGCCGTCGGCACCACGGTTAACTTTGTAACCAGATGACAGACGCTCGATCGACTTGTTCAGGCTATTAGAAGAACGGGTAAGGTTGTGTTGGGCGTTGAGGGCACCAACGTTGTTGGCAATAGATAGGCTCATAATAATCTTTCGTGAATCTCAAAAGGATCGTAGAACATCCTTGAATCAAGTCAGCATCCTTGCCAAAAAACTTCAAAAACGAATTAGTTACAGGTTGAGGATGGCATCCGCTGTTTCAACAGCCGCTTTCTGAGTGAGATACTCGCCGGCCTCGACCTTTAACTTGATTTCCTGCACGAGAGAGTCTCGCACTTCTGCAGTGTTCCCCATTAGGGCGTACAACGATTCGACCGAACTGGTCTCAATCGAGGTCAATGCCCCACTTGGTCCGCCTACCTTTTGGCCTGAAACTTTGCCAACATTGGTTTGCGAATTCTGAGACTGAAGATGTGGTCGCAATATCTTATTGCTGTCATTAATTTTCATTTTCGTGTCCCATTTGAAATCGGTTTGCAAAACTGTTGTCGATGAGTCCCGCTGCAACTTGCTAACAAAAACTTAAAGAGCCCAATGATTGCGGGACGAAAAGGTTATACGGGGCAGGAAGATTTTTCTGATTGCATTACGTGATGCGAATCAACGTGCCCGTTGGGATAGCCCTCCCTTCATATTGTCAAGCAAAAGGCGGTGTTATTTTGTCCCGCATCGCAGTTTGGTTGGCAGTTACCCTACTCACCGCTGGCGTTGTCGGTGGCGTGATGTTCAGTCGGCTAGGTTCTGAAGACACCCCCGAGAGGGATAGCCCTATCGAAAATGAAGCCAATAACAATTTGATGCAGTTAAACGAGGGAAGACCCTTGTCAGCTCAGTTGCTTGAGTCAACCGACCAGGAATCGAAAGAAGATCCGATCCTAGTTGACTTGGACGTGGACCACATTGAGCGAGGCGATCAACGCCTGCTCGTTGGCAACTTCGATGGTGCCCGCCGCGAATATGTAAAGGCGACCAATGACTTCCTAGCTGATTTACCGGCGGACTTGTTGTTACGATTAGCGATTACCGCGGAACAAATGGGCGATACGAAAAAGTCTGAGGTCCTATATAAGGAAGCTATCCGCAGCGCGACCGACGGATCCATGATTCGCATCCTTGCATTGGCTGGATTGGCTAGGACGTGGCAGAGCACGGGACAACTGGCTCAGGCACATGAGCTACTTTCGGAACTCTTTCTTCGCTACTCGTCTAAGGAAGAGTTGAAAGACGAAGTCAAATTTCAAATCGCCTATCAACTTGGAAGCGTTACCCAGCTCAGATACTTCGCAAGTCGGCAGCAGCCAGAAAGCACAATGGATTCGCTTGAATACCATTGGATTGGGCCTAGCATCGACGCCATGATCGAAATATTGCAACAGCATGGAGATCCAAAACTCAGCTCCGCCCCTGCCAACGCCACAGTTGCTCAGTTTGATTTGCTGCAACGCCCTTCCGCAGATGTCAATTTGATCGCGGTGGATTCGACAGCTTCATTAATGCCGATCGAAGACATCCTAAATCGGTATTCGTCGCAGGCAATGATAAGTTTTGAGCCTTCCAGATTGGCAGCGCAGATAATCGAAGGCAGGATGTCGCGACTATCCGTTTCAGGTTTGCCGTTAGCGCTGGTCCTTGACCACCTGCTTTCACCGCTGGGCTTGGTTTGGATTCAGGACGGCGATACCGTCAACATTTATCAAGAGGCAGAAGCATCAGCCGACAAAGTTTCGTACTTAGCACAAGTTGCAGATCGTGTATTGCGAAATATTGAACTGTCTTTACCACGCGATGCTCGACGAGACTCATCCTTGTTGCACAGAGGCAACTTGAGTTTACAAAATGACGATATCGAGACCGCAACCGTTCGATACTCGGAACTGGAGAAGCTTTTCCCCAACGGCGAGTTGGCTGCGAAGCTGAGTTTCAACACGGCACTCGTTGACGTCGGAAATGAAAATCCGGCAAGCGCGATCAAGAGGTTGTTTTTTACGGTCGATCAATCTCTCAACCAATCGCTGCAAGCGAAAAGCTACGGCTGGATTGGTCGATTGGAATTGCGTCACGGGCGTTCCGATCGGGCGATCTACGCTTTGTCACGTGGTCTTTCGTTGGCTCGGGATCCGCAAGTTCGACAAGACATCACGATGAATCTTGCGAAGGCTTACCTTCTGGAAAGTGATCCATTTTCGTCTAACCGAGTTCTGTTCAACAATGTCGATGCGGTTATCGATCCATCTGAGAGAAAGAAAGCTGCCGTTTTCGCCGCTTATGCCCGCTTTCTTGGAATGGTGCCTGGCGAAGGTTTGCGAAATGAAGGTGAACGCATGGTCATCGCGTTGGCAGCCATTGCTCCCAGTGACGCGGAGGAATTCACGGACAGGCTGATCATCGGCCGAGCATTCTTTGAAGTTGGCTTCGGCAGTCGATCGACAGAATTCCTTCAACTCGCTCTCGAGTCAGCTCCCCATCTACATTGGCGTAGACGTGTCGCATTCGAACTAGCGACAAATCAATATCGTTCTGGCGAACTCGCGGATGCTGCGAAGAACTACGAAACATTGTTGGATGGTGAACCTGACGCAACCAGCATTTTGGCTCAAATCAAATTGGCCGAAATTGCCCTATCGCAAAAACAACTAGAACGATGTTTGGCATATTGCCAACAAATATGGCAACAGAATATCACCGAGGAGCAGAAAGCAAACACCTTGTCGATAATGGGCCGAGCTTACCAGCGACTGGGGCGACACGAGATTGCCGCAGTTTGCTTTTCTGGCATCTTGCCACAAGAAGCAGACTTCGAGTCAAAGGAAAATGCCTCACCAGCAAGTTTGCAAACTACGGTGAATTGATTCCAACACAATGATCCAACTTCAGAAAATTTGCATTCCAATTATCTGCGTTGCTTTCGCTTCGTCCGGATCGGTCGCTGCACAGCAACAAAATGGAAAAACTGTTGCCAGAATCGTGTTCCAGGAAGACGTAACCTCAGATGCTTCGCGACAAGAACTACAAGGTAAACTCGACGCGTTGAAGCAAGAGACTCGGCAACTACAGGGATTTACTCGTGCGATTGAACCGTCAGCAAACTCAGGAGTCCAACCGAATTGGCAGGACCAACGGCTTTCAGTAGAAGCAGTGTTAGCGGATCTGCGACCTTCGAAACCCGAACTTACTACCAATAGCGGACAAGAAACCACCGCTGACATCGTCGAGCGAATTGAACTGTTAGAGCGGATCTACGAACGGAAGCGAATTGACGACCAAAAGAAGATCTCGGAGGCCGCCCGTCTCCTTGCCCAGACAAAGCCGAATCCTGAAACGCCACCCGGACCGGCAACGTTACCAAATCAGCAGCAAGTTGTGGGGCTCGAATCCGCAACCGTTTCACCGCCGTTGTCGGAACAGATAGATGCGACCGCTTCCGAGCTGGTTGCTGATCGTGATTTCCCGAACCCAGTCAACCTGTTCGAACTTGGCAACAGTCTGTTTCAAACTGGACAACTGCAGACGGCGCTCGAGGCGTACACACAAGTTGACCGCAATGAAATTTCCGCAACAGAGGCCGTGTGGCTCGATTTTATGATTGCCAGTTGCCACCGGCGAGCTGGAAACTGGGACGACGCCATCAGTTTGTATCGCGAGGTCGCGAATCAAGATCAGGCACCGAACCTAACGAAGCCTTCCCAACGATGGCTTAAGCACTTGGAGATGATGTCGCATTCAAAGTCGACATTCGAAAAAATGGAAACCGAAATCAGTTCACTAGTTGAAACGGCGGATAAGCATGTCAAAAAGTAATCTCGAACAGTTCCACGTTCTGGCATTGCAACTCCAGAATCAATACAAGGTTGTGGAACGAAACGTCGACCAAATTTACGCGAACAAAGACGTTGCCGCGACTACCGAAACACTTGAATCGATCCGAGCGTTGCTCTTAGAGGTGAAACAGACAGAACATCAAATTCAGCCACTTCGTGATTCGCTTCAAGCAGAGGGAGAATCGATGCCTGAAGCAACGCAAAAAATCATCGATCGCACCGTTCAAATCGTCACAACGTTGATCCCAAGAATTGGTGCGTTGGAAAAAGAAGCAATCGATTCAAAAGAAAAACTTGCTCCCGTCATTCGCGAAGGTGTACGAGCTGTGAAAATGAAATCTGCCTACTCGAAGCAACAGCATTAGCAACACGATAACTTTGTGTAATCAAAATCCTTGACTAATTCAATCCTTGAAGTGCTCAACACCTCTCCCGTTTCTCAGGTAGAAATATTGAGCATCGCTTGGAACTCTGAAACGCTATGCCCAATATGCAACCAAAACCTCCAACGTTGATTTCGCAGTCTTCAAAGATTCGCGTATTGACCAAATTGTCCACGAGAGTTGCCAACAGTTCCGCGTCAGTCTTGCTGACAGGAGAAAGTGGCACCGGGAAAGAGTTGTTTGCTCAGTTGATCCATCACGCTAGTCAACGTTCGAAGAATCCCTTTGTCCGTGTCAACTGCGCCGCGCTTCCGGAGAGCTTGATAGAAAGTGAATTGTTTGGACACGAGAAAGGCTCTTTCACCGATGCGGCCCAAGCTCGGATCGGCAGATTTGAATTGGCTCATGGCGGCACGCTACTGTTGGACGAAGTCACTGAAATTCCGCTTAGCACCCAAGCCAAACTGCTGAGAGTGCTCGAAGAGAACGAATTCGAACGCGTCGGTAGCAATGAGTCAATTCAAGCCGATGTACGAGTCATCGCAACGTCAAATCGAAACCTTCTGCGTGAAGTCGATAGTGGAAACTTTCGACTTGACCTGTATCACCGGCTCAACGTCGTGCAGATCGAAATCCCTTCTCTTCGGGAGCGACTGATCGATGTTCCGCTGCTGGCGATGCATTTTGTGAATCGATTTCAAGACGAAAATGAGATTCGCATTCAAGGTTTCACGGCTGCTGCGATGCAAGAACTTTCACAACACGATTGGCCGGGGAACGTCCGGGAGCTTCGCAACCTTGTCCATCGAGCCTGCATACTCACGACGCGGCCACTCATTGATGTCGATTGCCTCGACGCGCTCAAGACCCAGTCAGCCCAGAGAGAAACTGCTTCAATGCCTGAGCAATGGTTGCAAACTAAGCTCGCCGACATTGAAAAACAAATCATCATCGCAGCGTTGCAAAAATACGGCAATAAACGTGTCGTTGCTGAAAAGCTTGGCGTTTCGACTAGAACGTTAACGAACAAGCTTCGAATCTATCGCGAGGAATCAGAGAACGAAACCGAAGCCAACGTTGCCCGCCCCAAAGCAGCCTGACTTCCCAGTGCTGTCAGCCCTCTTCCGCGAGGGGAAAAACGTTCACCACCAAAAGAAAACGTTTCCCCATTGATCGCGAAGAACCAGCATCGACTTTGCGCATTGTCGCGGTTGAATAGCTGAGTCGACGTAACAATCGTTACGTCTTTCCAAATGGCATTACCTTTCACTTTGGCATTGGATTTGCTTTCCCTGTCGGTCATCTCCCCTAAACAGTGAGTGATCAAAGTGAACAGTCTCCCAATCAATCCAATTGATATCTTGCCGGCGCCGGATCGCACCAAGACTGCAGACGCACCGCGCAAAATAAACGACAACCATGAGCCGACCAAACAGAAGGATCGCTCCTTCGAAGCGGTCCTCAAGGATGTTGAGACGCCGAAAGAAGATGTCGTCGAACAACCCAAACCGGAAACGGACAACGAAATTCAAGAAACGGACGATCTTGAAACCCTTGCTTTCAATCTGTTAAACGCCGCAGTGCAAGATCCTGAATTGAACCTATTAGGCGCCAACGTTGAGCCAACGACGCCGGAGGCAGAAGTTGCACCTCAAAGCATTACGGATGCAATTTCTTTGCTTGCTTCAGACTTGGTCGCCCCCACAACAGAAGATGTAACTGTCGTCATCGATCCAGCAGTTGAAACCATCGAGGTCCTTCCAGTGGAAACCGTTTCCACAGAACAAACACCAATCAGCCAGAATCTTGACACACCAGATGAGTTTGCTCCTGTCCAAACGGAAGCGATTGCCCCAACAGCAAATACAAGTGAAAGGTCCAACGTTGTAGAAGTTGATGCGACGTCGGAAATTGAACAACTGGACGCTGCATCGGACGAAGGCATCGAAGATGGACTTTTGCAAGACGGCCTTTCACAGGATGGACAAAGCGGCGAGGGTGACGGAGAAACGCTTTCAGAATCCGTGACCGAAACCGTATCGAATCTGGAAACGACAGAGCCTGCACAATCCGAAGTCACTAGGGCTCCAAGAATAGTCAACGAACAGCCCGCCACTTCTTCTGCAGTGGAATCCAGAGAGGCTGTCAACCTTGCTCAAAACATAGCCGATTCAGCAACCTTCAATCCGGCCGCTAATTCGATTGCAAGAAGCGTTAACGCCAATCAGTTCTTGCCGGGCCCTGCAACGCTGCAAGCGGCCAACGCGATCCAAACAAAGTTCACGTCGTTCGTTGACGAGCCGCGGCAAACAATCTCAGTCGAGTTACACCCACCGGAACTCGGACGGCTTCAAATCACGGTCGAGCAGTCATCTGACCATGTGATTGCACAGATCGTTGCAACTGAATTCAATTCGACAGAACTTCTGCTACAAGAGAAGGACTTTCTTCAAGAAGCTCTATCAGATCTTGGGTTCGGGGAAACCACGGTCGACATTTCGCACGGCGGTTCGGAACAGAATGACCCCGATCAAGATGAGCAATCGCCTGTTCCCAAGCAATACAGAACTTCGCAGTCAGAAACGGAAACCACTTTCACAGTCCGTTCCGGCAGCAGCGGCGTCAATTTTCTCGCGTAACACAAATCACATCCAATTAAATTCAAGAGTCACTTAGAAAAAGGAAATCAATATGTCATCAGGCATTACAGCTCAATCAGCAACAGTTGATTACTTACAATTACTTACCGTTCAACTTCAAAATCAGGATCCGATTGACCCCGTTGACCAAGAAGGATTGATCAATGATTTGACACAGTTTTCAATGCTCGAAGGCGTCGAAGAACTGAACACGTCATTCGAAGACATGCTTCGTCTACAAGAAATCACTCAAGGTGTGGACTTGGTTGGAAAGAACGTGGAATACCAAGACAACATCACTGGCGAACTGAAAAATGGACAAGTTGACGAACTGGTTGCTGCCGGTGCTGCAATCAACCTGCGGGTTGGAGATGACACCGTGTCGATCGCCGACATCTTGCGAGTTTCAGCTGTTTGACGCGAACGCAAGAATCAAAAAAAGAAACAATCCGTTTAAAGACAAGTGTCAATGAATCGGATTTCTGCTAACAACTTTGGATATAAAGAACTATGAGCGCATTAGGTACTGGAGTTTCTGGACTTCGAGCACACCAGCAACAACTCGACGTTGTCGCCAAC
Source organism: uncultured Pirellulaceae bacterium (assembly GCA_964582025.1). Classification (GTDB taxonomy): domain Bacteria; phylum Planctomycetota; class Planctomycetia; order Pirellulales; family Pirellulaceae; genus Mariniblastus. Next base: position 1,756 of record CAZORS010000074.1, on the reverse strand, counting down.
AACCTCGCAAACCTTAACACAACTGGATTCAAATCGCAGAGCGCACAGTTCGCTGATTTGATCTACGATACGATTCAAGCAGGATCTGGAGCTAACGACAGTATTGGAGGCATCAACCCACAGCAGCTGGGATCTGGTGTTCGAGTAAGTACGCTTACTAGGAGTTTCGGCCAAGGTGCACTTGTTGGTACCGGGCAGGACCTCGATTTCGCGATTCAAGGCGACGGTTTTTTCGTCTTGGAAGGAACCAGCGACCAAGACGTCTACTCGCGAGCCGGTTCCTTCTCGTTGGATGTTGCGGGAAAACTGATCGATCCGGCGACAGGTTTCCGAGTTCAGCGAACGGGCGACACGGGTGAACGAAGCGACGAAAATTTTGGTTTCCAGGTAACAGGTGACAACTCAATTAGTGTTCCGCTTGGATCCGCGATCCCAGGTATCCAAACGACGGAGGTTGATTTTTCTGGAAATCTTCCATCATCTTCTCTTCCACCAACTTTCGAGATCATCAGTTCCACCGAGCCCTACGCAACAGACACTGGGCCGGCGACGGGAGCGACGTTGCTGAACGACTTGAGCATCAATATCGATGATTACCAACCGGGAGATACGATTGAAATTGCAGGGACCAACCCTGATGGAACACCTTACGCAACGACGATCGCCGCGGACACCGCAACGCTGCAAGACATCGTTGACGGAATCAATGCGGTCATCGACGGCGCAGTGGCAACATTGTCTCCAAATGGAACGCTTACAGTCACCGCCGATGAAACCGGAGCGGCGTTTGCGAGCCTTTCGATTGATGATGCTGACGGAAACATTGGTTCCACTCAATTCGTACGAACTTCGATGGTCGTTTCCAACGAAGGCGGCAACGGAGACACCTTTGATGTATCCGCAGAAGTCTACGACAAACGTGGAGTCGACCATCGAGTGAATTTCAATTTCGCCAAGCAAGGCACCAACAGTTGGGACATCACCGCGACACTGGAAACGGATTCTGGAGAAGTGCTTGACGCTCGAGTTGAGAATATTTTCTTTAATGAAGATGGCACATTTTCAATCGCCGGCGCCGAAGGTGACGGAGACACAGACCTCCAGTTTCAATTCGACACGATCGAGGAGCTTCAGGAAATTCAAATTTCGTTCGACAACATGACACACATGGCGACTGACTATTCGGCAACCATTGTTCAAGACGGTTCGCCTCCCGGATCGCTGGTTTCGATTGCCGTCGATGGCAACGGCGAGCTATCCGGACTTTCGTCCACAGGTAAGTCGTTCGCGCTGGCGCAACTTTCGATCGCGACGTTCCCAAACGTCAACGGCCTCGAAGGACTTGGCGGAAACTACTATCAGGAATCGGTCAATAGCGGCACCGCTTCAATCGGAACGGGCCAAGCGGGTGGCCGAGGGCAGATCATTGGTAACCAATTAGAAAGCTCCAACGTCGACCTCGCGCTTGAGTTCACGAGACTCATCGTTGCGCAGCGAGGATTCTCGGCGAACGCCAGAACCATCACCGTTGCCGACGAAATTCTTGAAGAGCTAACCAACATTGTCCGGTAATTTTTTGCTCGATCTTTACGCAACCATTTGAGAGCGGTAGAGCAACTGCACCGGTGTTTGCGTTCAATAAACCGTAGCCGGAGTCGCAAGACGTCTCAAGACTCCGGGGAATAGCAGAGAATCGCGGCATTATCTCAGCTTCACCCGAACTGTTGCCAGTCAGGCTACGCAATTCGCTACGTTC
>CAZORS010000073.1:0-23300 GCA_964582025.1 uncultured Pirellulaceae bacterium | reverse complement strand
CCAAGTCCGCGGCCAGCGAGAACTATCCGTTCTGCACGATCGAACCCAACGAGGGTGTGATCACCGTCCCGGACGATCGGCTGGACAAAATCACCACTTATATAACGCCCCAAAAAGTTATCCCGGCGGTCGTGAAGCTGGTCGATATCGCCGGGATTGTCAAAGGTGCCAGCGAAGGCGAAGGGCTAGGCAATAAATTCCTCAGCCACATTCGCGCCGTCGATGCGATCCTGCAAGTGGTTCGTTGCTTCGTCGATGAAGATGTGATTCACGTTAGCGGCCAAGTCGATCCGATGGCTGACATCGAGACGATTGAGATGGAGCTAATGTTGGCCGACATGGAATCGCTGGAGACGGCTCGTACGAAAGCTCAAAAGACGTCCCGCAGCGGGAACAAGGAAGCTATCGCTCGACTTGCTGTGATCGAAAAATGTTTGGCTCATCTGGAAACCGAATCGCCATTGCGGAAGCTGGAGTTGATCGACAGCGAAGAAATTCTAATTCGCAGTTTCGGTTTGATGACGCTCAAGCCGCTGCTCTACGTGGCCAACGTTTCTGAATCGGATGTCGATGGCAGTTCGGAACTTGCCACGAAAGTCCGCGAATACGCAACAAGTGTTGGGGCAGGTTTTGTTGCCGTTTGTGCGAGCATCGAATCAGAGCTGGCGGAAGTTCCTGCCGAAGAACGTGGCGAGATGCTTGATGCTTACGGCTTGAAAGAACCAGCACTCAACGCGCTGGCTCGTGAAGCTTACAAGACGCTTGGCTTGCAGAGTTATTTCACTGCCGGCGAGAAAGAAGTTCGAGCTTGGACGATTCCGGTCGGAACTGCTGCTCCGCAGGCCGCGGGCGTGATTCATACGGACTTTGAAAAATCATTCATTCGCGTCAACGTGTTCACGCTGGATGATCTTGTCGAACATGGCAGCGAAAATGAAATCAAGAACGCAGGTAAAATGCGAGTCGAAGGGAAAGCATACGTCGTTCAGGATGGCGACATCTGTCATTTCCTTTGCAACTAGAGTCCTACTGCAAGTGCAAGCCCGAAGCGCAAGAGCGCAAGCGAGTGGTTCGCTGAACGACCTTAAAACCTGTCTACATGACAACGCAGATCAACGAATGCGACCAACCACTCGCTTCCGCTTCGGGCTTTTATTGGAACATCAATTTCACAGTCTCTCTCAAACCAAGGATCAACCATGAATCAACTCGACCAACTCAAACAGTTCACTAAAGTCGTTGCCGACACGGGTGACTTTCAATCAATGGCTGAGTACCAACCGCAAGACGCGACAACGAATCCGTCTTTGATTCTCGCCGCGGTCAAAGATTCCAAATACGAATCGTTGGTCAAGGAAGCTATCAGCGGTGCCGACAATGTTGATGCCGCCATCGATCGCGTGCTGATCGCATTCGGCAACGAGATCCTGAAGATCGTCCCAGGACGAGTCTCTACCGAAACCGACGCACGGCTATCATTCGACACTCAAGGAACTGTGGACAAGGCTCGCGAACTGATCGCGTTGTACGAAAAATCAGGCACTTCACGCGAACGAGTCCTAATCAAGATCGCATCGACGTGGGAGGGCATCCGGGCAGCGGAGATCCTGCAAAAAGAATCGATCAACTGCAACCTGACGCTGATGTTTTCGTTAGTTCAAGCGGTTGCCTGTGCTGAAGGCAACATCAAGCTAGTTTCGCCATTTGTCGGCCGAATCTACGACTGGTTCAAAAAAGAAACTGGAACGGACTACGTCGGCGCCGAAGATCCTGGCGTGCAATCGGTCACCGAAATTTTCCACTACTACAAGAAGTTTGGCCATGAAACTGAAGTCATGGGAGCCAGTTTCCGAAACATCGGTCAGATCATCGAACTCGCTGGCTGCGATTTGCTCACGATCAGCCCGAAGCTTTTGGAACAACTGCAAAACGCCGACAGTGACATTTCGCAAAAGCTCGACGCAGCTCATTCGAACACGCTCGACATCGCGAAAGTAAATTGCGACGAAAAGAACTTCCGGTTCTTGATGAACGAAGATGCCATGGCGACTGAAAAGACTGCCGAAGGGATCCGCAAATTCTCCGCGGATATCGTCAAGCTGGAAACGCTGATCGCCGGCTATCTGGGATAGCATTGCAAAACGGTTCGAACAATCGAACGAACCTAACACAAACCCAAAGCGCGAGTTTTGAAGTTGCACACTTCTGCAGGGCTCTGGCTTTGAAACAACAAAAACCACTCGCTCGCGTTAGCGCCCTTCGAGCTCGTATTTGTGCAACTTCAAAAAGCGCGAGAGCGAGTGAAGCTACCTGCATCACCCTCCCCTCCGGCCCGCTGGGAGGGTTGGAGCCTAAGGCCTAAGGAGAGGGTTGATGATGTCCTGCGAACCTTCTGTGTCAAAACGCTAGCGTGACAAATGTGTTCGACGTCGAACATGCCTCTGTTTCATATTGACGCAAATTCGGTAGCTCAATACTTTACGCCCTCAACAGACCAACCATTGCAAGGAGGCAAGGTGGAAATGGGTAACCCCACGTCAATAAAGTTCGCTGATCACGCGAAATCTAACACTAAATCAAATCAAATCACGTCCGTTCCATTGCTCGATGTTGGGCGTGGAAACGACCTGTTGAAGCAAGAGTTTCAGGAAGTCTTCAATGAGATCCTCGAATCGGGTCGCTACATTGGAGGACCACACTGCGAGGCATTGGAACAATCCGTTGCCAACGCCAGCGACGCCAAACATGGTGTCGGATGTGCCTCTGGGAGTGACGCTCTCATTTTGGCGCTGATGGCTGTCGGAATCGAACCCGGCGATGAAGTCATTTGCCCGTCGTTCACTTTCTTTGCCACTGCCAGTGCCATCGATCGACTTGGTGGCGTTCCGGTCTTTGCCGACATCGAACCAGGAACGTTCAACATCGATCCGACTCATGTCGAATCTTTGATCACAGACAAAACCAAAGTCATCATTCCGGTTCACTTGTTCGGGCAATGTGCGGACATGGACGCGATCATGGAGATCGCATCGCGTCACGGTCTGAAGGTCGTCGAAGATTGCGCTCAATCGATTGGCGCGAAATGGAACGGACAGGCTTGCGGAAGCATGGGCGACGTCGGTTGTTTCAGCTTTTATCCGACCAAGAACCTAGGTGGGTTTGGCGACGGAGGAATGTTGACGGCAAACGACGATGGCGTTGCGGATCGGCTCCGACTACTGGCCAATCACGGCATGCGTCCGCGTTACTATCACTCAGAGGTTGGCATCAACAGTCGTCTGGATTCGATCCAAGCGGCGATGCTTGGCATCAAAATGAAACATCTTGATTCGATCTCTTTCGGTCGAAGAGAAAACGCAGCCAACTACCATCGTCTGTTCGCCAAATCGGGGCTGAGCCATTGTGTCACGACACCAGTGTGTGATGTGCGTGCTGGTCACGTTTGGAATCAGTACACCATTCGCGTTAGTAGCGATTTGACGCGTGACGAAGTTCGTCAAAAACTGGCGCAGAAAAACGTTGGAGCAGAAGTTTACTATCCCGTTCCGTTGCATCAACAAGAATGCTTTGCGAAACTCGGTTACAAAACTGGTGATCTGCCGGAAACTGAAAAGGCCGCGGGCGAAGTACTGAGTCTTCCGATCTTCCCAGAACTGATGCTCGCCGAGCAACGATACGTCGTCGAATCGCTCAGCAGTATTTTGCTTCCCGGCGAAACTTCGATCCGACGGGCTGCGTAGCTCACAACACAAAGGCCATTATCTTTAAGCGAAGATGATGGCCAATGCGCGTGCTTAGACAGGAACGACGACGGTTTCGCTAAATTTCGACGGCCTTAAGTTGATCGACCGACCAAGCGTCGCGTCCACATTCGATGGCAACTTCGTTGAACTCTTCGATTTCCGCTTTGGAGAACAGGAGCCCGCCGTTATCGACGCTGCGAGCAGCCGAAGCCGCTTCGATTTGTCCGGGGAAGATCACTTTGTCATTCCCGTGACCTGCCACATCATCCAATACGGCTTTTACGTTTTCGGCTTGAGAACGGCCAAGTGCGAAATCTCCGTTGCTGACGGCGTCCGGATGAATGACCTGGAAGTAAAACGCACAAGTGTGTTTCTCTTTTGATTTATCAGCCCAGCGAGAGCGGAGCGTCGGCAATGATCCGCCGATGTAAGCGGCCATCAATTCGTTGATCAAAGAGAGTCCGTAACCTTTGTGGCGGCCGAAAGTCGTGAGGGCGTTAACTTTGTTCGCGTCGGTGGTCACATTTCCATCGGCGTCGACGGCGGCATCCGGTGGGAGTGCTTTGCCTTCGCGTTTCAATTGCTGGACGCGTCCCATCGCAACAACCGAAGTTGCCCAATCGATTACTACGGGGAAGCCGATTGCGTCGACGGTCGGAAAACCCCACGAATGCGGATTCGTTCCCAGCGTTGGAAAGCTACCCATGAAAGGGACGACTTCCGCGAGTGCAGCGGTGCAGTTGGTGTACGCGATGTAGCCACGCTTCGCAGCGTCCATCACGTAGCCGCCACCCCAAAGATAATGAAACGCGTTGTCGACGGAGACTTGTCCGACGCCATACTTGTCCGCCAGCTCAATCGCCGTTTCGATGGCTTCGTAGGCCGTCGCCTGGCCAAGCTTTTTGTTGGCGTTCCAAATTTCTGACGCCGCAAATCTGGATTCCTGCTTTTCGATCGTCGCGTTGGGCACGCAGCCGTGTGACTTTGAACCGAACAGCTCATCTAGATGCAAAGCCTTGAGTGCGTTGTGCGTTCGAATCCCGTGGTGGCTGGCATAGGCAGCGAACTTGGCGGCTGCGTTGCCTTCTTCTTCACTGTAGCCACGATGAATGTAAGCGGCAGCGACGAGAGCGTTGTGATCAGATTCGGAGACGGCGTAGAATGTTTCAGGCATCTTGATATTAAGTTTGAGTTGCGAAATAGATTCGCATCAGGAGATCATATCGAGTCTGAAAAATCAATGAAGCCCGAGTCCAAATTTCCTCAGAACATGCAACATCATTACATGATGTTTCGTAGTTGATGCCTTCAGGCATGTTTTCGCTTAAGGGGCAGTTCATTCAATGCAAACCACCTGAAGGCGGTCACTGCGAACTACATGCAATGCTCTACGTCTGTTGCATCGCCGACACGCCGACGTTCATGTGTGAAATCGCTCCTGCAATTCCACGAGCTGCCTTCACGGGTGACTTTTGACGATCGACTGGAAGTTTGATGACGAACTTTGAGCCCTGTCCGATGGCACTCTCTACACGGATCTTGCCGCCGTGAGCTTCGATGATATTTTTGCACGCTGCCAAGCCCAAGCCAGTCCCACCCTTGCCGGACTCATCAGGACCATCCTTCGTCGAGAAGTAAGGCTCGAAGATCTTTTGCATCGTTTCAGCATCCATGCCACCACCGAAGTCACGGATTGAAAGATGAGCCGATTTTGATTCTTGATCATGTTGAAGCGAGATCAGCAAACGACCACCTTCGGGCATGGCTTGCCGGGCGTTGATCAGAAGATTCAACAGCACTTGCTGAATCTGATTTCCGATAGCTGAAACTTCAGGGACACTTTCACCTAAATCCATTTCAACGGCGATACGATACTTCTGCAATTCTCTCTCCAACAAAACCATTGTCTGATCAATGATTTGCTTTAGATCGGTTTGCTCAAAGTGTTCGCTGCGGTTGCGAGCCATGCCGAGCACCGCGTTTGTGATTTTGGCAGCTCGATTGCTGGCTTGGCTGATTTTGTCAAATGCCTTGTCGCGAGTTTCTTTGTCGTCGTAACGCATGCCCATTTTGGCATAGTTCATGATCGTCATCAGGACGTTGTTGAACTCGTGAGTCGTCGTGCTGACCAGTTCACCCAAAGCAGTCATTTTCTGACAGCGTTCTAGCTGCTTGCGTAGTGAAGCATTTTCTTCACGGATTGCATTAATTTCGGTCTGCTGGCAATTGTTCACGATGGTCTTTTCCGTGGTATTTGTGGGGTAGCAAGTGGATTGTGCGGCGGGACGCGGAATGCACTTTTTGCATCGGGTACTTTTCTCTACTATCGGACTGTTAATCGATCAGTTTGAAAAAATACATTTCAGGGAACAATGGCTTCCTGTGCATCCCAGTTTGACTTACCCCAACTGACCACCGAGCAATTGAACTTTAGAGCTTTTTTACATCGCCCCAAAAATGCCATGAATAATCAAAATCAACCACGAAAAAAAAGCACGCTTGAACAAGTTGAATCGTGGTTGGAAGTGGCATCGCAGTTGGGCTATCGCGTGCGCTACGATCATTTCGGCGGAACCGGCGGTGGCGTTTGCGAATTTGGCGGACAGAAATGGATCTTCATGGACGTCTCGCTGTCGGCATTCGAGCATTTGGCTCAACTTGAAGAAGCGATTCCACTGGATCCACTTTATGGAACACTCAATCGGGAAGTCGGAACGCTCAATCAGGAAACCAATGCCACTCGTTCACGAGCTGCATAGGCTAACAAGTCGCCAAACTCTCATTAGACGCCTGAAGTCTTGCGACTCTAGCTAAATGAAGTCGCAGTTATGCTATTTGCCAGCGGCATTCTGGGCCTGCTTTAGTACATCCGCCGCGTGGGCATTCTCCGGATTTAGTTCCAGTGACTTTTCATAGTTGCGAATGCCCAGTTCTTTTTCTCCCATCATCAGATAGATTTCTCCGAGGCTGTCAAAGGTATTGAAAGCCTGCGGATAGAGCATCGTGTTGATCCGAAAGACGCTGAGTGCTTCCTTCTTCTGATCGTTCGCCAAGAGCTGATACCCAAAACCGTTTAGACGCTCTTCGTTGATCGTCGGTGAATCTGGGTTTGACTCTTTCAGTTTCTGATATCCTGCCAACGCTTTTTCAAAGTCCCCTTCCAGCACCCATTCAACTGGCAACTTTTCGCCTTCCGCCATACGTTGAGCAATATTTGAAGGGGCAGCCTTCTTGTCCCACGGCTTTTTCATTGAAAGTCCATCTGCCGAGAAATAGAACAGGTCCTCCATGCTTTCACACGCAAACTGATTGTCGCCGACACAATGAAGTTGAATTGGCTCACTGCCACTGGCTTCCAACATCAAGCCGTCATCGCCGCGATAGACTTTCAACAAGTTTCCTGAATGATCGTATCGCCCGGAGAGTTCGTCGATCTGCGCTTCGGTGACGGCCAGCTTCTCATATACAGGCAAAGCAAAGTTGTGCCAGTTGTAAGTTCGAGCGACCGATCGAGCAGCTTCATCCATCACGCCGTAACCCTCACTCCAGATCACTTTGTTGTTCTTGACGACTGCAATGGAAGCTCCCGGTACGCCGTAGTGCTCCATGCGTTGCTGAATCGTCTGCGTCGGATCACATTTGAATCGCGTCCCGGAAGCGAATCCAGTTTCAAATTTCTCAATCGCCGTAGTGTCTTGAGCCAGATGATCTTGAGCTGGCAAATTTGAGAGAGCTGTACCAGCGAAAAAGCTCAATGTCATCGCGAAAAGAATCTTGTTCTGGAGTTTCATGCCTTAGGTCTTGATGGTGAATCAAATGAAGAATGTAACCATCTCAGACAACTAAAATTCCGTGTCACCTGCGCTGGTGATGTTTTCATCTTCCTCTTCACAGGTGCAGTCCGATTTCTCTTTAGCGAGTTCCTTCGCGAGAGCGATCAATTCTTCGAATCGCTTGTCGTCGTGAATGTTCGCCAATTCTTCGTCGTGTTTCATGTGTTGGATGTCGACAAATCCGGCGTTGATTGCTTTCTTTAGATGTTCGATTGCACCGTCAGTGTCCTTTTTCAAAGAGCAAATACACGCAATGTTGTATATGGCCTTACTCGCGAACTCGGAGCTATCTGAATTAGCAACAATCTTGTGAAGCTCAAGTGCTTCATCCAGCTTTCCCAAAGCATGGATGCTTGAGCTGAGCATGTAGGCTGCCTCGAGGTTCTTCGGCTCAAGTTCGAGGATTGTTCGAAACACCTTTTCCGATTTGTCAAACTTCTCCGAGTGGAACATTGAATGTCCGCGGGAAACCAATCGTGTCAACTCTTTTGCCGTTTCTGCAGACGACTGGTTCTTCTTCCACATTGCTTTGACGCGCGAAATCACTTCCTCGTAGCGAGGGTCGTCTCGCAACGAATCTAGATCACTGTCACCGTCAAACTGACTGACATCGTCCATCCCAAAGTCGACAGCCTGATTCAGAGCTTTGAAAGCTCGGTCTTTCTCACCCTTGAGCGCCCAAGCACAACCAAGGTTGTACGTCGCCAACACTTTCGTTGACTCGTACTGAGCTGCAGCCTTGTGAAGTTCGATTGCTTCATCGATCTTGCCAGCCATGTGTGTTTCGTAAGCTTTTTGGAAGGCGAGTTGAGCGGTTTCGAATTCATTGACCGTATCTTGATGTTCATCCAACTCGTCTTCTTTGATAACGGTAAACTTCACTGATCCATTCTCAGACGTGATCTGCAATTTAGCAGTACCATCATTGAGCTCGTGTTGCATGGAACCTTCAATTCGTTTTCCGTCTAGAAACGCCCCGGAAATTTTGCCGTTGCTCGAAGAGGCCTCAATGTCGAATCCTATGCCTTCGATGTATCCGACCTGGACAGAGCCTGAATGAGAGCTCAGTTTTGAATCACCTTTCGGTTGATCGACGAAATTGACTTCGACTTTTCCAGCGTGAGCTTCGGCGACGACTGCGTCGTGAGCTTTCAAGATGGTTATTCGACCTCCGCGGCTTTCGGCCTTAACTGGACCACTCGCTTCGATAAATTCTATCTTTCCACCATGAGTCATCGCTTCGGCAGCACCATTGACGTGCCTTGCGGAAATTCGGCCGCCATGTGTCGTTGCCAAGAATTCCCCGTCAACATCCAAAATGACAATGTGTCCGCCGTGAGTTTCGATGTTCGTGTCGCTGCCGATATTCCCTGCCTGGATGTTGCCACCATGAGACATGATGTTGGCGGTGCCTGAAACGTTCGAAATCTCGATGTTGCCGCCATGCGTCGTCAGTTTGACAGAACCATCAATTTCGGTGGACTTGATTGGCCCCGCGGAAGTTACGAGATCCAAGCTGAACGTTTCAGGAACGAAAAGGTTGAACTCAGCGTTGCTGTGGTGGCTGTTGTTACGGATCAGCAAAGCGTCTTTGAGCTCATCCAGATCTTCTGCGGCGTCGATCTCTTTTTGGGTTAGTTTTTGAATTGGAAACTTGGCGATGATTGCCGCATCTTTTCCGTCGCGGAGTTTGCCTTCGATCTCTTTGGCATCGATCTCGTAGTTCATTTTCAATGCTTTGAAAATCTTGGCTGCGATTTCCTTGTCAGCGGCAGCCACAGTGTGGTTCAATTTCATTTCAACGGTCGCTTTATCGTGAGTCGACACGTTGAGCTTCCCAAGATTGGAGCGGAGGAACAACACGCCGCCATCCTGAACGTCGATCGTTGTCGAGATTCGATTTTCGAATTTCTCAAGCCGCTCGTTCTCCTCCTGTGTTAAAGCAAGCAAAGAGCCGTAGTTGCCTGCCCCATCCCCAGTAGAGATGATGGTGGTTGTGACCATGTCACGCGGTTCGATGTGGTCTCCGCTGTCGCCATAAAATCCGCTAAGCGTCAATGCACTGACGCTTGCTAACGCCAACAGCGAAGCCCCAATGGCCAGAAACTTCCAGCCGGAACGATTGCCTGTGGCACATGGCTTTTCAAGGCTTTCTTTGGGCTTGGCCTCTAATGAAATTGCCGGCACAACAACAGGCTTTTGCCACCAGTCTCGGGCGGGTTGCGGGATCAAAGTAGGGTTCTGCATGTGGCCAATCTCGCCGTGCAACAAATTTGCAACCTGTTCGGCTGACTCAAATCGATCGCCGCGATTCTTGGAATGAAGCTTGTCGATGAAAGCCGCCATCCATTCGGCAATATCGGGATTCGATTCACGAAGTGAACGCGGATCGTTGTCGCAGACTCGCTTAATGACGCCGAAGACGGTTTCCGCACGGAACGGAGAATGTCCGGTGCTAGCCGTGTACATGACGCTACCGAGGCTAAACAAGTCGGAACGCGGATCTACGGATTCACCGCGAGCTTGCTCGGGAGACATATATTGTGGCGTGCCCGAAATGGAGCCGCTGCGTGTCATGGTGGCTTCATCAACAACGCGAGCCAAGCCGAAGTCGGTCACCATGGCGCTGTCGACGCCACCGGCCAGCAAGACGTTGGCAGGCTTCACATCGCGGTGCACGATTCCCGCTGCGTGGGCTGCCGCCAAACCTTTCGCGATTTGCATGCCGACACAGGCAACTTCGCGAGTCGACAACGGTCCCAATTTCTCGATGCGCTGCTGTAGCGATCCGTCGGGCAGATATTGCATCACGATGTAGGGCGTGCCCCGAAAATCTTGAACCGAGTGAATGGGGATCACATGCGGATCATTCAAAGAAGCGACGGCTCGTCCTTCCCGCTCGAACCGGCGACGAGAGCTTCCGATGTTGGAGTAGACCGGAGCCAGCAACTTGATCGCAACGTAGCGACTTAGTCTCGGATCCAAAGCTTTGACGACGATTCCCGAACTACCGCGTCCGATCACGCCGCAAACTTCGTAAGCTCCGATGCGTCCCATCATTTCCGGATTGTCCGTAGGAGCCAACATGCCTTTCACGGCACGTAAGGCTCGTTGTTGATCTTTTATCGCCTCTTGTTCCGCGGCGTCTTCGGTGCTGGCTTGGGCCAAGTGATCTTGGATTTCCGTCCAAACGGTTTCGTTGCCCGCGAGTTTTTCAAGGGCCTCGCGACATGTTTCACAACTGCCAATATGAGCGAGCACTTGGCTCTCTTCGCCCGCTTCCAAACTTTCGTCAAGGAATGTTTGAAGAGTTCTTTTGTCAAAACAGGCTTCTGTTTGCGGTTGCATACGATATTTCCGATGGAGATATACTTTTTGTTTTAGTTTCGATTTAGAGAAAAGCGAAATTCAACCAGTGCGAAACTCAGTTAATATTTCGTCTTCGCCGTGATCGATATCATCAAGGCGAGAAACGATGGTTCGGATCTTGTTCACGATGCGAAACTTCGCCGCGTAAACACTTCCCACTGACAGTTCCAATTGTGCGGCAACGTCGTCAGCACTGTGCCCTTCGACGGAAGTCATCCAAAATGATTGCCAAGAAGATTCTTTGTAGTCTGGCTTCACCTGTTCGGCTGCCCAGTGCAAAAGTCGCCTTCGGTAGTTGGTCCAGAACAAAGTCGATTCTTGTTCATGGTCTTCGGGGTGTTCTGCAAGGATTTTCGCAACACGCGAATCACCGCTGCCAGAAGCACGCCGAGACTGAGCATGAATCTTGTCGACCGCAACGTTGCGAGCGACTCGATACAACCAGCCGCGAAACGTTCCTTTCTCAGGATCCGCTTGCCAAGATTCGACTTTCTTTTCGACCGCTGCCAAAACTTCTTGCGTCACGTCCCACGCGTCCGCATCTTGCAAACCTCGACGGCGAGCGAACGTATAGATCGCTTGTTCGTAGACTTCTAAAAACTCAGACCAGGCATCGTTGCTGTTTCGACTGAGTCGAATCAATAGGCTTTGGCGAGTTTGTGGAAGCTGTGTCATCGTGAGATGGCTTTCGCTGCGAATGGGAAGCACAAGGTTCGTGCTTTTCTCTACCTATCTCTCTGCTGGAGTTTTCATTTTTTACGCGGCGATTCAAAGAAACTATGAAATTGTCCAATTTGCGTGGGAAACACGGTTTTCACGTGGCAACAGGGATCTGGTCGGGCGATTTTTTTCATTTCCGCATCGCCAACCATGCGACTGTCAAGAATATCGCAAGCACGATCGGAACGTCCCACAAACTGTTTGTTCTTGCAAATGCATCAGTAAGTAGTAAGCGAACTGAAGGCGAAAGTTAAACTGACCGTTCTATTTCCACCCGCGACCAAGATGTTTCGCCAGAAAAGAAGCCTTCGCTTTTTCTTGTTCGGTTCCGTGGATCTTTGGACGAGCTTTACGGGCCAATGCAATTCGACTGCGTCGATCGAGCTTTGCGTCGACTTCGGATCCGATGATCAATGTCGCCGAAACGGAAATACCTGGTCCGCCGATACTTCGACTGCTCGAACGAACTCCGGGTCTGCGGCTGGAGAACTGTGATCCGCTGGGGCTGCCGCCAAGGTACATCGTACCGCCATCGGGAACGCTAACGACCGTGTTGATGCTGAAGTTTCTGACCGTGGGAAGCTGGACGGTTGTGTTGATGCCCGGAGCTTGAGCACAAACCAGTTCGGCGCTGGTCAGCAAGAAACTCAATGCGAAAATCAATCGAAACATTTTTAACTCCAGAACGGATCAGCCGTGATGTAGCTTACAGGTTGTGGCTGGAACAGTAAAGCATTACGCCGATGCTTGCGTTTTCTGTTAGAATACAGGCATGTCAGAAGTTCAAGAAAACCCATACGCTCCGGGAGTCGTTCAAAAGAAGCACGTCCATTCGGAAGTCGAAGCGATTCGACATAAGCATCTGTCACACGAAGCGTCCATCAAATCGGTTGGGTTCCTTTATCTTCTTGGAGGCGCGATTGGGCTGCTGATTGGAACGTCTTACGTGATTCCTGGCATCAGCATAATGAGCAGCCCGCAGCGGATGGGACAAATGTCGATGCAGTCGTACGGAGCAGTCTTCATGATCGTGGGCGTGATCGTGTTTTTACTTGGAGTGGCTCAAATGGCCGTCGGATCCGGATTCAGGAGGTTGGCTCTCTGGTCGAAGATTCCGGGAGCCATCCTTGCTGCAATTGGAATGTTGCTTTTCCCAATCGGCACGTTGATTAACGGCTACGTGTTGTACTTGCTGTTGTCCGCCAAAGGCAGCATGGTTTTCTCTCCCGAATACAAGGAAGTCATTTTCCAGACACCGCACATGAAGTACAAAACTTCAATCGTGGTTTGGGTATTTGTCGGGCTCTTGGCGCTGCTTTTTGTAATCGCGATCGTTGCTGCCCTGTTCAACGCGTGATTCAAATGAGATGCCAATTCTTGGCCAGCTGCGTATAATCTTGGCATGAACGAAACTGCTGCATCGAAATACTCTCGCCAACTGGCTGAACTGTACCAACGCGTCAACTACGAACGCCAGAGTTCCGCCGGTCCGAGAAGTTTCAAGTTGCAAACGATGCACGATCTGATGCATCGGCTTGGCCATCCGCACCAAGCGGCTCCCGTGATTCACGTCGCTGGAACGAAAGGCAAAGGTTCGGTCTCGAAAATGATAGGCGAAATCTTGCGTTGTGCGGGGATGAAAACGGGTGTTTACAGTTCGCCTCACCTCGAACGAATCAACCAGAGAATTGCGATCGATGATGAACTAATTTCGGACCAGCAACTTTCCAGTGTCTTGGAGCAAATCCAACCGGCCGTCGATTCACTGGATGATGAATTTGCGTCTCGCAACGAACGCGGCATGACCTTTTTCGAAATCATCACCGCTGCAGGATTTCAGTTCTTTGCAAACCAAAATGTCGACGCCATCGTGCTGGAAGTTGGCCTTGGCGGACGGCTTGATTCGACCAACGTTTGCCAACCAGCCGTTAGTATCATCACCAACATTAGCCTCGACCACGTGAAACAACTCGGGGACACGATTGCAGAAATCGCGACCGAGAAAGCCGGCATCATCAAGCCCGGTGTACCGGTCGTTAGTGGAGCCCTTCATCCGGAAGCCATCGAAGTCATCACGAAGATCGCCGCGGATCGCGGAGCTCATCTTTTCCTTCTCGATCGCGACATGACAACCAACCTGAACGACGACCGTACGTTCGCCTGTTCCGGTACCACCCGCGAACGATTCACGATCGAAGAACTTCAGCACAACATGCCTGGTGACCACCAACGCGCCAACGCAGCGCTAGCGATTACGGCGTGCAAAATCCTTGCCGATCAAGGCTGGGATATTTCTGAAGATCATATTCGCGGCGGAATTGCATCGGCCATGCTGCCAGGCCGAACCGAAATTTTGTCTCAGTCTCCATTTATCATGATGGACATGGCTCACAACGGCGCATCTGTCGATGCACTGATGCAGACGTTTAACGCCGAAGTCGAATCAGGATCACGAAAACGATTCCTTGTCGCGACGACGCGCGAAAAAGAGACCGCTGAAATTGTGGAACCGCTGGTCGCGACTGCTGATGAACTAGTGCTGACTCGCTACCAAGAAAATCCTCGCGGCAAACCAATCGATGAGCTGTCGGCTGCGGTCGAAGAGTCGATTTCGCATCGTCGCGACCTCGGCCAACGGTTTCCTGATGTACAGATTCGGGAAACTCCCGAACTTGCTTGGCAATATTTGCTCGAAACGCTCGAATGTAACGATGCGATCTGCGTGGCCGGGTCGGCGTTTTTGGTTGCCGAATTGCGACCGAAAGTAAAAATGTGGCTGGCAGAGAATTTAAGTAAGGAGAACGAACGATGAATCGACGAAACATCGAGGCGGGAATATTGCTGTTGTTCGCATTGGCGATTGTTGGCCTGCTGGGTTCGCTTTTCGTGATCGAAGCACCGCAAGAACGCCGGCTAATATTGCCTTGTTTGCTCGGCGCGATCATAGGGTTGGCGACGTTTGCGGGTTTTCTTGCTTTCGGACGCAATGCATCCGATCCGGATTCTCCGACCGTTGTCGCTTCGCTACCGGACGAAATGAGTGCCAGTGCGTTGGTGGTGCAACTTGGTAATTTTGGAATCAAAGCTCAGACTGTCGGTGGCTACACTTCAGGATTTCAAACCGAAGTCGCCGGTGACGTTCGCGTTGTGGTTGCCGCGCGTGATGTTGAGGCAGCAACAAAGTTGTTGAAACAGTAAGTACGTAGAACAGGCACTTTGTCCGTCAAGAATTCATCGTAGGATGGGCACCCTGCCCGTCAATGGATTTTGGGCAAGGTGCCCGAGCTACGGATTACTTCAACTAGGAAGATAGAGAATCAGTAAGAGGAAGAAGAGCAATCGATTGAGCAAGAAAATCCCAATTGAAACTGATCCCGGATTCGAATCGGTAACCAAATACCTTCAGTATTCGATCTCGCTTCCTGAGCGAGCCATTCGCAGCACCGCAGCAATCGTTGGCGGCATCGCGCAGCAATCCGCAACGCTACTTGTCCCGTCAGCGTTTCAGGATTCAAAAACGTACAAGACCTTCGTCAAGCAAATGTTGGACATGGTGGCCCACGACATTGGAGGTGCCGAAAGAAACGACGGCGAAGCGACTCCCGAAACTGAAGTAGAAGGTTACGTTGCCAAAAAAACGGTCGGTACATTTGTTGATCTGGCCGGCATGGCGACGCTGCACGTATCGCCAATGACGATTCTGGCCGTGATGAGCGACGTAGCTTACGGTTCGAATGTGTATTTGCGGCAGTTGGGGGATGAACTGAAACGAGAAGGCGTCATCGATGCCGACTCAACAATCGATCACGCGGCTGACTTATTGGAAGCGATCGGATCTGCGTCCGGGAAAGCAACCGACCGATTCGACAAACCTCCGTTGAGCCTTGACGGGTTGCGGGAGACAATCGAGGAAGCTCAAGCTTCCGTTGGCACGATCGATGCGACCAAGATCATTCCTCAAGCCGAAATAAAACGGATGTGGTCGGAAATGCAAGACATGGCGGACTCGCAGGACGTTGATTTGATTGACGTGTCCAGTGCCATGACGATGTACACGCTGAACCAAGTCGCCACAGTCAGCAAAGGAGCTCTCACCACGATTCGCGTGACAGGAAATTTACTCGACGAGCATTTGTTTGATCATTATTGGCAGGGCTTGCAGAGGATTAACGATGAAGGGATTTGGCAAATGTTCGCCAGTAGCAGCCAGCCTTACATCGAAGCTGTTTGGATGAATTTTTCATCTGACAAAGAAACGATCACGGAAGACGTCGTTTCCGGTCGACTAATTTCGCGCACTTGGACCGGGTTTTGCGATTGGCTGGGTGGGTAGTCGTAAGTTGCATTCGCCTCTGTGTTCTCTTTGACTCTGTGTTTCAAAACCTTGCATGGAAAATTTGAAACACGGAGGCACAGAGAGCACAGAGTAAATATTTGCAGCTCCAAACCGAGTCTCAGATCCAGAATTTCCTTTAAGGCAACCGCATTAAATGTGGATGGATTTGTCCTTGCTCGTCGGAATAACTATACCGAAGCCGATAAAACCCTTGAGATGAACCTCGAGCCCGATTTCATGTCTGTTTAATCTGTTGACATCGACGAAGACGATTGATAATCTTTGCGGCATCGAAAACGGGGCTGTAGCTCAGCTGGGAGAGCGTTTGGCTGGCAGCCAAAAGGTCAGGGGTTCGAGCCCCCTCAGCTCCACTTTTTTGGAAACCTTGGTATTCGCCGAGTGAATCTTTACTCATAGACCGTTCATCTGTTTGAACGTGCGGCAAAGTCAGTGAGCAAATTGTGTAGTACTACACTTTTTGCTCCGAACGACAGGAACCGCAATGTCTACTCGCAAACGATCACGGGGTAAATCTGCCCCTCGCTACTTGCGGTCTGAGGGTCAAATCCATGGTGACATGGCGGTTCAACCCTCGTGCAAATTCCAACGGCGGTAGCTTGCCAACGAACGACCGAAACAAGGCGCAAGTGTCTGATCGCCGAGTTTCCAACCGTCAGCGACCATTCGGTGGATGATATTATGTTGCTGAAAAGCGGCTTCTTGGAACTCAGCGTTCTTGATGTCAGTGTCAAAAATTCCGGATGGATTGACTGTCACAAATCCATCTTTCAGCCAAGCTGTGAACTAGCAGTGCTCACGAGTCCAAAATGGTGGATTAGCGATACTGCTGCTTTAGATCGGCCTTGGTTCGCGGTTGTCAATAACCATCAAGTAAAATCAGGCCAAAGGAGCACGCTAGCCCGGCATTGCAGTTTGCAATCGGAACACCATGTTCCAAAGCCGGTCGATTTCACCTCGCTCAATGACCTCGATCGGCTTCAGCCCGTCAAACGAATCGTTGGGCGTTTGAAACCAAAGTCCCAAACACTCTGGATCGACAACTTCCGATAGGGCTTCCCACAACCGATAAACTTCGTTGTAAGTGCGCAGCAGCTTTTTCGCTGCATCCTTGCCCGCTTCTGCATCTGCGATCGTCCGCTCTGAGACATTGACGATTCTGCCAAACATTTGACGAGGCATCGCAAGCCTGTCTCGCAACTCAAGCTTCGACTTGTTGCCAAGTCGCAGTACTCCTTGACCGCGAAGGCCGGCAATGGCCGTGGCAACAATTGCGGAAGTCGCCCGATACTTCGCTTTCTTTGTTTTGCCTATTTTTGTGCGCGACTTGGCTGCCTTCTTTGCACGCGGCTTGGAAGCTTTCGCGTTCTTCTTTGTTTTTGTTTTGGTAGTCATCTTGTCCTCCTATCGTAACTCTATCGGTCAATTCGCCTAAGGCAAGCAAATTTTCCTGCAATGTTGCATGTTTTGTTGCGGTTTTGTCAATTTGGGAGTTTATCAACGGCTATGATCTCGATTTCATCACCGGACAGATTGGCCGTAAAGATCACGATGTTCTTGCCTATGGTGTTTCGCGCCGATGGGGCGAGCATTGCCTCGAAGCCTGCCACAAGGCAACCGCGTCCAATCGCCTGAGTCCATGATTCCTCTCCGTTGTTCTGGATGGCTTCCCAGTCAGTCTTCCTCAACCAGTTCTTTCAGCGAGAACCCAATCGTGGCGCGGACTTTCGCGTCAGTCAGATCCAGTACCTTGCCGAACGTGGCTTTGGCTCCTGCGATGACACGTGGCTGAATCGCGGTGATTGGAAAACCAAAAGCGTCGATGTTCTGGTAGGCTTCGTGGGTTGTCGTGACGGGATCGAGCGATGCGTAGATCACACTGATTCCCGGTTGGTTCCAACGACCGCCACTCTTCGCCGCGCCCTCACCGGAGAAAAAGTCATTCTTGTTTGCGTACTTGGTGGCAACGGAGCGAACGATGATGCCGTTGAATCCTCCGGCATTGGCGTATCGTTCTGCAATCGCTTCAAAGAGTTCGATCACTTCGGGCGGATCGGTCGGTTTTGCTTTGCTCATTCGGCTGTCCCGTAGCTTGGGCACTCTTGCCCGAGGCAGATTGGCTCAGCGACGGGCAGGAGTGCTCGTCCTGCAGAGCGTTTCAGTTCCCCGTGCGCTAGGTCGTCAGCAGCTTCTTTCGAGTCAGCGTTCATGCGTTGTCTTCTTGTCTTTGTTGATCAAGTGGACGGCCATCGTTGTCTACCCATTCGATCCAGCCGTTGGCAGACCGCGCCATCACAGCAATCGCGGCCATGCTTGGGGAACTGAACAGATGGTCCTTCTGAAAGACAAGCCTGCCGCCATCCTCTTTCATAACGCCCGAAGTGACCAGCTCCAGCCGTTTTCGTTCAACAGACGAACCTTTGATTGAGTCTACACACTCAATACGGCCACTGGACCCTTTCAAAACGACAAAGCCCTCTTCGGTATAAACTCCCCGAGCATCTGCGTCGGATTTTTTGCAAAAGTAAAACCGTTTGTCCTCGTCGCGCTGGCTTCCGCTTAGCGGCAAAAATAATGGTTGGCCGAGCGTCGCCAACAGAGTGGATGCCGTATCGTAGATCTCTAGGCAATCTGCCTCCAAGGGGCGTGGCGTGTGCGGACGAATGCCGCTGTTACCGTTTGCATCTGAATACCGCCCTGCTGCACGGACGGCCTATATGCAATGCCATTCAAGAAATAGTGCGTGAGTTTGCGTGAGACTGTTCGTGCGGGAGAGAACGACGAGGCAGCGATCCCAAAAGTCCTTGTCTTCCGATATATTGTGCTTGGTGAGCCTCTGTTTCAGGTTTCCAGTTTGTCCGATGTAGACCTTTGGGCCGTCTTCCCCATCTGCATTGCCACAGAGAAAGTAGACGCCGACTTGCTGACACTCGGGCATCGCAAAAAACTCTTTCAGCCGGCTCCGTGGGACCTCGATCACTTGCACAATTCGAGTCGTCACTTCGGCAATCCGGATACCCCTCGGGTCACCCGATGGCAGGAAAATTTGAATCGTTTTCGGCACCATGGTCATTCTTTTTCCTATTACAGTCGCGACATCGCGTCATTGCCGATCAAATCCAACAGCCGCGCAAACCGCTGTGGTTCCTCAAGGTCCGCCCAAGTAAACGCTTCGCCTCGGTTTCTGTCGAAGACACCGTCGGCTACGGAATAGATTCAGAGGCCCTGTCTAGCGACGATTCTGGGAGAAGTCGGTTGTCACGTTTTTATTTGGAGCATTAGGATCCGCTAGTTTAGCTGATCTGACTGATGGAATGTTTCTCCGGCGAGAATTTGCTCTCAGATGAGAACCGCAACGGCGAAACCTCGCGACTTTTTTTGCGGTAATCCTCGGGTCTCCAGATTGCCGGGGGTGGCGGATTGAACATTGGCAAAACGTTACGTATTTGGAAGCCGAATTTAAGGAAACGCGACTACTCAATTTGCTCTGGTAGCTACTCAATTCGCTTTGGAAACACCAGCTCAGCTAGGCTTCTCTTGAACTTGAACCTGAACTTGAGGGACCATTCGATACGACCCCCAAACGCGTAATCGACTTTGCTTAAAGTTTGGAATTCTCCGACAGTCAAAAGGCTAGGGCTTCGAGCACTCTGTGCTCCGCGTTTCGTTTCTTCATAAACGCCGGGAATTGCCGGTTTCTACCTCCGTTCGATCTGCGAACGCAAGATACGAAGTTTTCTGTTGCAAACCTGCTTTAGATCTATTACTATGAAACCAAATCTAATAAACCAAAGTTCCGAAGGTGACACATGGCGAGGCCAAAGGCGAAAGAGCTGACAGAGCGAGAGCTTGAAGTGATGCACGTTTTTTGGAATCAGAACGATGATCTGGCCATTAGTGAAGTTCGAGAGAAACTCGAAGTCGATGGTCGGGAGCTTGCTTATACGACCGTCGCAACGTTGGTCAAAATCCTCGTTGAAAAAGAGTTTTTGATTCAAACGAACGAGAAACGCCCGTTCGAATTCAAGCCGACTCGTACGTTTGATGATGTCTCTGGAAACATCGTGTCCGATCTCGTTTCACGAGTCTTTGGCGGGTCAAGAGAGCAATTGTTGGTCCAGCTTATGGGCAAGAAGAAACTGACAAAGCGAGAACGCGAATTCCTTGAAAATATTTTGAAGGAGAAGAAATGATTGGTCCCACTTCTTGGCTGCTGCTGACGCTTACCGTCCAAGTCACCGTGTTGGCGATCGCCATCGGTGCGATTCAAAAGTTCGCTTTGGGCAGACATCCGAAAGCTGCGGCGATGCTGATTGCGTTTGGAATGTTGCTGTTGCTTGCCGTGACCGCCGCCGTTGCGATACCGTTACCGTCATGGTTCGATTTGCTAGATGCGGATTCCTCACAGACGATGGCTTCTCGAGCCGATGTTGAAGAGCTGATGTCAGTCTCTACGATTTCGGACATCAATGAGCTGGAGTTCATCAGTGATACTGGCGGCGAAAATTATAATGCTTCAGCCAGCCACTTTGCGTGGGCGGAAGTGGTCAAGAACGTCGCAAACGAGTTCGACGGCTCCGCGACTGGATCGCCCGTCGTCGCAAAGTCAATGACTTGGAATGGAGTCGTCTGTTTTGGTGTCTGTTTTCTCAGTCTGTGCGTGTTTGGATTCGGCAGGCTTTTGCTTGGCTTTCTTTCCCTTCGGCAATTGCGTCTCAATTCAAAGATGGTCTCCTGCGAGACAACGTTGGCGATGTCGAACGGACTTTGCCGGAGAATCGGTTGCGAACGCGAGATTGAATTGCTCTCATCGCCAGTCGTGGGAACCGCGGCAACGATTGGACTCTGGAAGCCGAAGATCTTTCTTGCAGAAGACTTTGGAAATTGGGAGCAAGCGGAACAGGAATCCGTTTTGGCTCACGAAATTGCCCACATCCATCATGGTGATTTCGCTGCCAATATCCTTTCGCAGATTTGTACTTCGATGCACTTTTTTAATCCGGCAGTTCACTGGCTTGTCGGTCAAATGCGATTGAAGCAGGAAGTTGCGGCCGATCAAGTGGCTTCAAATGTGACATCTGGACCAAGAGAGTATGCTCGAAGCCTCGCTGTGATTGCGTTGCGGCAGGACAACCAAAGTCAGTTGCGTTTGGCTTCGATGTTCATCCCGAACCAGAACAGCTTTGCCAGAAGAATCAAATTGCTACATCGCACAAACCGAAGCAGTGCGGCATCCGTCCATCGCGCAACGATTCTAGTGACTCTTGTCTCTGCGTTCGCGATCTGTGGCATTCGTTCGCCTGCTTCGACTGCAGAAAATGTGGAACGCAATGGCGTTGCCGATGAGTCAGTTACTGTCGTGCAGGAAGGCATTGAAACTCAAGAAGTTGTTGACGACGCAACTGCGGATGAAGGAACGCAGTCAGCGGATTCGGAAACTGTTGATTCGTCCGGGACCGAAGAAGTTCACGAGGCGGGCGTTCAGCTCGCGCAGCAGCTGATTCGAAAAAATCGTGCCGATGGATTCGATGAGTTCCGACATGCTCATGCGTTGGAGCTTCTCAGGGATGCGATTGATGCAAACCCAGAGAACATTCGAGCAAAAGTTAACTTGGTGGATCTTTATCTAACACGTGCTCGATCGTTGGAACAAGGTTCTAAGCTAAATGTCGAAAACTTGAAACAGGCTTTGAAATGGTTGGAATCATTAACGGCGGTCAAGAAATTTACGCGAATGGAACAGGTGCTTGCAATGCCGCAACTGGTCTACGTCTACGACAAGCTTGGCGAAGATGCTAAGGCGGAACATGCGGTCGTTGTTGCTTCGCACCAGAGTCTTGCGATCGCGAAACTGAATCCTGACATCTACGAGATCTGGTTTTCAATGGTCCAGTGCGCGACCGTCGTGAAAGACTACGAGCTGGCAAACGAGTTCATTCGGACCGCCTATCAGAGCGTTACTAAACAGGAAATACGTCAAAAACTCTTGCAGCTTTCATCTTTGATCTATCTCCAGAATGCGGATGACTTTATCGACATCAGCACCGAAAAAAACTTTCGAAAACGACTCTACGCACTTTGCAAAGCGATCTCAACGAACCCCAGAGATGTGAAAATTTACGATCGACTGACCGAGTACTTGGACGTCGAAGTCGATCCAGATAGACGAGATGTATGGTTGCGAAATTCAATCATCGAATGTCCCATTCCTGGTGTTGTTCATATCCTGATCGGGGCTCGCGAAATTCTCCGTGGCGATGTTGTCGCAGGGAAAACCAATTGGGAGATCGGCCAACATCAGTTCGGGACGATGGAGTTTGTTACTCATCGGTTACTATCGGTCGCTATTCGCAAGCATCCGAAATATGGGGAAGGGAAGTTGCTAGACACTGCTATTTCCGTTGCGCCAAATCAATACATGCTCTACGAAACGCGTGGAGTCATCAAAAAGAGAGAAGCCATCTTGCTGTCGGCAAAACAGAATCAGGAAGGGGCGCGGGAAAAGTTCGATGAGGCAATTGAAGACCTCAAGGTTGTGGTTGAAAAAATGCCGGAACTGATCACGGCTAACAAGCACCTCCAAGACTGTTACGAGAAGATCGGCGATGTGGATAACGTGGCTGTTCATACGAAACGGGTTCAGGATAAATTGGATAAAGTGGATGAGGAACGGCGGGCACTTTATGAGAAAGTGCTGGACGACCTTACTGAAGCTGATGCTTCGCCGTTGGTATTGAACCAGCTTGGCAATGCAGCACTGATTCGCAAAGAGTTTTCGGAGGCGATTCGCTATTACGAAAAAGCTCGCAAAAAATCACCAAAGGATGCCGCTATCCTGAACAATCTGGCCTACACTTATCTTGTTGCCGAGGACGGTGACCGCAACCCCGAACTTGCGGTGCAGTTGGTCGATGAAGCGATCGATAACTTGCCATCCAATATCGCGCCTCGTGAAATGGCCAGATTTCAGCACACCAAGGCGACTGCCCTCAAGCAACTGGATCGACTGAAAGAAGCTTTGCCCTTGTTCGAACGGGTGCTAAAAGATCTCCCTGATCATGCTGACTCCTTGAAGTCCGTCATCGAATGCTACCGTGCACTCAACATTCAGACACCCGAACAGTATGTCGAGCGTCTGGAAAAAATTGAGCATCAAAAGAGATGAGCCGACAGAAAAGTGCGGACTCACCGGTTCACTTTTTCTTCGATTTCGACGAACGGTTTCGAAGCCGGCTCGATCGGCTCTGGGACGACTTTTGCTTGCTCGCTTGGGAGCGTCGA
>CAZORS010000072.1:0-23391 GCA_964582025.1 uncultured Pirellulaceae bacterium | reverse complement strand
TCAGCAAAAATTGTGTTGGGGTTCGAATTTTCGGGAGAGGGGAGCCAATTAATTAATTGTGTAGATATCAATGCCCAAAGGGAGGGTGATGACAAAAATTCACAACCCCCGGTGGGGTGAATCGAGCTTGTTCTTTCAGTTTCGAGGCAGCGTCGCGGCACCAATCGATTACGTCTGTCTGACCAGCTTCATCAGCTGTTTGAGCGTTTTCGAATTGGCAACGTCGCTCTTCGTCAAACACCCGCGCCGAGCCTGCTTGATGCCGTACTTCATGTTCATCAGTCCAGCCGTTTTATGGGCGTCGGTGTTGATCACGACGGGAATGCCGTGTGACTTTGCCGCAAGCAGATAGCGATCATTCAAATCCAGTCGAATTGGATTTGCGTTTAGTTCGAGCAATGTGCCCGTCTCTTTGGCGGCTTGAAACACGGCATCAATGTCGACATCGTAAGGCTCGCGTTTGTTTAGCAAACGCCCGGTCGGATGAGCGACCATCGTCACGTGCGGATTCTTCATCGCTCCAACGATTCGATCGGTGATCTGCTGGCGGGGCTGAGATTGGCCGTAGTGCACGCTGGCAATAATCCAGTCGCCTTGAGCCAGCACCTGATCCGGCAAATCCATATCGCCATTTTCAAGAATGTCGCACTCGATTCCTTTCAAGATTACAAAGTCGTCATCTGCCTTCGCATTGATCTCGTCGATCGTCGCCCACTGATCAAGCAAGCGTGTTTCGTCCAACCCGTTCGCCATCGCGACTCGTTTTGAGTGATCGGTGATGGCGATGTACTTGAGCCCAATCGCTCGCGCGGCATCGGCCATTTCTTCGATTGAGTTCTTTCCATCGGTGGCCGTGGTGTGCATGTGGAGGTCGCCACGAATGTCTTTGACCGAAACGAGCTTCGGAAGTTCTCCAGCTTCGGCCCAATCGAATTCCTTCCGCGCTTCGCGTGTCTCGGGTTCGAATACGGGCATCCCGAGAGCAGCATAAACGTCGGCTTCAGATTTCCCTGCGATCCATTCCTGTTCATCGCCGTCCGTTTTGTAGACGCCCCACTCGTTTACCTTCAAGCCTTTGGCTTTGGCACGACCGCGAACGACGACGTTGTGCTCTTTGGAGCCAGTGAAGTATTGTAGCGCAGCGCCGAATGATTTTTTCGGGACGACGCGCAAGTCGACTTGGAACTCCTCGTCCAAACGAACTGACATTTTCGTTTCGCCGCGCACGATTGTAGAAGTGATGTCGCCAAAGCTGGCAAAATGATCCATCACCGCTTCGGCCTCAGTGGACGTGACGAGGATATCCAGATCGCCAACGGTTTCCTTTCCCCGTCGATAACTGCCGGCAAACTCAAGTTGCCCAACCTCTTTACAGGGCAGCATGTGTGCTCGAATCTTGTCCGCGATTCCGTCGGCGGTTGCCCAAAGGATGCGTTGGTTTGCTTCGACAGCAATCGCAATTCCGGCAAGGATCGCTTGCTCCGTTTTGGCTCCAAAACCCGAAAGCTCTTGGACTTGATTGGCTTCGCAGGCAGCTTTCAATTGCTCCAGCGTTTCGACCCCCAACTCATTGAAAACAGCCGCTGCTTTCTTTGGTCCCATTTTGGGGACGTTGAGCAAATCAAGAACGGTGCGAGGAACGCTTTCCAGAATCTCTTCCAGCTGTTGCAGCTTTCCAGTTTCGCAAAGCTCCACACATTTCTGTGCGACACTTTTACCGATGCCGTCAAGTTTTGTAAGGTCGTCCCCCGCGGTAATCTGACTCTGAATTGACTCGGTTAGGTCACGAATCACCCGAGCACCGTTTCGATAGGCACGCAAACGGAACGCATTGGCACCTGTAAATTCAAGGAGGTCCGCAAGTTGGTCCAACGTTTTCGCAATTTTCATGTTTTCCATGCCGTGATTGTTGCAAGGGCCGAGATGGATCGCAAGGCTTCAACGTGACTTGGGTTCCAACGCCGACTAAGCCCCGCTAAACTCAAATTAATACAAAACATTGGAGACGTCGGTGAAACAAATTTATCTAGACTACAACGCTACGACACCAATCGATCCTTCGGTTATCGAAGCCATGATGCCGTTTCTAACTACGCACTTTGGGAATCCGTCCAGTTCCCATAGCTTGGGGCGTGGTGCAAAAGAATCGATCGAAGACGCTCGCGCAAACGTCTCTGCATTGATCGGATGCGATCGTAACGAAGTCATTTTCACCGGCGGCGGAACTGAGGCCAGCAACATGGCCATCAAAGGAGTGATGCTTGCGGGCGGCCAAGCCGGTGGCCATATGATTACGACAGCGATTGAGCATCCTGCAACGTTGGCACCGGCTCGGTTCATAGAGAAAATGGGATGCGACCTGACCATCGTTGGCTGCAACGACCAAGGAGTCGTCGAACCGCAAACGATCGCGGATGCCATCCGTCCGAACACTCGTTTGGTTAGCGTCATGCACGCCAATAATGAAATCGGAACGGTTCAGCGGATTCGTGAAATTGCCGAAATTTGTCATCAACACTCTGTCATCGTCCATACGGATGCTTCTCAGTCGTTGGGGAAGTTACCTGCGTTTGTGGATCAGCTTGATGTGGATCTGATGACGATTGCTGGGCACAAACTTTACGCTCCCAAAGGTATTGGTGTACTGTTTGTTCGTGAAGGACTTGATCTGGAGCCTTTGCTTCATGGTGCAGGGCACGAAAACGGTATGCGTGCCGGAACGGAGAATACGCCCTACATCGTCGGGCTCGGCCAAGCCGCTTTTTTAGCGGCTTCGTTGCTGGATGAGTCAGCTGGAATCAGTGAAGCGCTTCGTGAGCGATTTTGGAAGACGATTTCGCAAAATGTCCCAAGGGCAGTCGTCCATGGATTTGATGTCGACCGACTTCCAAACACAATTAGCATCGCATTCCCTGGAGTTTCTGCGTTTGAAATGCTTCAACGCGTTCCAGAGGTCTGTGCGTCGCTTGGTTCGGCGTGTCACAGTTCAGGTGAACACAAATCTGGAACATTGGGCGCGATGGGCGTTGCACCTGCGCTGATGGAAGGCACGATTCGTTTTAGTTTTGGCCGATCGACGACGGTTGAGGATGTGGATCGTGCAGCGTCGCTGATGGTGGAAGCATGGGAAGCAATGGTGTTGTGAGAATGTCACGCTGATTCCATAGCACTTCGTGGATTTTGGTGGGTGTAGAACTCGGCCACGGAGTGGCGACAGCAAACTTGCAACTCGGCACGGTTCACTAGTAGTTTCTACTAACTTCATAGGATAACT
Organism: uncultured Pirellulaceae bacterium; assembly: GCA_964582025.1. GTDB lineage: Bacteria > Planctomycetota > Planctomycetia > Pirellulales > Pirellulaceae > Mariniblastus. Next base: position 20,117 of record CAZORS010000072.1, on the reverse strand, counting down.
TCAGCATCCGCACCCTCCCCGTCGCTTAGGCTCCGACCCTCCCAGAGGGAGGGTGATGTCAAAAATTCACAGCCTAAAAGGGAGGGTGATGATGTTGGTGAAAACAGGGAATGCCCCTTAGAACATCGTCTTCGACGCAATCCGGCTCTCGTTCCACTCGAGCCCCATCATCGTACAATTGATTCCTGAACCAATGCCAAGTAATCCAACCTTGTGTCCGGGTTGGATGAACTCCTTCTCGCAGGCAACGGCCAAGGCGGAGGGCAGTGCGGCGGAGCCGGTGTTGCCGAGCCAAGAAAATGTTGCATAGTCGATGGCTGGGTCGATCGAAAGTGACTCCAGCATCAGCTTCCGATGAGCGGTGCCGACTTGATGGCAAACCGTGCGATCAAGGTCTGCGACACTCCAGCCGGCTGCATCAAGAAACGGAGGTAACGTCGCCAATCCCGTTTCGACGCCCGCCTTCATCAACGCTTCCGAATCGGTTTCCATCAGCGGTGCCATCGAATCGCCGACTTGATCGTCGTGGCTCTGGCACAATTCATGATGTTGAGTATTGGCTTGTACTGCGGCCCCGACAATGCGGTTTTTCGATCGACTGATCGAATCGTGCGTCAACAACATGGCGCAGCTTGCCGAACCGATTGTTAAACTCGCGATCGCATTCTTGATGCTCTTGCGAGTTAGAGTTTGATCCTCGTTAAGCGTTCGGATCGTCGTTTCGACCAACTGACGGCCACCTTCACTGCCGACGACTAGCGCGGCCTTAATCTGGCCAAGCTCAATCATGTTGGCGGCCTGAATCATGCCGGACAAAATCCCCAGACAAGCATTGGAGACATCATAAATCATGCAGTCCGCGGGCAAACCGACTTTATGATGGACCGAACAGGCCGTTGCCGGTTCGAGAAAGTCTCTGCAGACTGACCCATGAATCAGACAGCCAACGTCTGACGCTTCAATGTCCGCCGCTTCAAGGGCGAGCTTACAGCTCTCGACACTGAGTTGCCCAGGCATGACGCCACGAGCCCAAAAACGACGCTCTGAAATGCCCGTCATCAACTCGAGCCGACCTTCGGGCAGCTTCAATCGTTCATAAAGCGGAGCAAGTTTTCGCTCGACATCTTCAGACGACCAAATCTCTTCTGGGAGCAGATAGCCAATCGATTCAAGGCAAACGTGCTGATAACGCATAAATTTCAACGAGTCTTCAAAAGGGGATGTACGTCGGATTATCCGTCATAACTGATACGACGGTGCGCAAGATGCCCGTTCCAAACAAAAGGAGCGGGCGAATGGTTCGGCGGTCTAAATATCTCTGCGTAAGCCAAAAATGCAACCTAGGTTTGACGATATTCTCGCTGAATACCGTGCTAAACGTTTACGAACGAGGCAAGTACAGCAACTTCCAAAGACACGGACATACCGATGATTCGAGCTGAATTGTTTTGCAAAGCCTACGGCGCGACGACCGCCGTTGACGACCTAAGTTTCTCCGTAAAATCAGGAGAAGTATTGGGGCTTGTTGGGCGCAATGGAGCCGGCAAAACGACCACACTTAAATCGATCACGGGGATCATTCCCATCAGCAGTGGGAAGCTATTTGTAGACGAATTCGAAGTAACTGCCAATCCAATCGAAGTCAAACAACGCAGCGCTTACGTGCCTGACGACCCTCAGTTGTTTAACGACCTGTCGGTTGAACAGCATTTGTTATTTTCTGCTGGCGTCTACGGCGTTTCAAAGCCACAAAAACATATCGATCAACTTCTGGAAACGTTCGAGCTTACAGACAAACGCCATACTTCCGCATCAGGCCTTTCCCGTGGCATGAAGCAGAAGCTCGCCATTAGTTGCGCGTTGTTGCAGCGACCGTCAGCACTTCTGTTGGATGAACCAATGACGGGCCTTGATCCGCAGGGAATTCGCAACCTGAAAATGACAATTCAGCAGCAAGCGAAAGCCGGCACTGCGATCATCATCAGTTCTCATTTGTTGGCGATGGTTGAAGACATTTGCTCTGACGTGATGATCCTAGAGACTGGCAAGCGAAAGTTCTTTGGTCCGATTGGTGAACTTAAGAAAAAATTCAGCAGCGACAAAGAAAGTGAAGTCCAAACGTTGGAAGAAATTTACTTCGCGACGATGGACATGATGCCTTCAGGCGAAACGATAGATGACGCCAGCGTAGCAAATGAAAACGCCGCAGTGCTTGGAAACTGATATGCTCGGCAAATCACAACTCGATAAGCTAATGCACCCAGCAATGCTGAAGCTGCTAAAGTTTCAAGCTCGAGGAAAGCTCCTCCGGATTACTAACGCGTTTCGATCACGTCGAAGAATTGCACTGTCGATTCTAGCAATCCTGTTGGGTTGCGTGTGGTTGGGACAGACGGTCATCTCCGTGATGCTGCGGGAACAAGCAGATGCGGCAAGTCTTAAGACGTGGCTTTCTGTGAGTCTGTTGCTCTACAGTGTTTTCCATTTGATCAAAATAGGATGTCGAAAACCGGTTGAACCATTCGAATGGACTTCGGCAGAGAAGCAGAACCTTCTGTCTGCCCCGTTGACTCGCACACAGCTACTTTCCTATCGATTCTTCAGTTATCTCAGCGCGACAGCCGCCAAAACGACTTGCTTCGTGATCGTGATGATTCCTGATTTATCAAACGTTTTGGTGGGATTCATCGGCATGTTTGTTGGGCTTACGTTGGTGGACCTGATTCGTGTTCTGCTGGAGTCAATCGCATGGATCGCGGCTCGAAAGGGCAATCGTTGTTGGACGAAAGTTCGAGCGATGATGCTGGTGCCATCGTTTTCACTCCTTGCATACGCGTTCTTCGCAGCAGCGTACTCGCCAAACTTCGAAGCAGCAATTAGTTCACCCAACCCTCTGAAAGTCCCACAGTTATTTCTTGGAGTCGTTCACGAAGTCCTCAGTCAACCGTTTATGGTTTGGATAATGGCACCATGGGTGGCGGTCGTTGACGTCATTTTGGCAAACGAATTCGGAGTCAACTTTTTTTTAAAGCTTGCAATTCTGTTGGGGGCAGTCGGGTGCTTTTTCAAACTCGTCTATTTCATTGACCGGAAAAGCGATCAATGGCTGAAGCAAACAGCAGCTTCAGAAATCGATTCGGGTGTTTCTGATCGAAACGAGTCAACAAAATCTCCAAAATCTCGATTGTTTTCCAAGCCGCCGGTCGGATGGGGCGGTGCCAAGGCGATTGTGTGGTACCAATTGCTGGGAGCCATTCACTATCGATCAACATTGATTTTCGCGTTGGCGATTCCAACATTTCTAAGTTGCATGCCATTGTTGTCCAAAGAGCTCGGGATGACGTCTGCTTTAAGTGTGATTGGAAGCGTGGTGTTCTATTCGTTTTTGCTTTTGCCACCTGCCTTGATGTTGGATTTTCGTCGTGATGCCCGCAGGTTGGCCATTTGGAAAGCAGCACCGATCCGTTCGACTTCGTTGACGATTGGGCACATGACCGTGCCGGTCGCACTAATGAGCATGTTTCAACTATGCGTTTTGTGTATCGCCGTTTTTGGTGCGGGACTCACGTGGAAAATGCTGCTTGCGTGGCCACTATTGATGCCTATGAATGTACTGATCATTGGAATGGAGAATGCCATTTTTCTGATACACCCGTACCGCCGCAATCAAGAGGGCGTCGAAGTATTTCTGCGGACCATTCTGACTTTTACTGGCAAAGGCCTGCTGTTTGCAGTCGCGTTGGTATTAACCCTGCTTTGGGCGTTGGCCTCAATAAAGTTAGGCAAAATAATGGGGTCGGATTCGGTTGGGCCGATCGTGTTCGCTGTCGGGCTTTGGTTTGCTCTTGTAGCGATGGCTTGGATATCGATCAAATCCTGCTCTAGGTTCTTCGAGCGACTGGACGTAAGTCAGGACCTGCCAGCGGCTTAACATTGGCGTCATTTCCGTACTCCGGTCGTAGTAAATCTAAGGAGTATGCGGATTCCTGACTTTAAAGAAGGTGCCTCAGTACATTTTTTTTCGGAAGGGCAGCAGTTACTGACGTAGTTTTCGATACCGCGTTTCCATTCGAAATCAAATCGCATCATCTCTCCATTCCAACTCCAATACCATGGAAAACAACTTCGGTAAAAAATTAACAAGGCGAAAGTCTCGTCGTCACGGCGTCGAAGTCGTCGAAATGGCGATCGTTTTGCCAATCATCATTCTGATCACCCTCGGCACCTTGGAAATATGTGAAGGGACCTTCCTTCGTCAGAAGCTTGAACTTGCTGCGCATGCAGGCTCACGAATCGCGATTCGCAAAAATGCAACCAGCAGCGACGTGCTGGCTGCCGTGCAAACCAATCTGGATGCACGTGGAGTCAACTATGGCGGCGACATTGCTAGCGCAGTCACGATCACACCGGACCCTGAAACGGCGCCGACTTTAACAGCGATCTCTGTTTTGGTTCGCATTGACACCGACGAGAACTTGCGAATGCCAATTTCTGTATACCGATTCTTAGCCGGTCGCGAACTGACTGGCGAAGTATCCATGTTCAAAGAATATGCAAACGACTAGGAATAAATAAACCATGAGAACGAAAAGAATCCGTCAGCCTCAGGTCCGTCGCGCTGCAACTGCAGTTGAATTTGCGATGGTGGCTCCGATCATGTTCTTGACCGTGTTCGCCTGCGTCGAGTTTGGTCGCACCATGATGATCGAAGCCTTCGTGGAAGAAAGCGCATTTATGGCCGCTAGGCATGTTTCAGTGGTCGGCGCTACCAAGCAAGAGGGAATTGACATCGCGCGAGATGAATTGGCTCTCTACGGAATTCAAAATGCTGTCGTTACGGTCACGCCTCGTGTCGGAGCGGTGACGCAAGGTGAAATCGATGAAAACACCGAAACGATCGATGTCTCAGTGTCGGTGACGTTGAGCGGGAATATTGCCATGGGATCGTTCATGAATGGAAGATCGATCGAAAGAACGGCTACCACCGAATCTGAAAGATTTTGAGATTGAACAACACGAAGAAATCACTCTTTCCTAACTTGTTAACGATTATGAAAACAAAGCCAGATGCACACCTCCGTCGAAAAGATCGTAACGGTACAGTCGCGGTCCTGTTTGCGATCACGTTGCCCGTACTTCTTATAATTTCGGCCATCGCAATCAATTTGGCTCAAATGCAATTGACACGGACTGAGCTGAAAATTGCCACCGATGCTGCCGCACGCAGCGGAGGACGGGCTTGGAGCGAATTTCATGATCTTGCAATCGCGAAAGACTTCGCCCAACAAGGAGCAGCTATCAATACCGTCAGTGGTAGCCCTTTGCTGCTCAGCACCTCTGAATCGGATGGCGAGATCATTTTCGGTCGTTCTGACCAAGTTGGAACGGGTCGTTTTTCTTTCACTCCTTTGACCGAAGCCGCAGTTACCGGCGGAGCCTTAGCCACTGGAGTTCAGGTTAGCGCTTCAAAATCATCATCTCTATTTTTTCAAATTGGATCGGTCAACGCGTTCACCCCAGAAGCATCTTCTGTTGCATCACAGTTGGACAGAGATATTGGACTGGTTTTTGATCGTTCAGGCTCGATGGCTTTTTTTGCCGGGCTCGACTCGGACCCTGGAGAGGGAGAAGATTTCCTTTTCAACACGATCGCAAGTTTGTACAACGATCCTGCAAACGGAATTACAGAAGAAGAATATAATAGTGCCCTCGCTGCTTACACGGGAGATCCTCATCTTGCATCGATCGGCATGTCGGAGCGGGAATTCTCTTCCAATATCGTGAACTTGCTAACAGGTGATCTGAGAGTTTATGCAGAGACGATCAACTCAAACTATCGGACGGGAAATGCCGGCCCGGCATACTCGCGATGGCACATGCTCTCCGAAGGCAATGACGCATTCTTTGAAGTGCTAAACCAATCAACTCGCGAGAACCACGTTTCGATAAGCTCATTCGCAACCAGTGCAACGCTCAATGTTCCTCTGACCACTGATATGGCAACCTGTGAAGCAGCGATCGATGGAATGCTTCCCAGCGGTGCAACTTCCGTTGGAGACGGAATGCTCGAGGCATACTACGAGCTCAAAGCGTCAAACATCGGGCGGCCTAACGCAGTAAAAACATTGATCGTCTTTACTGATGGAGTCGCCAACAATGGCACGTCTCCCGACGATGCAGCTAATCAGATTATGGCTGACAATCCCGATGTCGTAATCCACACGATCACATTTGGAGTGGCCGCTGATCAATTGAGCATGCAGGCGATTTCAGACATGTCCAACGGCAGACACCATCACGCGGAGGACGGCGATCAACTGATCGAAATTTTCCAAGAGATCGCTGCCAGTCACAAAACTCTGATCACCGAATAGTTCGCTGGTCTTGAGGCTCAGTGTGGGCTGACGATCTCAGCGTTGCCGATCGCAATTGTCGCCGCCTTTATCAGTTCGTCGATGACCTCTGAATCATCGCGTAAATCTTTGGTCGAAAGATTAACGGTTGTCTCTCGTGGCAAGGCGGACATTGATTTAAGGTAAGATCGGTCGTAGTACAGCAACGAAATGTCAGCCGCGGTTCGCAAGTCACCGGCTTCGATCGCTGCGATGGCGTCATTCATGTTTTGACCGCCAAGCCGTTTTTGAATTCCTCGGGTGGCTTCGATCAATCCTGCACGGTCTAGGTCTCCGTATTCTTTCAGTAAGTTGTCCAGCCGCCGAGCCTTGGGGACGTCTAGGAATACGGCCGGTGCACGGCGGATCTGCTTGACGAAACGTGCCGGAACGGTGACTTGTCCAAGTCTACTACCTTCGTCCTCAACCCAAATTCGTTTTTTTGGATCGAGTTTTTCAAGCACAGCAAACAGTCTGTTTTCAAACTGTTCCGTCCGCGGTTGTTCGCCCAAGCCAATGGCTCCGAAAGATGAACCGCGGTGATTGGCGAGACCTTCGAGATCGACGACTTGTTCGCCGCGATCCTGAAGCATCTTCAAAAACTCCGTTTTGCCAGCGCCCGTCAAGCCGCTGAGCACAATCATTTGGTGGCGAAACCCAATTCTTCGATGAGCCAACTTTCGAAATGCCTTGTAGCCTCCATTTAAGACTCGAACATTCAGTCCTGCCGTTTCCATTAGCCAAGCGAAAGATTGGCTGCGCATCCCGCCGCGCCAGCAATGAATGAAGATCGGAGCTTCAGCACAGTGACTTGCCGCCAACAGCTTCTTGGCCTGCCGGACAAAGCCAACCATTTTCGGACCGATGAATTCGAGCCCTTTTTCAATGGCATCATCGCGACCTGATTTGGCATAGATCGTTCCGACGATAGCGCGCTGGTCATCGGTGAACAGCGCAATGTTGATTGCACCTGGAATGTGGCCAGCCGCAAACTCAACTGGCGACCGGACATCGATAATGATCCCACCTTGGGAATCACAATAGAAATCCTCCGCGAAAACTGTGTTCATAGAGGTTTCTGTAAAATGAGATAATTCAAGGCCTTGACCTAACGAAGCCAAGCGAGCCGCACAAAGTCCATTGTGTCAATTATCAGATGACTCTCAAGTGGATAGAATCCGTTGTAGTAGACGAAAGCTCCAGAAGCAGCCCCGACGACCAAGGCTACCAGCATGATAATCGTTGGCATTAAGAGCGCTTTTCCTTGCATGAATCCGAAAACAATGCAATAGGCGCCTCCAGTGAGCAAGCAAGCCAAACCGTGTCCAATTTTGGCACGGAATGCTACGTAGGACAGCCAGATTGTCATTCCGATCCACATGCAAGCAGAGGCAATGAAACTGATGCCACCGGAGTTGTAGTAAAGTGAAATGACGTCCATCGAGAATACAACAACCAGTCCGATCGCAACCAAAACGGCAAGGATGATTCCTGCTACGGCGGCGATGACAAAAGAATCACCACCGTCACCGAAGTCTTGATCTTCACCGCCGATCGGCGTGTCTTCAATTTCAGCTTCGGCCTTCCGCATGATTTTTTCGGCATCGGTCAGCCCAGTGCCGACCTCACCGTCTGCGTTTTCAGAGGAAGTACGTAGTCGTTTTCCGGTTTCCATGTTGAAACCGCACTCGACGCAAATCACAGCGCCCGGATTGATTGAGACACCGCAGTCCGGGCAAATTGGGCCTCCACTGCTAACTTCGCCAACGTTGGCTTCCTTGAGAAGCGCTTCCATCGGATCCATTGCCGGTGCCGCCGCGACGGACGTCGGTGCAGCAGCACGCTTCGCCGCAGGAATCACCATTCGCTCTTTGCATTTTGGGCACTTAACCCGCTTCCCTGCCAACTCATCGCGTGCGTTGAAGGTTTGACCACAGTTGCCACATGTCGCTCGAATCGCCATCAATAATCCAAATTTCAAGCCAAGACGTGGATCGTTTCCGGACTGGAAAGACCACGAAAAAATCTGTCCGTGATATTGTGAGCGCCAAGTCCGATCAGGCAACCGTTTTTGTCGCTCAGGACATCTTTACAGGGAAATCAAAGTTCAAAGATGAGCAAAATACCACTGAATCGCCACAACCGGACACTCGATGAGTGTGACAAACGCCCATATTTGCCGATCGCCAGCCCTGGGAATCTTGTGACAGATTGTCATTCGCATGACCTGAAGGCTTGAGCCGAGCTGCCGCAATTACCGCCAAAACATGGCTACCAAAATATTTTCCATCGGCGAAACTGTTTGGCCCGGGACTTGCTTTCGGATGCATCAAGCTTGCCGAAAGGCAATTCTGGCAGGGACGGCGTGTAGTTTGTCCGATCCAGCCGCCCAAACCCAAACAAACTTAATCGACATACTCCGGAGGAAACGGACCGATGGCCACGACTGCCAAAAAGAAATCAGCCAAGAAGAAGAAAACCAGCCTTCAGCCATTGGGCGAGCGAATCGTCGTTGAGCGAGTTCTCACCCAAGACAAAACCTCTGGCGGGATTTTTCTGCCAGAATCCGCCAAGGACAAGCAGTCTCGCGGGACGGTTGTTGCGGTCGGCGAAGGCCGCCTGCTGAACGACGGATCGCGATCACCACTTCAGGTCAAACCCGGCGACGATGTGCTTTTCACGTCATACGGACCTGAAGAATTCAAAGATGGCGACAACGAATTCTTGCTCATGCGAGAAGACGACGTCCTCGCGATTCTTGGCTAGGTCAGCCGACCCCATACCGCCGAACTCAAATCAACTCCCTACAAATCAAAACGATATTTAAGGAATACTTCCATGGCTAAAATGATTGCTTTCGAACAGGAAGCACGCGAAGCGATTCGCAAAGGCGTTTCAAAGTTGGCTCGCGCGGTCAAAGTAACGCTTGGCCCAAAAGGTCGCAACGTGATCCTTCAGAAGAGCTTCGGCTCTCCGACCGTTACCAAGGACGGCGTTAGCGTCGCCAAGGAAATCGAACTCGAAGACGTCTACGAAAACATGGGCGCCCAGATGGTTCGCGAAGTCGCCAGCAAAACTAGCGACGTCGCCGGTGACGGAACCACAACTGCAACCGTGATGGCCGAAGCCATTTTTAACGAAGGCCTCAAAGCCGTCACTGCGGGTGTCAATCCCATCCAAATGAAGCAGGGTATCGAAACTGCCGTCAGCGACATCTGCGAAAAGCTCACCAGCATGTCGATCAAGATCAAGAACAAAAGTGAAATGGCAAACGTTGCGTCGATCGCTTCGAACAATGATTCCGAAATCGGAACGTTGCTCGCCGACGCAATGGAGAAAGTCGGAAAAGACGGCGTCATCACGGTCGACGAAGGCAAAAGCTTGGGCACAGAGGTCGAGTGGGTCGAAGGAATGCAGTTCGATCGCGGCTACCTTTCGCCGTACTTCGTGAACGAAACGGGCAGCATGGAATGTGTCTTCGAAGACGCATACATCCTCGTTTTCGAAAAGAAAATCTCAAACATCAAGGACCTTGTTCCACTTCTTGAGAAAGTTGTCCAGCAAGGAAAGCCGCTTGTTATCATCGCAGAAGACGTTGACGGTGAAGCTCTGGCAACACTGGTCATCAACCGTCTTCGTGGCTCATTCAATTGCTGTGCTATCAAAGCTCCTGGCTACGGCGATCGTCGCAAAGCCATGATGGAAGACATCGCAATCCTCACAGGTGGTCAGCCGATCTTCGAAGCACTCGGCATCAAGCTCGAAAGCCTCGGTCTTTCGGATCTTGGACGCGCGAAGAAAGTCATCATCTCGAAAGACAACACAACGATCATTCAAGGTGGCGGCAAGACTGCTGATCGCATGGCTCGCATCGATCAGATTCGTCGCGAAATCGAGAACTGCTCAAGCGATTACGATCGTGAGAAGCTGGAAGAGCGTTTGGCGAAACTCGCTGGCGGCGTTGCCAAAGTAAACGTTGGTGCTGCGACCGAAAGTGAAATGAAAGAAAAGAAGGCTCGCGTTGAGGACGCTTTGCATGCGACTCGTGCGGCTGTCGAAGATGGCATCCTGCCCGGTGGAGGCGTTGCTCTGCTGCGTGCGGCTTCCGGAGTTAAGCCCGGCGATTTGTCAGATGACGAGATGACTGGATATAACATTGTTGTCCGCGCGTGCCGTGCTCCATTGAGCATGATCGCCAGCAATGCCGGCCAAGACGGTGGAATCGTTTGTGAAAAAGTCGTCGATGGAAAAGCCAACTTTGGCTACAACGCGTTGACTGACAAGTACGAAGATCTCGTCAAGGCTGGCGTTATCGATCCGGCCAAAGTAACCAAGACGGCTCTTTCGAATGCCGCCAGTGTTGCGACTTTGTTGCTTACCAGCGACGCTTTGATTGCTGACAAGCCTGAGAAGTCAAAAGGTGGTCATTCACACGATCACGACGACATGTATTAAGCCAACTTCCCCTCAAGGAAGTCGTTTACACATCAGAACGCCGAGTAAGATTCGATCTTGCTCGGCGTTTTTTTTTGCATTTAAGTTGGGTCAGAAGCCGCAAAATCAAATCTTTGACCGTGTTAAGCCCCAATAATTGAGTGTTCGTCTTCTCGATGTCGCAAACGGACTATAGTATATGAAGATACAGTTAAGAGAGTTTTCCCCGCCGATAACATTCGCCAACCGTGTATCCATGGAAATTCCAAACCAACTTCGTAAGGCATTCACTTTGGTGGAGCTTTTGGTTGTCATCGCGATCATCGGAATTCTCATCGGCATGCTGCTGCCGGCGGTCCAATCCATTAGAGCTGCAGCCAGACGAACTCAATGCCAGAACAATCTGCGTCAGGTCGGTTTAGCCATTCTTAATTATGAATCCGGTCGGATGCAGTTTCCTCCAGGCCAAGAGTGGACTGCGATCGTTGGCGATCCTGATCGCCTCGACTATAGCTGGATTTCAAGAATTTTGCCGTTCATGGAGCAGGGGAACATCTACAGCGAACTTGACTTCAAGAAGCCCTATCTCCATTTTTCAAATGCTGACGCCGCCAGTTTCGTCGTCCCCACGCTTATTTGTCCGAGCACGGCATTACGAGATTCGTCGCGTAATGGAAACGATGTAATCGTCGATTACCTTTCGACTGGCGTCACGCTCGGTTGTACTGACTACATGGGCATCGCGGGCCCGTCATCGGATGATGAAAATCCGACGACCGATCAGGAATACGAACGACAGCAGGGGATACTGGTCGGCACTAAAGGACTCGAAGGCGCCGATACGATGCTGCTGCCTCCGCCGGTCCGAATGTCTTCGGTAACCGATGGCACGAGCAATACGATGATGGTCACCGAATGCACTGGACGAGGAACCGAGAAAGAAGACGATGATCCAAACGGAGCTTGGATCTCGGGCAAAAACATCACTCACATTAGCGGCAAGGTCAACGACAAAGATGCCAAGCGTTCGTGGAATGACGAATTGATTTATTCGCAACACTACGGCGGCAGCAATGTCCTGCATGTCGATGGCTCAGTGCATTTCCTTTCCGAGAACACAAAGAAGAAAGTCATCCTTTCACTTTCTTCAAGAAGCGGCGGAGAAGTGATTGAGCAATGAGTAGTCTTCAAGCAAGCCGCTACGAGTTAAAATTTTTGATCTCTGAGGCAAAAGCAAAAGCGATTCAGAAAGAAGTCGCGGCGAGAATGAAACCGGATACGTTTACAAAAGACGAATTTGGTTATCACATCCGCAGTCTGTATCTCGATTCGCGTCATTTGGATTGCTATCAGCAAACTAACGACGGTGTCAAAAATCGTTTTAAACTCCGCGTTCGATTTTACGATGACGCGTGCGATTCTCCTGTATTCCTTGAGGTCAAACGCCGTGTCACCAACGTGATCCAGAAAAAGCGAGCCGGTGTGTCGCGGGAATCTGCATCCAAGCTCGTGCGTGGCGGAGCGCCGACGCCTAGCATGCTCTTGAAAAACAATGCGCAACAACGAGACGCGTTAGTAACGTTTTGTCGACTTCGCGATCAGCTTGCCGCAGTCGGACATATTTACGTTGACTATTTCCGCCAAGCATTCGAATGCGATTCAAATAACCAGTACCGGGTTACGTTTGACCGCGAAGTTTGCGGAAGCCCACACGTTCCCGGGAGCGGTATCGTGATGCCACCGCGGAAAAAGATGTCTCGAATCGACGGTGTAGTTCTTGAGTTGAAGTTCGTCAACAAGCCAGCACGCTGGATGACTCAACTGACCAAGCGGTTTGGGTTGCAACCAATTTCCGTGCCGAAATACGTCGAATGCGTTAACGTTCTTGCTTCACCGCCCTGGATCGGAGCGCATGTTTGATGGATGCAATTTTTGATTCTTTGATGAATTCAGGAGCATCGTTCTCTCGGATCCCACCGGCGACGATTTTGTTGTCGCTGCTGCTGTCCGCGATCGTCGGCCAGTTGATTGGCTGGATCTATATGTGGACTCACGTTTCGCCTTCTTACTCGAAGTCGTTTTCCACTTCGCTGGTAACGCTTCCTGTCATCGTTGCGCTGATGATGCTGCTGATGGCTGACAACACGGCGATCGCGTTTGGATTGCTGGCTGTTTTCGCCGTCGTCCGATTTCGAAACGTACTCAAGGACACTAGGGATACAACTTTTGTTTTGTGGGCGATCGTCGAAGGGTTGGGCATCGGCACCATGCACTTTTTCGAATCACTTTGCGGACTGGCGGTTGTCGGCTTGGTCGTCGTCTACCTGCGGGTGAGCGATTTCGGTGGTCGCAATCGGTACGACGCATTCCTTTCTTTGGACTACGAAGGTTCCAATATCGAGGAACGATTGGCTTCCGTCTTTGGTCGCCACACGATGCGTTGGAAGCGATTAACAGAACAGAGTTTCGAAAACACGACTGCGTCGGCTTCGTTTCGAGTTCTGCTCAGAGATCCTGCGCGGTGTGAAGAGTTTCGTGAAGATCTATTGCAGTTAGATAGCGTGCAACAAATTTCGCTCTATGTGAACGCACAGAATTCCGAGTTGTGACTTGTCGCCAACCACAATTCCAGTTTCTTCTTCTGATTTGATCTCGCTCTGCCGTTCATGAATTCATCTGACTCCAAAACCTCTACGATCCCAGTTCCGTCGGGGCGTCGAATGTCGCTGGCTATTACAAGCTGGCTTCCAATTGCGTTTTTCGTTGGTTCTTGTGCGATCTGCCTCTGGCTAGGTCAGATCCAAAACACTGCGGTCACTTTGGTTGGCGAAGTTGAAGTCGTTGAGTTCACGCTCAACAGTCTTGATGAAGGCGTCGTTTCTCAAATCGTTCCCGGCCAACCAGAGTCGAGAATCACGTTTGCGAGCGTGGCAAAAGATCAACTGGTTGCTGTGCTGGACGATCGCTTTTTGGCTCAGCGTTTGGGTGTCGCCAACCAGAATTTGACGGCGATAGGCAACGAGCTCAAGCAGGACGCTTCACTGAAATCCGAAACCGGAATCGTAGATTCGCTTGGTGTTGAGTCAGAGATTATTCAGCTGATGTTGGATTTGAATCGACTGGGAGACGACGACCTTGAGCAGCGGCAGGAGCTTTTGTTTTCGATTGAGAAGAAGCGTTCGGAGCTTGGTTTCGAAGCCACAGCTGATTCCAATAAGTCCACTCAAGAAATGCCGTCGATGGCGGCTCGGTTGTTTCGTCAACGCTGTGAATCGATCCGAACTGAATTTAAAGCAATCTCGATGAGCCTTTCACGTTTGGATTCTCGTACACCCATTGCAGGTCGCATCACCAAAACGCATGTTCGGCCAGGTGACGTCGTAACCGTGGGGCAACCGCTGGTTACCGTCGTCCCGGTCAAAGGGCAACACGTTGTCGCTTACACCCACGAAAATACAAGCATCACGCCGTTCGCCGGGATGCCGGTTACGCTTCGAACCAGAACTCTGCCGATCAAAGAAATCGAATCGATCGTCGAGTCAGTTGGTCCGGCCATTGAATCGATCCCTTCGCGACAGCGTTCTGTCGCTCGCGTCGAAGAATGGGGCCGACCGGTTCGCATCAAACTTCCCGCCGCGATGGAAGTCGCACCAGGAGCGCTGGTAGAAATTTTGGTCGACGCTTCTTCGCATTGACCATGGCTCGACGCGGTCAGCCGCCAATCGCCTGACGCCAACGATTCATGGCGTCGATATTGCCGAGGCTATCTTCGCTGCTGATTGCCTCACTATGACGCGAATCGATACTTGCTTCGAACTCATCTGCTTCGTAGCTAAATAGATCTCGATCGCATTCAATGACCACCTTTTGACCATTCAAAATCAGTTCGGCTGGCAAGAAGGTGGTGTCTAGCGGCAGTGGATGCTTCGCGTCTCGACAGGGACTGCTCGGTAGCCAAGGACTGGGAATCTTCAGCGTTGCTTTCGTTCCATGAATCTCGGCCATCGAAGGAAGCTCACAAGTGATCGAAGTCGATATTTCAGCGATGACATGGTTCTCAAACTTCAAATTTGCGGCCGCAAGTTCATCAACGCCAGTTGGCCCAACAATTCCGGTCGCATTCAGCTCAATCGGATTCAAAAATGGTAGTCCAGCCGCCGCTCCTGCGAACAATCGAGCCAGCGACATCGGATATCCGCCTACGTCGAGTATTGCTCCACCGCCAAGTTTCGAATCCAAGACTCGCGACTTCGGATCGTAATCGGCGCGGTAACCGAAGCGACTGCGAATGAACTGAACGTCTCCGATTGCACCGTCACGAACCAGCTCAACCGCCCTTTGGATCTGCGGATGGCAGCGATACATATACCCTTCCATCAAAAACACATCGTACTTTTTGGCTGCGTCGAACATTTGTTGAGCTTCCGAACGATTTAGCCCGATTGGCTTTTCGACCAAGACGTGCTTCTTTGCTTCCGTTGCCGCTAGGACACATTCCAAGTGAGCTGGATGGATCGTTGACACATAGACCGCATCAATAGAATCGTCATCGAAAAGTTCGACGTAGCTTCCAAACGCTTTGTTGCACTCAAACAGATTCGCTAGTTCAGTGGCCCGCTGCAGCGATCGACTTGCGACAGCGGCGAGGGTCCCCGTTTTTGAAAACCGCAAACCGTTGCAAAACACGCGAGCAATGTGTCCTGCTCCAACGATTCCCCAATTGATCATTCTGCCCTTTCTTGGCGGTATTTGCCTTTGCATCTTCATCGCGTTAACATCAGACCAGCTTTAGCGATCACCCTGAACTGAGCGAGGCCAGAAATGAGCGAATCCGAGCGGCTCTGTGTAGCAATCTTAACGTTTTTTTTGCTGTGCCCATCGGCGGCTGCGCAGAAAATCACCAAACCCGCAATGCAGAAAATCGATGGAACGATCACATGGGTCTATGACTACGAGAAAGGCCAACGTATCAGCAAAGAAACTGGCAAACCGATGTTTGTTGTCTTTCGGTGTGAACGCTGAGAAGACTGCACAGATTTTGACGGACAGGTTGTTCGTAAAGACTCCGAAGTTTCCAAGTTCGCCAAAAAGTTTGTTTGCGTCCGCATTCAATCAATGAACGGTGTAAACCTCGATCAGTTTCAGTTCGAGTACGATCTCACTTGGATGGCTTTCTTCCAAAACGCAGCAGGACAGAACTATGCGCGTTACGGTGGACGAGAGGATGACGACGCGGAAAGTCACCTTTCAAAAGATTCGTTGCTACGTGTGATGAAACAAGTTTTGGAGTTGCATCAATCAGGCGGCGTTCAGGCGGATTCCAAATATGAACCGTTGGCGACAGAAGTAACAACTCCTTCTGCGATTCCAACACTCAAAACGATGATGGAAAAAAGGAAGGACTCGACTTGCATCCATTGCCATGACATCAAGAATTCACGTTTTCGCCATTTGCACAATACAAACGAACTCAAGAAATCGATGGTGTTTACCTATCCGTCGCCGAGTCTGATTGGGTTGCATGTCGATCGGGATCAGCAAGATCTGACCGCAAGCGTTGATCGCGACTCACCTGCGTGGAAAGCCGGGGTTCGAGAAGGCGATTTGCTTCAATCTTCCGATGGCCAGAGAATTTTAACGTTTGCGGATTTTACTCGAGTGCTTGAACTGGCCCCGAGCGAAGGGGCACTGACGTTGACCGTAAAACGTGATCGAACCAAGAAAACGGTGACAGTTAAACTGCCACCTAACTGGAAGAAAAGCAGTGATCCTTCGTGGCGACCGTCCGTTGGAATGATTGGACCCGGAGGCGGATTTTGGGGAAAGTCTGCCAACGACCAACAGCGAAAACGTTTTGGGCTTCGCCCAGATGAATTGGCGATTCGAGTTACGTTCATCTGGGCGCAGCACGCGAAAGATGCCGGTGTCAAAATGAGTGACATCGTCGTTTCAGTCGATGGCGAAAAGTCCAACATGACGATGCGCCAATTTCATGCTTGGCTGCAGCTAAATCGAGCATGGGGCGACGAGGTTGAGTTGGCTGTTTTGCGAAAAGGGAAACGTATCACCCTAAATATGACTCTCCCGGATGGCCCCTCCGAGTAGTTACGAATAGTTTTGCCTGAAAGCATCTACTGTGCAAAATAAATGTAGATTGCGACGACCATGACCACGAGCCCCGCTCCAACAAATGGCGCTGGCTTCCACGGAGTAAGGTCAACGGCCTCGGCATTTTTTTGCTGGTAAGGAACCTCTCGCACCATACCGCAGAATTTCCCCAATGCGAGTTGCAACAAGACTAGGAAAACCAGAACTGCACCCATGTAGTGGAACGGCGACCCGAAGTAGTCGATCACCCAACCTTTATACGCTTCGACCGCCGCAACTCCTTCGCTTGCCGGTATCGCTGGACTTGCTCCAGTGAGAAACGTGCCCAATGACATCAGCACCAATCCAACCGCGATCGAAATCAATGCTGACGTTCCGTTGACTCGTTTGTTAAACATCGCCAACAGCATGATCGCACACAACGGAGTGAAATAAACTCCGTTGAGGCCTTGGAAGAAATCGAAAACGCCTTGCTTGCCGTGGAAAATATTTGGAGCCGCGATCACGGCGAATACAGCCACCACAAAACTGCAAATCTGTCCCACGCGAACCACAGCTTGCGTCGACGCGTTGCGAGATAGGTACTTTTTGTAGACGTCCAATGAAAACAGCGTCGCACTGGAATTCAAAACGGAATTGAACGTTGACAGAATCGATCCGACGATGACTGCGGCGAAAAAGCCCAGCAGCCACTCCGGTAGAACGCGGCTGACCAAAGCACCATATGCTCGATTCGCGTCGATTCCATTTTCGGCAGTCATCGCTTTGACCATTTCAGGGTCTTGAGCACCCAGCGTCAAGTAGGCGGCTGTGATGCCGGGTAAAATTAGAATGAGAGGTGCAAAGACTTTGAAAAACGCGGCCAGCAAAACGCCTTTCTGCCCTTCGGCAAGGTTCTTTGCACCGAAAGTACGCTGAATGATCTGTTGGTTCATGCACCAGTAGGTGAAGTTCAACATCAAAACGCCGGTGAATAATGTCGGCCAATGGGTTTCTTCTGTCTCAATGCCCATCGATTGAAAGGCGTCGGGATCATGTGCTTCAATTTTCGCGAAAGCTTCTGCGAATCCACCTTCTCCAGCGACAACTTTCAACGAGAAGTACGTGATCAGCAAACCCCCGACCAATAATCCTGCTCCGTTGAGCGTGTCGGAGATCGCGACTGCTTTAAGCCCACCACAAATTGCATAAGCTCCACCAACGATCGCGATGAAGATAATCACGGCCCAAATTGTTTGGATTTCGGACAGTCCCAGCATCTCCTCGAGACCAAGCATGCTGTTGAGTCCCGTTGCTCCAAGGTAAAGAACAAACGGCAACAGAATCAGCATGTAAGCGACAATGAAAATAAACGCCGTGACGGACCGAACTGCCGGATCGTATCGTTCTTCCAGAAACTGCGGAATTGTCGCGATGCCGGATTTTAGATATCGAGGCAGAAAGAACAGTGCTAGGATCACCAGCGAGATTCCAGCGACAGTTTCCCAGCACATCAGCGATAGACCGTCCTTAAACGAACCGCCGTTGAGTCCGATCAGCTGCTCTGTCGATAGGTTGGTCAAGAGAAGCGACCCTGCGATAAAGATCGCCGTCAGACTTCGTCCAGCTAAAAAGAAACCTTCATCGGTATTGATGTCCGTGTTGAGGGTCAGCCGAAACGTTACAAAAGCGACGAGCCCCGTAAAAAACAGGAAAGAGATAGCAGTCAGAATCATGGCAAGTCACTTGGAGGTGGTTACTTTTTGGTGAAAGCATTCAACAGAATAGCACCGCAAGGACAGGGTTGCCATCATGCAAAAGGATCAATCAATTCACTGTTTACCATCTGAATCGCGAACAGCATCAAACTTATCCCAATTTCGCTGGCTGATCGCCGCCAGAGCCGTCCAAACCGCCGCGCCGACGATCGCCAGAATGCCACCCGGAACGACCATCAACATTGCACCGCCTGCAAACAGCATAAGGGGGCCATCTTCAGTGTAGAGCTCTCCCTGAACAATCTCGGCTTTCATGACCGTCGTCGCTACGAGATTCAACGACAACAACGCCGGCGCGGCGAAGCCAACTGCCGCCCCTGAATACCAAGGCTGAAACTTTTTCTGGCTGCAATAACATCCCAAACACAGGCACAGCATGAATGTTGCGAACAACAGAACGACCGGTGACGCGGTTGTCGTAGCGGCAATCAACAAGGACACCGTCACCACGCCCCAGATCATTCCCGAAAGTGAAATTTGATTTGAATCATTCATCTGGTTTCCACGAACTCAAGTCATGCTTGGCAATGTCGGCAATCAACGCGAAAAGAGATCCGAATGCAGCTCCAAACGCTGCACCAATCCCGCCAAGGAAGAAAACACAAAACGCCGCAATTGGAACGTTCATTTCCGTTTCACGATAGACTCCGGGCGGAGAGTCCACAAATAACTCGCCGATCAAATACAGTCCGAGCATTGCCGGCCCAGCAAATCCCAGCAACGCTCCGCAAACTTCTGGCATGATCCTTCTTTTGACACAAATTGCAGTGATCAAAGCAAAGACAGCGATAAAGCAAAGGATCGAAATTGGCGATTGAACAAACGTGATCTCGCACAGCATTGAAAGTAACGCCATCAACAACAAGGCGTCACCCATTTCAAATTGACTTCGTCGTTTCATCGCGTGGCAACAAACCCGGTGGCGAACATGACCATTGACATGCAAAAGTATAGCTCAACGCAACTACTGTCGCGAAAGCACGGCCGATTGCAGCTCTTTCAACGCACGCAGCCACAGCATCCGAACGGCTGACTCACTGCGTCCCAGTTCTTCAGCAATTTCTGCATGAGAAAGTCCTTGCAAATTTCGCAACACGATGACTTGTCGATAATCTTCCGGCAATGACTCCAGAACTTCCGCAATGATCGCTTGCTGTTCGCGGTTGTCAGCGTGAACACTTGGTGTGTTTGTCTCCGCCGCCAACATTCGCTCCAGCATCACCGAGGACCGATCTAATGAATGCTGCAGCGACATCTCACGACCCGGATCGCGTTTCTCCGTCCCGACGTATTTTCGTGCCTCGCGCGAGATGACTCGTCCGAGTATCGTTCGGAGCCACGCGATGCGTTCGCCGCCACTTTGCCCCCGAAACTGAGATTCACCTTTCCAAGCTTCCAGTAACGTTTGCTGAACCACGTCCGACGC
>CAZORS010000071.1:0-24156 GCA_964582025.1 uncultured Pirellulaceae bacterium | reverse complement strand
AAACTGAACAAAAACAAAACCTCAAGCCACAAGAACTCGTTCCTGCGGCACTAGGATGGCCCCGAGCCACTTAACATCGCCGCTTTGAGAAACGTGGTTCCCTCGCTATTGATGGCGACTCCCGAAGTCGAATTCGCCAATCATGCAGTCCACAGAGGTTTCAGATCACCGCTGACGGCACATGGGAAGGCTACGCCACGATGACGGCATGACGGTGAAACTCGCCTGTCTAATGCAACATGGCTGGGTTGAGAAGTACTGCATCAAAGTTCGCGCCTCACAGGCGGAGCACACGTTTTCGACTCGCTCGATCACGAATTGGAATCAGGATCGTTCAAATCGAAAGCAATCCATTCAGAGAACATGGGTTTAACGGCAATACCGTTCAATGAGGATCGCGACTTGCGTAGCCGGACTGGCAACAGTTCGGGTGAAGCTGAGATAATACCGCGATTCTCTGGGATCCCCCGAAGTCTTGCGACGTCTTGCGACTCCGGCTACGGTTCATTGAACGGTATTGCAACCGGGACGGCGCAAAAAAAAGGCAGGAAACAGAACGCTCCTGCCAATGGGATCAAATCTGCTTCACTCTTCAGTGGCAGCCTCTGATTCTGTTGTTTCAGCTTCACCAGTCTCAGCATCAGCGGTCGCTCCTGACTCAACGGCTTCTGGCTCCTCAACCGTTTCCTCTTCAACAGCCGGCTCGTCTTCAATGACTGGCTTGGAAGCAGTCGTCTTTTGCTTGACGCGATCGTTCTGGCCGACGAATTCAAGAATCGCCTGCTTGCCAGCATCGCCAAGACGAACACCTGCGAGCTGGATGATACGAGTGTATCCACCAGTGCGATCCACGAAGCGAGGAGCAACGTCATCGAACAGGATGGAAACCGCTTCTTTATCACGAAGCATGGCGAAAGCACGGCGGCGAAGATTCACAGCCGGAGCAACCGCCTGATTCCACTCGACCCACTTCTCACTTTCACGCCACTTCTTCCACTCGGCCGATCCACGATCAGCAGTCGACTCCAACTTGTCGGCGGCTTCCTGATGAGGAATCGCTTTTTTGGCCAACGTAATGCACTTCTCGATCATCGGACGAACTTCTTTCGCCTTGTGAATCGTTGTCGTGATACGGCCTTTGACGCGAGGTGGATTGACGGCGGTTGTGCCATCGGCCTGAGTCATACCTTCGTAAAACATCTCGTCGCGTTCGGTCAAGAACAACGCAGACGCCAAGTTACGCAACAGTGCGCGGCGGTGGCTGGAATTGCGTCCGAGAGTACGGCCTTTTCTTCTATGTCTCATTTCTTCACCAACAATTTTTCGCCCAATCGGGGCAGGAGTTTTCTGTTTGAATATTCGTTGAGCAGGCTCAGCTTATGTGATCACTGGAGCCTTTGGAACTTTCATGCCAAGGTGCAAACCAAGGCCTGTCAGAACCTGACGTACTTCTACCAGCGTTGTTTCGCCAAAGTTGCGAATCTCCATTAGCTGGTCTTCGTTGTATTGAACCAAGTCGCGAACGTTTCCGATGTTCGCAAATTCGAGACAGTTGTTGGCTCGAACCGACAATCGCATTTCAGCAACCGACAAGTTCAGCTTGGCTTCCAGAGCCGCGTCGATGCCACCTTTGCTTTGCGGTTGAGCGTGTACTTGGGCCCCAAGTTCCGCATACTGCACAAACGGGTTGAGGTGCTTACGAAGAACCTTCGATGCTTCGACCATGGCCATCTCAGGATTGATCGAACCGTCGGTCCAAACTTCCAGAGTCAGCTTATCGTAGTTTGTTTTCTGCCCAACACGCGTTTCTTCGACGTCATAGCGAACACGAGTGATTGGGCTGTAAACGGCGTCAATTGGAATAATGCCGATCTCATGATCGCGACCACTGTGCTCCGTTGAAGGAACGTAGCCACGACCGTTTTCGACAACCATTTCCATCATGAACGGAACGTCTTCGGTCAAGTTGACCAAAACGTGATCGCTGTTGACGACTTCGACTTCGCCATTGGTCTGAATATCAGCACCAGTGACCGGACCTGCGGTGTCCTTCTCAATGGTGATCACTTTCATCTGATCCGAGTGATTTTTCACGATCAGTGATTTCACGTTCAGAACGATATCAGTGACATCTTCTAAAACGCCGGGAATCGATGAAAACTCGTGGTTGGCGCCACGGATCTTCAGCTGCGTCACAGCACTTCCTTCCAAGCTGGACAGCAGTACACGGCGCAGGCTGTTACCAATGGTGGTACCAAAACCGCGTTCAAAAGGTTCGGCAGTGAATTTGCCGTAGGTGCTTGTCAGCGAGTCACGATCACAGTTAACAACGCTGGGAAGTTCAAGGCCACGCCATCGAATGTGCATGGAGTTCTCCGTGGGGTATTGGGGGTGTTTAATTGATCCTTGCGAGGATGCGATCCTCAGGCGGATGTCGAGCCAAAAGCAAAATTGGCACAAATCAATGTGCCCGACGAAACTAGACGCGACGCTTTTTGCGAGGGCGACAACCGTTGTGTGGGATCGGAGTTACGTCCTCGATCGATTTGATGTTCAAGCCAGCAGCCTGGAGAGCTGTGATTGCACTTTCGCGACCACTACCAGGACCTTTGACACGAACATCCACTTCCTTCATGCCGAACTTGACGGCCTTCTCTGCGGCTTGTTGAGCAGCACTTTGCCCTGCGAAAGGAGTGCTTTTTCGTGAGCCTTTAAAACCACAGGTACCGGCACTTGCCCAACAAAGGGTTTCACCCTTGGTGTCGGTGATCGTGACGGTTGTGTTGTTGAAAGTTGCCTGAATATGAGCAACTCCGAAAGTAACGTTACGCTTTGCGCGCTTCTTTTTAACTTTTGCCACTTCTGAAAATCCCGAAAATCGGGCTCACTTTAAATGGTAGATGGTGTGTAAAAATTGATTGGTGCCATCGACCGAGAACGACTCGAGCGACGGGGGGATTGTCCAGCCAGTTTTCAACAGCTTTACTTGAGGTCTTTAACACCCTTCTTACCAGCAACGGTCTTCTTGGGACCTTTGCGAGTTCGGGCGTTTGTTTTGGTTCGTTGTCCGCGTACGGGCAGTCCGACACGATGACGGATTCCGCGATAAGATTTGATATCACGCAATCGTCCAATATTTTGAGCGACTTGGCGACGCAACGCACCCTCAACGATGTAGTCACGCTCAATGATCGTCGCGATGCTACTGAGCTCTTCATCGGACAGGTCACGAGCCTTTTTCTCTGGATCAATTCCGGCTTTGTGACATAAGTCGCGCGATGACTGATGACCAATCCCGAAGAGATAAGTCAACGAAATGTGGGCCTTTTTGTCGTTTGGAATATCAACACCAAGTAGACGTGGCATCTAGAGCTCCAGCCTGCACCGCAGGCGTATCAAGTGATTTGAATATTAAATCGAATCGAGGTTGCGTCTCTACAGAGTTACTACAGCGAGCGATTCGGACAACTGTTTCAGTGATGTGAAAAAACGAGCCCTAACCCTGACGCTGCTTATGGCGTGGGTTGGTGCAGATAACGTAGACCTTGCCCCTACGGCGGACGACCTTACAATTTTCGCAAATTCTTTTCACACTGGCGCGGACTTTCATCGCCGATTTTCTCGCAATTGGACGCAATTGGTAAAACGCACAAGTATATGAGCGTTGCGGGCGATCTCACAAGGCCCATTTTTTGCCGATTTTGCCAAATTTTTCAACGTGGCTAGTCAAGCAACAATGCTGGAAGTTTCGTAGCTGGAGTCGCAAGACTTCTGACTAACTTGACAGCAATATTGGCTCGAAATGGTCGAAAATCGCGGTCGCAATCTCGGCGGGAGTCTTCGCATCCGCCTCCACGACCAAATCAGCACAGGAAAGATAAATCGGCGAACGGAACGTCAGCAATTGCTCGATTTCCTCAATTCCACCGGTTTGAGTCAAATTGGGCCGCTGAGTTGCCGAATTTTCGTCGCCCGAGATTCGTTTGTATGCCGTTTCAGCTGAAACCTGCAAGAAAACGGCTTTACCTGTCGCGGCAATCCGCTGGCGATTGTTATCAGCCAAGACCGCGCCGCCACCGAGAGCGATCACGGTTTTATCAAGCATCGCCAAGCCTTCGATCACAGAATTTTCCCATTTCCGAAAGCCAGCTTCGCTCTCGGATTCGAAGATCTGACTGATCGTCTTACCAGCCAACACCTCAATTTCGTCGTCGCTGTCGACAATAGCCCAACCTAGCAGTTCAGCCAAGATCGTGGCGACGGTCGATTTTCCGCTGCCGCGGTAGCCTATTAGATAGAGGTTCATGATTTGGTTTCATCGTGGCACGGTGGTCTCCACCGTGAATCTTTGGAAACGGTGGAGAGCACCGTGCCACTTTGGCTTAATACTTCGCCGCACTAATCGCACGCTTGACTTCATACCGAATCAATTTCAAGTCTGGATCTTTACCAGTGAACAGCTTGAATTGCTTCGCGGCTTGGCGGACAAACATGTCGATGCCGGTGATTGTCATGCACCCGGCAGCTCTCGCTTGCTTGATGAACAACGTTTGTTCAGGGTTGTAAACCGTATCGAAAACGACGCACTTTTTGTCAAACCACTCCGCCTCAAAAGGCGTCACGTCCATTTCAGGATACATTCCAACCGGAGTGCAGTTAACCAACACGTCACATTCAAAATTCGAACGGCTTGGCCAATCGACTGGCTCGCAATCCAACGCCGTCGACAACGCATCCGCTTTGCGGAAATCGCGCGCACAAATCGTAACATGCGCTTTGGCACGCTTGAGCCCAAACGCGATCGCTCGAGCTACACCGCCTGAACCTAGAATCAGAACTCTGGCTCCTTCGAGCTTGTGAACGGCGTCTTGCTTCCGATCTTTCAACGTATTGGCGATACTTTCCACCGCTGCCGAACAATCCGTGTTGTATCCGTAGACATTGGGCGACTTGAAGACCAACGTGTTGGCAGCACGAATTCCCGCCACGTTATCATCGAGGGCATTGATGTGTTTGATCACGTTTTCTTTGTGCGGGATCGTGACGCTCAAACCACGGATGTCGAGCTCCGCACAGACGCTGACGAATTGTCCAAGGTATTCACGCGGCACTCGAAACGGAAGATACAAGAAATCCAATCCAGCTTTGCGAACGCAAGCGTTGTGAACTACCGGGCTCAGGCTATGGGCGACCGGATCGGCGATCACGCCAAGGATCTTTGTGTCTTTGGTGATCGAATCGTACTGGTAGTAGTCTCGCATTTCCTCGAAGGTCAGCATCCCAGGCGCCAACTTGCGATCACTACTGAACGTCGCATAAGTGAACGGAGATCCGAATTTACCGCACAGCAATCGAGAGGTAACTCCCATTTCTCCCATGCAAAATGCAACGGTCGGAATTTCCGAATCGCGACATAGCCTTAACGCTGTCACGTTGTCCATCGGATTGTTGGCCATCGTTGCGATCTTGATGATGTCCGGATCAAGCTCCGTCATCTTATGATGGATCTCTTCAAGGTTCGATGGCGTCTCGTCGAAGTTGTGATAACTGATGATCCGCTGAGCGCTTTTGTATCGCGGAATCTGTTTTGCGATGTCCATCTCGAGATCAACGTAGTCGGCTCCATCGGCGATCGCCGTACGCAGCACCATGACGCGATCAGATTCGCTTCGCATCCATTTTCCGCCATGCTCCGGGCGGCGGCAAGTTACCACGACAGGGCAAGGACGATCTTTAAGCAGCCGCTTCAGATCGACCGGACGGCGGATGTAGTCCACTCGCAGTTCGACCAGCTCAGCGCCCTGCTCAGAGAGATGCTTGTGCTCTGCCATCATCATTTTATGGCGTCCGCGACCAACACTAACGCAAATCATTGGTAACCTGGAAAGTAGGAGTTAACTCTGGAAGTAGAACCGTTTGAAGTAGCTGGAGTCGCAAGGCCTCAGGTTCCGAATTGTTGCCAATCCGGCCACGCCATTCTGGACCGAAATCGACCATTTTCAAATGCGTTTGAACTTTTTGTCGAGTTCTTCGCGAGAAAACGTCAAAGCAGTGGGTCGTCCGTGCGGACAATGATGAGAATCCTGACAAAGATCGCCGTGCTCAAGCAACGCGGTTATTTCTTCGGGGGACAGTTTGTCTCCGGCTTTAACAGCTGCCTTACATGAAATCATGTGAAGCAACTCGTCAAGAACATCACGCCGATCGAGATTCTTGGCTTCACTCATTAATTTGTCGATAACGCTCTTGAGCATCTCGGCTGGATTATGGTTGGCTAACATCGCCGGGTAAGACGAAACCAAAACCGTGTCTCCACCGAACGGCTCAACCGTGACACCAATTTGCGTCAACAGTTCAGCCTGCTCCAAAACTGCCGCTGCTTCCGCTGGCGGAAGACTAACGGGCTCGGGCACGAGCAGTTTCTGCGACTCCAATTTCCCAGCCAAGACTTTCTCGCGAAGCTGCTCGTAGATGACTCGTTCGTGCAACGCGTGCTGGTCGATGATCACCATGCCTTCTGCAGTTTCGGAAATCAAATACGTGTTGTAGACCTGTAGTGCCGTGCGTGTTTGAGTCGGCATCGGCATCGGCATCGAAGATGGGGCAGATTCCTGAGCGAAAGTCGGTTCGGCGCCGGGCGATGAAGGCATCGAAAATCCGTCGCCTCCAACATTCCCCGACGGCGTTGAAGGCAATGGGGGAAACGGGCGAAATAATTCAGCAGATCCGACTGGTGGCAAACCGCTGGATCCGGGGGCCGCCGTCCAATCGACGTTGCTGGTCGGTCTGGCGAAAGCGATCTGGTCTTGAACCGCAGAAGCAGCGACGGCAACGGGTTCCGCCGCGTGCGAAGCCAACGCTTCGGCAGCGACTTGTCCTCCATCGCGGCGCGAAAGATGACCTTTGGCAGTCAAGTCAGTAGAAAGAAACTGAGTCCGGATCGTGGCGAGGAGTTGCTTGTAAATCTGACCTCCGTTTTGAAAACGAACTTCCAGCTTGGCCGGATGAACGTTCACGTCGACCATGTTCGGCGGCATGTCCAATCGCAGAAAAGCAAGCGGATACCGCCCGACCATCAACAGCCCGCGATAGGCTTCGCTCAAAGCGTGCTGCAGCGAATGATCACGAATGTAGCGACGATTCAAAAACAGATACTGCATCCGTTTGTTCGACCGACTGATCGAGGGATCGACAACAAATCCATTAAGCGATATCTCCCCTTCGGTGCTGTGAACGGGAATTAGATTGTCCGCGATCTCCGGACCGTAGAATGCAGAGATGCGTTCACGCCATGATTCGGTTGCCGCCAACTGATGCACCGTTGACTGATTGTTCATCAGCGTCATCTGAACTTGCGGATTCGCCAACGCCACGCGAGCGAAAGCTTCGGCGATATGGCTTTTTTCAGTTTGCGGAGTTCGCAGGAACTTTTGACGAACCGGCGTATTATAAAACAGCTGTCGAACTTCGATCGTCGTTCCAACCGGACAACCGCAAGGCTCAATGGGCTCAGCGTGGCCACCGTTGATCAGCAGTTCGTAACCACAGTCGCTATCGGCGGTGCGCGAACGAATCATCGCTTGAGAGATTTCCGTGATCGAAGCTAAGGCTTCTCCGCGAAAGCCAAACGTGCCGACTTTGAACAGGTCATCGGCGTCAACGATCTTACTGGTAGCGTGACTGGTTATCGCCAGCGGCAGATCTTCTTTCGCAATGCCGCATCCATTGTCGGTGATGCGGATCATCTCGATGCCGCCCTGTTCGATCGTGACTTCGATCTGAGTCGCGCCGGCGTCGATCGAGTTCTCCAGCAACTCTTTGACGACGCTGGCCGGACGTTCGATGACTTCGCCAGCGGCAATTTTATTGATAACGCTCTCTGAGAGCTTTCGAATCGCCATTGGCTTACCTCAACCCGTAGTCGTTAAGTTTTCGATAGAGGTTTCGCTCGCTGATGCCAAGAATCCTAGCCGTTTCCTCGCGATTGTGATTCGCAAGCGTCAACGTGTGCTCAATCGCCCAGCGCTCGATTTCCTTCAATGACTTACCGACCAGACTCGAACTTGCCGCATCGTCTCCCGGTTCAGACTCGAGCAGATCTGCGGTGGAAGGATTCGAACTCATCGGCGTTCCAGACTTCTTGCTAAGTTCTGCCGCCGTTTTCTCGTCCAGCAAATCAGGCGACAGGTCGTCCATGTCGAGGTGATCGTCGATGTCCATCACGACAAGGCTTTCAACCACGTTTCTCAACTGGCGAACATTGCCTTTCCATTGTTCGTCGAGCAACCAGCGACGTAGATCTTGCGAGAACCCTTTCACATTGCGGCCGTTCTTCTTGTTGGCTTGTTTGCGAAAGAAGTCCGCCAGCGGCAAGATATCTTCGCGGCGTTTGGAGAGCGGATCCAAATGCACGGTGACGATCTTCAATCGAAAGAACAGGTCACTGCGAAAGCGACCTTCATCGATTTCCTTTTCCAAATCCTTGTTCGTCGCCGCCAGCACTCTCACGTTGACAGGAATTGGCTTGTTGTCACCGACTCGTGTGATCTCGCGTTCTTCGAGCACTCGAAGCAACTTAATTTGAGTCGCCATCGGCATGTCGCCAACTTCGTCTAGGAACAGCGTGCCACCGTTAGCGTATTCGAATTTGCCTTCGCGATCAGAAATCGCATCAGTGAAGGCACCTTTAACGTGCCCGAACAGTTCACTCTCAACCAAGTGCTCGGCGACTGCCGCGGTGTTGATGGCCACGAAAGGTTTTTTCTTTCGAGGACTGTTTTGATGAATCGCTTGGGCGATAACGTCTTTCCCGGCTCCGGTTTCGCCGGTGATCAGAACGCCCGCATCGGTGGGAGCAATCCGCTGAAGTCGCTGAACGACTCCTTTCATACTGTCACTGGCGTAAATCAGGTTCTCGAAACCAAATCGCTCATCGAGTCGCTGATGAAGTTGCTTATTTTGTTTCCGAAGTCGCACCGAATCAGTGGCTCTGGCAACGATCGCTTGCAATCGCTTCGGCGTGATTGGTTTTTCGAGGAAATTGAAAGCGCCTTCTTTCATCGCCTCCACAGCCAGCGGCACTGAAGCATGGCCCGTTACCATCACGACTTCACATTCCGGCTGAGTCTCTTTCGCCTGACGCAGAATCGCCATGCCGTCTACGTCGTTCATCATCAAGTCCGTGACGACGATGTCGTAGATATTCTCTGCCAACAGTTTCGCGCCGTCGGGTCCAGCGGTCGCAGTGGTGCAATCGAGCCCAATTCGCTCAAGGCTTTCTGTCATCGCCTTGGCGTGGTCCTTGTCGTTGTCAACCAACAGAACTTTGATCGATCCACCCGCAGACTTGCCGTCTGAATTTGTTTCATTTTTTGCTTCTTTCGCCATCCCGCCATGATAACGATCTAGAGCGAGGCAGGGCAGGGGCACAGAAAAATCGATGGCCTTCTATTCAAGATTCGCGAGAATTTCTTTTTCAAGAATCTGAAACACAAGCCGGTCTTGCCAACTTGAGTCATTGCCGTCCTCAAACGCTTTTCCTTTCCTCGCTGGTGAATCTCGCGGCCAATTTCAAGCGCCTGTTTCGCTTTATCGATATCACCGAGCCCAATCCAAGCCAGTGAGTCAACCGCCTGGCTCATCGCATACCGATAGCCGTTTCCAGTGTTCTCTTCTCCTTCCCGACATTTCTGATTCCACTCATGAGCCGACTCAAGATTCCCCCGCCGCAGTTCGGCAAGTGCTCGAGTGGACTGAAACCATTTAATGTCGACAGAGGACTCGAAACCCGAAGCAAACTCAGTCAACTCCCACGCTCGCTCAAGATTTTCTGGTTGCTGCAGATCTGGGCGAAGCATACAAACCTTGGCAATCCGACTTGCAACGCCCGGCTGGTAGGCGTAGTCAAAGTCAGAATTCAACGTCTCGCAGTATTCTCTGTAAAGATTCTCCTCGCCAAGGTGAAGCCAGCCGATCGCCACGCGATACCGAGTGAACGAACCATCGATCTGGTCGAGCAGTCGATCAGCTTGGACCAACTCCTTTCTCAATGCTGCGTTGTCACTAGCCGATCCGGCACGGCTTGTCGCCCCCGTCATGGCTTGAAAGTCGAACTGGATCATGAACATGCAGATGAAGGGAATCGGCACCATCAAAATTCGCCTATACCAGCTCGAACTTTGCAAAATAGAGAGCCAGCAAAAGAAATACCGGCGACAGCAACAACATCCACGTCGCCGGCTTTAACGGACTCAACCAAAACGCAAGAATAAGAAACAGAATTAACAGATAGGCTGCCCGTTCCCATGTGCAGCCAAACCATTGCCATCCTCGGATCCCATCACGCCACATCGAACCTGAAAGGATGCATGTTAGCGACATCGGTATCCCAATAAAGAGAATCGCCACCAGCACCCCTAGCCAAAGGTCTGGAGTCAGCCCCGCTTTTTGTTGATGAAGAATTTTTTGCCGTACCAGTCGTTGGCGATCGGCGGTTTCCATTTGCTCGAGTCCTGGCTACCGATCGATCATCGCTTTCTGAGCAAGTTTCCTTTCGCCTTCGGACTCCAGCCACATCGCCATGCTTACATGTTAACAGCCTGTGGGTGAATCCACAAAAAACGCGGCAACCTGATCACTCAAGTTGCCGCGATTACCGCTTGTTGCTCAATGAGCTTACCCGTGAGGATGTGACTAGCTACGTCGACGACGCAAGAAAAGTCCACCGAGGCCCAAACTGAGAATACCGAGGCTTGTCGGCTCAGGAACCGCTGTGAATGTCACAGTTACAATTCCGTTTGGATATTGTCCAGCATCAGTGAAATCCAGTGGGCCAAAGTCAACTCCAGTTGGCTGATTCAGGAATCCAGAGTACGGGTCGCTAGTAACAGCTGCGATGGTGCCGCCTTCTACTTCACCCAAGGCTCCGTCGCCAGCTGGAATGCCGAACAATGGATTGCCCGGAGATGTAGCGAAGTCATTGACTTCCGTTCCCGCGTCCCAAACAGTTCCACCAAGGTCGAACGAGATTGAGTTTTGCGTTCCGAAAATGGATGACAAATCGAATGCTGTCGGTGCACCGTTTGCGATGAAGTAATCGCTCGATGGCAAAATCATTGACGCGTATGAAAAGAACTGATTGTCTGTTCGGTCAATGTTGAAGACAGCAGATGTAACCGTTTCGCCTGGCTGAATCGGAGGTGGACCATCTGGAGAGCCGAGTGTCACATCAACACCACTTCCAAATGCTGCAAGGAACTCGCCACTGATACCAGCTGTTGAGCCGCTTTCAGCAACTTCTTCGAGGCCAGCGGACGCTGTCGCGCCTGCATCGAAAACGTCAAAACTTCCGTCGTGGAAACCAACCCACAATGGTGTAATAGCAACGCCGCCTGCTGGAGCGTTACTCGTAACTTCGACGCGAATACCTTGGTTCTGAGCTTGAGACTCAGTGGCAGCAAAAGCTGCGATAGAGAAGATACAAGCGGCAATGAATAACTTCTTCATGATTTAGATTCCTATTGCGGTAGGATTGAATGAAGCCGCAATGAAATGCTCTACAATCGCGGCGATAATTGAGTCATAAAACTACTTCGAACATCGACTGTTAGCTCACCCCAATCTTAAAACTGTTCTTCCGGTGTACGTTGCGATACCGAAAAGCATTTGGAATTCAATCGTTAGTAACGTGGGACACAAAACACGTGCTCCACAACTGAGAATCACACACCGATAGGGATCGATTCCCTGGATAGCTCAAGGTTTCGGTCTTAGCCGAGCTATGCCGGAAAGGACAAAGAAAAGGCTGGAGCACAGTGCGCTCCAGCCTTTCCACTCCACGAACAACATCCACCTACTGAAGTTCGTTGTCTGCTCCAGCTCCACCGAAGAGAGCGTCGGTGCCTAAACCTCCGACAAGGAAGTCGTCACCATCGCCTCCGCGAAGCTCGTCATCGTCATCACCTCCAAAGAGGCTGTCGAAACCAACATCTCCGAAAATGAAGTCAATGCCTTCATTTCCAAAAAGGATATCGTTACCAGCACTGCCAGTGATTCGATCATTACCAGCTCCGCCGGCAATGGAATCGTCGCCTTCGTCGCCGCGAGCAAAGTCATCGCCATCTCCAGCATTGACAGTATCATTGCCCAAACCGCCGAAGATCAAGTCATTGCCTGCTCTCGCATTCAACGTGTCATTGCCTGAACCCCCGATGAGAATATCGTCTCCGAATCCTCCGACAAGCAAATCATCACCGCCAAGGCCAAGGATTCGAGTTCCTCGATCTCCTGTGACGATCAGCACATCGTCAGCTTCGGAGCCAACCAACCGATCGATTCCAGAGAACGATTCGAACACGGATCCGTACGTCGAAGTTCCAGTTCCATCGTCATTAATACGAGCCGCTACTCCAGAAGCTATGCCTTGGAACGAATTGGTGTCAAATCCAGCTCCACCATCAATCGTGTCGCTTCCTCCGATACCGACGAAGAAGTCGTTTCCGCCTTGGCCGGAAAGGTAGTCATCTCCACCTCCTCCGTTGAGATTGTCATTGCCTTCACCGCCTTGAGCCGAATCGTTGCCTGCCCCGCCACGCAGAATGTCGTTACCATCGTTGCCAACAAGCAAGTCGTTTCCGTTGCCTCCCGTCAGCACGTCGTCCCCTCCAAGCCCTCGCAAGACAGCATCGAAGTTGCCAACCACTGAAAGGACGTCAGCGTTATCTGAACCGGTCAGGTTTTCGATTCCGGCAAACGTCTCATTTACCGAACCGTAGCTTGCCGTTCCGCTTCCGTCCGCATTTACCGTTGCCGTTACACTTCCACCAATTCCCTGGAAGGAGTTTGTGTCATTGCCTGAACCACCATCGATCGAATCTACTCCACCGATTCCGACGAAGAAGTCATCGCCTGAACCGCCGTTAAGCGTGTCGTTGCCAGAACCACCATTAAGAGCATCATTGCCTTCGCCGCCAAACGCCGTGTCGTTCCCATCGCCGCCACGCAAAGTGTCATCGCCGACGCCGCCGCTTAGCGTATCATCGCCGTTTCCGCCTTCGAGAATATCGTTGTCCGACTCGAAGACTTCGACGAACACATTGCCGTCTCCCGTGTCAAACAGAGCATTCACAGCATTGCCATTGATGTCACCACCGGCTCCTTGAACCACATCCGTAATCACTGAACCGTTAGTGCCGGCTGGAGCGTTGTGAATATGGATCGAACTGACACCTGCGACTGGCATCAAGTCCGCGACGGCGATTCCGTCCACGGAAAGCGATGCCGAGTAGGTTACCGCCGAACCATCGACGACAATTGTTACCGTGGCTTCGCCCGTTGCTTCTGAATCGGATGCATTGTTTGGCTCTTGTGCAGCATCAAGGGCAGCAGTCAGTGTCAGTGTGCGAACACCGTCGACAGTTGAATCCGACTGAAATCCCAACTGCCCGCGAATTTCGCCGCCGGGGAAATCGGCCGTATGAATATTGAAGTACAGATTTCCATCAGCGGCTTCGGTGACCAACTCTGCAGACGACTGCCCCGTGGTCAATGAAACCAGAGGCTGATCAGTCAGCTCAAGAGAGAACCCAGTTTCCTGAGCCGCAGAATCGACTTCAATCGAAAGAATTTGAGCGCCGGCGACCGTGAAGTCACTTCCTGCACGAGCCGTCAAAACGTTGCCGATCGGACCACCGAATCTTTCCGATCCTTGAAAGCCTTCGTGCTGTCGAATGACGCCGTTTTCAGTGACTCCAGTATTTGGAGCTGCCTGAGCAAGTGCCGCTGTGTTTTCTGGAATCTCGTCGTTGACTTCTGTTCCAGCATCGTAGACGTCGTCACCAGTCACGATGTAAGCATTGTCGCCAACGCGACGAACAAGGCTGCCATTTTCGTCGAACAAGTCCAACTGCATTGGATCGTCATTGCCGATGAACGCGTCGTTGCTTGGAATGACCATCGACGCGTAGCTCAAGTACTGCGTCAAAGGATCAGATGGATCTGCGAAGAAAGTCAAAACGCGACTTTCGCCAGGTGCCAACGGACCGCCCGCAGTCGCTTGTGCTTCACCAACGCCTCCGCTGCCAAGTGCCGCTGCGATTCGCGGACCCGTTGTTCCGTCTTCAGCAAGGCGCTCGATGTTCTCTGACGCCGCACTGCCAACGTCGAACTGATCGTAAATTCCGTTCTGTGTTGCGACGACGACTGGCGTCAGCAAACTTCCGTCCGCGCCCGCAAGGTTCGTTACGCGTATTTCGATCTGACCACTGCCAATCAAAGAGTCATTTCCGTCGTTGCCCTGGATGTTGTCATCGCCGAAACCACCAACGACTCTGTCATCGCCGTTGCCGCCGCGAATGGTATCGTTTCCGGATCCGCCAAACAGAAGGTCGTCTCCGCCTAGGCCGGCAATCGTATCGTCACCGAGCCCTCCATCGATCACGTTGACAGAGTCATTCCCCGTCAAGTTATCTGCCTGGTCCGAACCAGTGAGGTTTTCGATGCTGACAAACGACTCGGTGACCGATCCGTAAGCTGCAGAACCAGTACCGTCGGCGTTAATCGCTGCTGTCACTCCCAGCCCAATGCCTGCGAATGAATTGGTATCAATGCCATCGCCACCATCAATCACGTCGGTGCCACCGCCGCCAGCAAGAACGTCGTCTCCGCCTTGGCCCAACAAAATATTTGCAGCAGCACCAGTCGCGATCAAGACATCGTTGTTGTCAGAACCTGTAAGGTTTTCAATCCCTGTGAAATTTTCCGAGACCGAGGCATAGGCTGCTGTTCCGGTACCATCAGCATTTACGGTGGCCACGACGCCAACGCCGATGCCTGCGAACGAGTTCGTGTCGTTTCCATCGCCACCAGCGATCGTGTCGGTTCCACCGCCGCCAGCCAACACGTCGTTTCCTGATCCACCCGTAAGAGTGTCGCCGCCGCCATTACCAAAAAAGTTAACTCCAGTTGCGATGGCAGAAGCATCCAGCACATCGTTTCCAGTGCCACCGACAACTGAAAGGCTCTCAATACCTGCGGTTGAAGTCACCGTGAACGAATCATCAAGATCCATCAAGTCAAAGTTGAGGTCACTAACCGTGACATTTGCCAAATCAATTGTGAGCGTGTCGTCAGCAATCGTTGACTGGCTGAGAACAAAATCTGCGTTGGCCGCAGCGTCGCCTTGGAGCACAAACGAATCTCCAGCACCAACTTGAATCTGCAACGTTTCTGCCGCTGGAGAACTGACAGTTACGACATCAGCCTGCCCAGCGTCGGCCTCAAAGGAAACGACTCCAGATGAAGCATCGAAACTGACTGAGGCCAGAAGATTCCTTGGCTCCAGCGATGTGATCTCAAGCCCGTTAGCACGATTTGCTCGCCGTGCTTTTCGCGATCGCGAGGGGACAAGAGACTGCCTTAGACTGGAAATCCATTGGATTTTTTTCATTGTAGTTCGCCTTATTGTGGATTGTTGTTGTTTGGAGTTTTGATTGCTGAATGAGTTACTCAGGTCCTCATCAAGCAAATGTCGTGACGAGCTCTTTCGATTGCACCAAGTTCTTTTTCTTACGAATCAGCGACTTTATCGATTCGTTCTGTGCAACCTTTAACAAAGCAGATGACAACGCAAAAAGCAGGACGCTCTCCATGAGTGACTCACGGAGAGCGTCCATTCGCAGTTCTAGCTGCCAAGCATGTTGCTTCCTGCGATGTCGAGCTCGTTCGAGTAAGAACTCAATCAGGAAATGTCGTCAGCGTGCCGTTCTATTGCATTGGAGACAACAAGTTCGAAATCGTCGGCAAATACGCACAAGCTCAATCGCCCCCGTTGCAACCGAAAGAGGGTCGGTAGAAGAAAGCGAAAGAAACGGCGAACCCGCAGCGACCAAACGCGTATCAATCCATGAACCTGAAGTGCTCAATCACCTGTGCCGAATCCAATGGCGTCACCTCACAGAAAACCAGCCCGTTCTTCTCTTCAACGAACACATTCAAGCCGTCGCCTGAGTCCGCTATCGAAATCTCGAAGCCAGACTCACCCGCGCGATCCACGAACACGAGCACCTTTTGCTCATCAACGATGCACAGCATCGCGACCGTGTTTCGGCTGATTCCGCCCAGATAAGAAATCCCAATCATCTCGCGGCCGGAAGGCATATCTGCAAGGGCCAAAGCCTGCCCTAACTTGGTGTCAAAAACCTCTGCAAACCTCGCGTCGTCTTCGCAGTAGTAGTACGGCCTGAATCCGCTATCCACTTTCTCAACGTAAAGTGAAGCCAGCGCCCGCGCTTTGAAGATTGGCTCTATGCCGCCTGTTCCCGAATAAAACCAGATCCCAAGACTCGTCACCAACAACACGGCTGCAGCGACTGCAATCTGAGTCAAGGAACGACGTGACAATGCTGTTGGCTTAGCCGCCTGATCCTTTGCGTCTACTCCAATCAAGTCCTTCCGAAGAAACCGTTGAACAATGTCTTCGTGATCCAAGTCTTCGAAAGACATCATTCGGCGCAGTGAATCATCGATCCGCTGCTGAACGTTTTCCGCCCGTTCCAACGAGTCACCATCGACAGTCCGCAGAAAATCAGCGGCGTCTTGCTGAGGCATCACCCCATCAAGATACATATCAAGCTGATTGTCGTCCGCTTCGTTTGAACTCATCGTTCTTCCCCGTATTTCTCTTCGCCAAAATGACTCATGAATCCGAATCACTTTCCGGCGTCAAAATCTCTCTCAATCTCTTCTTGCTTCGGTGCACCATGTTCATGGCAGTTCCCTCAGGAACGTCCATCAGTTCCGAGATTTCCCGATAGCTCAACCCTTCGATTGTTCGCAGCAACAAACAACTTCTCGCTTTCGGAGAAATTTCTTCGAGAGCAGCATGAACTTTGTCACCAAACGCCCTCTGCATCGCCAAAACTTCCCCAGTCCCTTGATCAATCGGGCTTTCCCCAGTCGACTCTCCCTCAACACTTGTCAGGTGGAGCGGATCCGTTGCCCGGGTTCGCCTGCGAATGGACTTTCTTCTGTGATTCAGAGCACAGTTGCGGACGATTCCTGACAACCAACCGATAAACTTAAATTCCGATTCGAAAGACTGGTTCTTCTCAATCGCAATAGTTATCGCCTGTTGCACCATATCTTCCGCGTCGTCTCGATTTCCCGTGATTCCAAAGGCGATGCAGAACAACCGCGACTGCGCAGCAATACAATCGTTTGCGAATTTCCGCGCTGATTGAAGCTTCTGCTGCTGCAATTTGAATTGTCCAAGAACCGTGGGGAATTGTTGACCGTAAGATATTCGACGGTCTGCCCAAACAACCAATGTCCCGAGCGACCCAAAAACTAACGGCATTTGGGATTTCAATTAGATTTAAATTCGTACAATTTC
The DNA here is from genome assembly GCA_964582025.1 of uncultured Pirellulaceae bacterium. Classification (GTDB taxonomy): domain Bacteria; phylum Planctomycetota; class Planctomycetia; order Pirellulales; family Pirellulaceae; genus Mariniblastus. The sequence goes on along the minus strand of CAZORS010000071.1, from coordinate 6,767 downwards.
AGATGCGAGAGCTCATCCTGCATAATCGGAACCGAAATCACATGCTCAGAAAGCGAAAAAACGAATCAATCAACGGCTTCACGCTCGTTGAGCTATTGGTCGTTGTCGCAATTATCGGCATTTTGATTGGACTTCTGCTTCCAGCAGTTCAATCGGCAAGGGGATCAGCGAGGCGAGTCACTTGCCAGAATAACCTTCGGCAAATTGGAATCGCGGTGCTTAATTTCGAAGCTGCACAAATGGAATTGCCGGCTGGCAGGATTGGTTGCGACGACATTGGCGAGCAAATGTCAGTTTCGCAATGTCACAACGGGCTAACATCTGTTGAGAAAAATGGAGCCAGCGGATTCGTTTCCATTCTTCCGCAGATCGAGCAAGAAAATCTCAGCCGACAGCTCGATGTTCCCAATGGTGGCCTCTGGAATCGTGATGTCGATGACTTGGAGTGGTGGCAAAATTTTCCGGGGAAGCGTTCAGGTGTTCAAGAGTTTTTGCCTGCCTACTGGTGTCCCTCCGAAAGCGGAGAAATGGAAAGCGATGTTTACCAGCCCGTGATCGCGGCAGCTTCCTCTTATGCTTTTTCCAACGGCTCCCTCGGACCAGATAACCTAGTCCATGTGACGAAGTATAAAAACGACGGCGCATTCATCTATCATTCACAGATCAAACTGGCGAGCATTCAAGATGGGTTGTCGAATACATTTTTCGCAGGCGAAGTGATCCGACCTGACACGTACGAATCGTCTAATGTCTGGAGCTACGCGATCGCAAACGCTGATTGCTTGCGCACGACAACCAATCCATTGAACACAGTTCCAGGGGACGGAATCGTCGTCGAACTTCGCAATGGAGCCTTTGGCAGCGCTCACCCGGGTGGAGCAAACTTCGTCTATGGCGATGGACACGTTTCATTCATCGAAGAGTCGATTGAAATGCCGATTTACAAAGGCCTTTCAACGATCGCCAATGGCGAGATCTAAACGATCGCTCGGCGAGATCCCAAAAAACGCAGCACTTCAAGATCCGAAGTACTGCGTCCGAAAGTCTGGAATAAATGTGCCGTTCCTAGGATCGACGGCGGCGTAGAAACAATCCGCCCAGACCAAGACTGATTAAGCCAAGGCTTGTTGGCTCTGGAACTGCTGTGATGGTAATGGTTGCAATTCCATTGGCATATTGGCTCGCGTCGTTGAAATTGAGTGGGCCAAAATCAACGCCAGTGGGAGTGTTCAAGAAACCGGCGTAAGGGTCGCCAATTACGTTCGCGTTAACTCCGTTTTCAGGATCACCTTGGTCGGCCAATGTCTGACCGGCATCAATGCCAAACAAAGGGTTGCCCGGAGCATTGGCGAAGTCGTTGATTTCAGTTCCTGCGTCATTGACTGTGCCTACTGTACCGATGTCAAACGAAATTGAACCGCCACCAAAAATTGAGCTCAAGTCCCATTGCTCCGGGTTGCCGTTAGCGACATAGAAGTCGTTCGACGGAAGCACCATGGCAGCGTAAGAGAAAAACTGGTTGTCGGTTGCATCAATACTGAAGATCGTACTGGTCGCAAATTCTCCTGGCTGAATAGGTGGAGGAGTACCGTTTGCATCGCCAAAAAGCACACCATCCTGCCGCCCGCCAAGCTGAGACGCAGCTACAGTGTCACTTACTGCCATGCCAGAAGAATTGTCGATGTAAGTGTAATTCCCCAAGAAATCGGAGCTGATTTGACCGAAGTCGCCGTCTTCGGCGATTCGCTCCAAACCTGGCTGTGACGACAATCCACCGTTGTAGCTATCAAAGCTACCATCGTGAAAGCCAAACCAAAGTGGAGTAAGTGCCACACCATTTGTAGGTGCGTTACTGGTAACGGTGACGCGTACCTGTTGAGTTTGCCCGTTCACTTGGGGCACGGCAATTGCGAGAGCGCAAATTGCAAAAATAAGTTTCTTCATTGAATTTAATCCTGATGTGTTGGGCGCCGCAGTGTTCGCTGGCGCCAGCAAAAAATTAGATCGACCAATTTTGGCTTGCCCAAAAACTGGGTTCTGCCCGACTGCTCTACTAATGTCGCAAGGGCGATAATTTCTTTCATCAATCGAGGAAGTTTTCTTGCGGTGCTCTGCTTCACAAAAGGACATCACACATTTGAACCAACACAGAACTTGGTTCTTAATTCCACGCTCACCCAAGCCAGTGAATGACGGCGTGGTTGAAGATCCGAGGTTGTTCGGCGGGTGAGAGGTGCCCCGCGTCAGCAATTTCAACGAACGAGGATTCGCCAATCAGAAAGCTCATATCGCGCATCTCGTCGGCCGGCGTAATCTGATCGTCGGCGCCTGCGATAACCAGAGTTCGTGCATCAATTTGCTGCAAAAGCTCGGAGTGATCGGTTCGTTTCGCCATTCCCAATTGGGCAGCCGCGACGGTTTGCGGATTTGCGTCAAGGATCACATTGCTCACATCATCCACCAGCTCTACGTTATGGCTGAGCGTCTTTGATGAAAACAGCTTTTGTTTCATCGCCACAGCAATTGGCTCGGTTCCATTTTGCATGACCTGTGCCACCGCAAGGCGCCGCGCTCGAGCAGTCGTTTCGTCGTCCGCCGTTGCTCGCGTGTTACAGCAAATCAATCCATCAAGCATATCGCCGTGATTGTGAACGAACTCCCAACCGATGTACCCGCCCATCGAAAGCCCGCAGAATATGACTTTCGAGACGCCAATCTGCTTCAGAAGATCAGCAACATCATCGGCCATCGACTTCATGGTCAGTTCATCCGTTACGGCATCGCTTTCACCAAAGCCTGGCAAGTCTGGCATCACCAAATTCGCAGCTTCCGCCAGCGGAAGTTGTCCCTGCCACATCGAATGATCCAGCGGAAAACCATGCGCAAAAACGATCGTCGGCGCGTCTACTTTTTCGCAAACATGATGCAGAAAGCTCATCTTTCTACCATCACTCAATTGAATCGACTTCATAACAAATCTCCTTGCGCAAATCTCCACAGCCACTGAATCAAAACCGCGCCGCTAATCAGAAATAGGCCTGAGTACAACCAAACGGACTCAACCGGTTGTCGTAATTTCCAAAGCCGAAACATCTGATAGAGATGCCAAGGAATCTGAACCAACACAAACAGGTAGACGATCGGTCCCGCCGGATTAAAAGAGAACGCTCGACCGAATTGTCCGTGGCTCATCGAGATAAACGATCGCGTCAATCCGCAGCCCGGGCAGTCGATTCCCCAAACACGTCGCGACATACAGGTCTCTGGCATTTGGAATGCAACGCCTGGGACTCGCACCGTGGAATCGCCGTGGGCAGTCATCAACACCGAACACAGCAACACAGCCGCTGACATCAACAGGAAGACAATGTGCATTGTAAAGTTTGTCCGATAGTACCGCCAAAAATGGGACGTCGAAGGCGTTTGTTCGATTGATTCACTCATCACTGATCTCGCCAAAATCGACGCGTAAACAAGACGATGATCGGAAAGATTTCCAAACGCCCCAACATCATTAAGCCGATGAACAGCATTTTATTGATCGCACCAAAACAGGAATAATTCTGCGTCGGCCCGACCAACCCCAACCCTGGACCAATGTTGTTTAGTGTTGAAGCAACCGCACTTGCTGAATCAATCAGCTTGCTGTCGGCGCTGGCTCCCCAAGTCAAATCGGGCTCGACGAAAACCACAAACAGAAACCCAAACGCAAACAGAGCCGCGATCAAACTAAAATAGACCATAATCGATCGTCGCAAACTTTGATCTTCGAGAGGTTTGTCTCCGATCCGCAGCTGTCGAACAATCTTTGGATGGTAAGCCTCTTCGATTTCGATCCGCAAGATTTTTACAAACAGCACGTAGCGAATCACCTTCATGCCGCCTCCGGTACTTCCAGCACAACCGCCAACGAACATCAGCACAAACAGGACTCCTCGGCTGAAGTGATTCCATTGGTCGAAGTCCGCGGTACCGAAACCGGTTGTCGTAATGATCGTGATTACTTGAAACAAACCGTTGCGGAACGCTTCTTCGACTCCTCCGAAACCGATATCGCCCTTCATCATGCCCAGTGAAATGATCGCGACCGCAACGCCAACAATGATCCCGATGTAAGTTTTGAATTCGACATCTTTCAACAGACGCCACGGATTGCCCATCACCGAAATCAGCAACAACGTAAAGTTTGTGCCGGCCAGCACCATGAACAGCATCACAACGTATTCGATCGCCCGACCGTTGGCTCCGTCTTTGACGAAGTGGCCCAAGCTTGCGTTGTAGGTGCTAAACCCTCCTGTCGCCATCGTCGCAAAAGCGTGACAGATCGCATCGAAAACGCTCATGCCAAGCAAGAACAATATGATCGCCAACACCACGTTCAACACTGCGTAAGTCGCCGCAAACAACCAAGCCGTGTGCTGCATCTTTGAGTTATGACTTTCTTGAGTCGGCCCCGGCATTTCTGCTCGCATCAGCGACTTACCGGCTGAACCCTGGCCCAGCAGAACCACAAACAATGCGATGATGCCCAGCCCGCCGAGAAAGTGCGTACTTGATCGCCAGAACAGAATGCAGTGCGGCACCAAGTGCGGATCTTCGAGGTCGTTAAGTACCGTTGCGCCAGTCGTACTGAAGCCCGATTGCGACTCGAACATCGAATCAACCAAGCCCATCTTTACCCAACGCTGGCGAAAGTGTGAAGCTCGGTCCGAGGGAGCATCTTGAATATCGCCTGGCCCAATCAGGAACTTCCCCAAATCGAGATTCGTTTTCAACTGCCCAAAAATCTCAGGCGCATTGTTCAAACCCGTTTCCGCAACAAGTTGCTTTTGAGAAAGCCCTCTGGCCGACGATTCGCACAACGCCCGGAGTACTTTGTACTCCGATTGTGAATGGCCATCCGAATCGCTCCATGCACTCCAAAACTTTGCCCGATGATTACTCAACAGCAACAACGGTTCGACTTGCTCGCCACGATCAAAGTACCGCATTGAAGGTCCGTGACTGGTACCCGAAAGCATATAGGGCAGGGCACCGAGCACCGTCGCCAAGATCCAACTGAGCCCAACAACGGCCATCGCTTCTTTGCGAAACAGTTTCTTATCAGCACCACGGCCGAGCCACATCAACAGTCCACCGACGGCCCATGAAATGATGGAGCTCAAAATAAGCCCGCGAATGCCGGCCGTTTCCCAAGCAGTATGTTCGACGACCGAGTTGGTATGATAGCCGATCGAAGGACTGGCCCAAATCAAACTCAGCAACATCACGCTGCCGATCAACAACGCCAAAATCCCAAGCAATCGACAGAGTAGCTTGACGTTCATTGTTCAAATTGGAGGTCGGAGGTCGGAATGGGAATATGTGTTCTGTATTCAATACGCAAAAGTCAATCCTCACTTCCAATTCCGACCTCCGATAGCCGACCTCCAACACCCATCCGCGCCCCAATCAGCAACGCAATCGGTCCAGCGGCTACCATGATCATCGCCACACGCTGCAGTTCGGCTGGAGTTTTCTCCCCCGTCGCAAAAACGAACATCGTTGCCGCAACGAGCAACACCAAAGCCGCAGCATGCACCATTTTTGAAAAAGGAGCCAACCGAACGACTAGCCAACCTAAACCGAAACAGAACAACGAAGATAAAGCAACGAACGGCAAGTAGCGACTACGCTTGAACAATTCGGCAGAATTCTCTTTAAGCTCGCGGGCAAACTCATCTTCGAGGAGTGTGGCCGCCTGAGCAAATTCATAGAACACGGTGCAGAGGATAATGCCCATCACGGTCATGAAAAGCGTGTAGCAAAAAACGACAACCATGAAGCTCTTGAGCAACATTTTTTGCACGTCGCGTTTTTCGAAACCTTCGTCATAATCATCTTCAAGCTCAGCATCGGCCATAACGAGTCTCTCAAGCTTTCTGTTTTGCGACCAGAATTCGTTTCAAACCCGCGTAGTCATTGATGACTTCCACAAACTCCAACGTTGATTGTTTTACCATTTCCTCGCAGCGATCCATTACTGCCGGACTGGCTTCGAAAATCAAATGGCCTCCCGGCAGCAACATTTTTTCGGCTTGAGGAATCAGACGTTCGATAACTTCTGTTCCTTGCTCGCCAGCAAACAGCGCGGCATCAGGTTCGAAGTCCTTCACTGTCGCTTCAACCGTATCGACTTCACATCGCCCGATGTAGGGCGGGTTACTGACAATCAAATGAACCGGTTTGCTGCCTTCAGGAAGAGCATCCAGTAAATCGCCTTCGTAGAATCGAATCTGAGCATCAACTCCGTGAGCTTCCGCGTTCTCGCGTGCAACGGCCAGAGCCTCCAATGAAATGTCCGTCGCAGCGACGACATAATTTTTATCCAGTTGCGTCGCCATCGTTACCGCGATGCAGCCGCTTCCGGTGCCCACGTCGATGATCCGAATCGGTTTTTCGTAACCTTTGCAAACCTCCAACGCCGCGACGATCAAGTGTTCGGTTTCCGGCCGGGGAATCAGCGTCGCTGGAGTGACTTTGAAACGGAGCGAATAGAATTCCTTTTGCCCAACTAGATAAGCCACTGGCTCACCAGCAGCGCGACGCTTCACCCAATTTCGAAACTTCTGCAACGGTTCAGCTGGCGGAACTTCAGCGAAGCGAGTGTAGAGTTCAATTCGCTGGCACTGCAGCGCCTCTGCAAGGAGGACTTCGGCGTCCAAACGCGACGAATCGGAGCCGGCTTCGTTGAAGTGCGTGGTTGTCCATTCGAGCAATCTCTGAAG
>CAZORS010000070.1:0-24174 GCA_964582025.1 uncultured Pirellulaceae bacterium | reverse complement strand
CTTGCGCTTCGGGCTTGTATTTGCAATGCAAAATTTACAGTTGCTCGATCGCCAGACGCGCCATCCGCTCGCTGTAGCGGTGCATCTTCCAATGGCCGGGTGACCAGCCGGCGAGGAATCGATAGAAGTCCGCCCACGCAAATGGGTAAAGCGATCGCCACTCCGATTCCACGGCCTTGCTCTTTTCGTCATCATTGATTGCGACCCGTAGGTGATCGAAGTATCGGTTCAGCAATGAAGCTTCTCGTTGTTCACATTCGCCATCGCTGAAGCAACTGCTGATGAAGTAAGCGAAGTCTTTCATGCCGCATCCGCCGCCAACATATTGGAAATCGACAGCAGCAACTTCATCAGAATCGGCAAAGCAAAAGTTCGCCAACTTTGCGTCGCCGTGCACGATTGTTTGAAATCTGGCTTCGCTGAGCCTTCGATCAATTGCCGACGCTGCACTTTTGAGATCGCCGTTGGGCATCGCAGAAAGTTCGTCCGGGCGTGTGGCGAGATGCCAATAGGTTCCCGTTGGCCACAATCCATGTTCCACAGCCGCTGATTCGGAATCTGTCAGGAAACTGGCGTGAAGATTCGCCAGCCAATGCAGACAGGCATTCAATTGTGCGTCGTCGATTCGGTTGCGGCGAACGGGAAAGCCGGCGGCGTCGAGGTCTTCTAGGACGAACAACCAGTGGTTGTCACCACTTTCGCTGGCTATCAGCTTTGCCATGCGGCACGAATCGCGACAGATAGCCGCGGCACTTCGATACCAAGCGAGTTCATTTTCGTAGGAACTGAGTTTCCTTTGATGCGAGACATCGCCGGCCCAACCATATTTGTGGTCGCGATCTTCGGGGGGGAAAACGTGTTTTACAACGATCGTTTTGTTCTGTGGCAAAAGACGCACTCTTACGATTTCGCCATAACCGCTCCACAGCGATTGAATGGACTCAACAACTTCGACAGAATCCACGTCGCATAGTTCGGCAATTCGATCGGTTGGAAGTTCGCAATTCATCGTCGCATCTTAGCGAATCGATCGTGATTCGTCTTTCATACCGGCTTCACGTGCTGAACCGTTGTTTCATCAGGATGGCGAAATCAGGATCTGTCAGATAGGGTTCGAAAGCTTCTTCTTCAGCGATCAGTCCAGCGAAATCAGGACGTCTGGCAACGCTTTCTATTAGCGAAGACAGACAATCTTCCCGCTTGCCAAGAATCGCTTCTACGCAAGCAATGTTCCACCAGGCAAGTGCGCTATCTGGATCGATCGCAACTGCTTTGCGACTGCACTCAATTGATTCGTCGAACTCTCCCGCTTGGCAATGGAAGCTGCCAAGGTTCAACCACATGCTTGAATTGTCAGGATGTTGTAGCAGGGCGTCCTGCATGACTTGAATTGCCTCATCGTTGCGGGCGGAGTGGTTGAGTTCGATTCCAAGATTTACCCAGAGAGACTCCTCATCCGGCGCGATTGTCAACGCGTACCGTAAGACATGAACAGCATCCTCACTGCGACCCAGTTGTCCCAACATCAACGCTCGGTTGTGTAACGCATCGACATGTTCACTGTCGAGCTGAATAACTTTGTCAAACTGCTGCAAAGCCGTTACGTAGTCGCCCATTTGTGCAAAGAAATGGCCGTAGCAATTCCACGCTTCGGCATTGTTTTTCGAAAGTGTGACGACCTTCTCTTGGAATTTCGCTGCTTCCCAAAAGGTGCCTTCCTCGCCGTATGAATTGGCAATCGCTTCGAGCCCCGAAACGTAGAATGAAGAATCAGCTGGAAGGCGCAGCATTTCGTTGCGACCTTCCTTGAGCATTCCTGATTTCAGAAGTAGCGTGGCATAGTTGTACCGACCACATTCAAAGCGTGGGCTCAGGTCGAGTCCCTTTTCCGATAGATCGATTGCTTTTTCGATGTCGGGATCGATGGTTGCAAGTTCAAAATAGGCTGACGCACAATATGGATCAGCCTCAATAACCAGTTGATAGAGCTTTCGGGCTTTCTCTACGTCAGCAATGTTGTGGTACAGTCGAGCCAAATCAAGTTTTGCGTTAACGTCGTTGGGAAAGTTTTGTATATGTTGCTCGAGAGGTTCAATCAAATTATTTGGTTGTTCCTCGTTTTCGTTATATGTCTGTATCAGTTCAATGGTTGAATCGAGGCGCGCCAAAAAAGCTTGCTCAAACGGTTGATCAAAAATTTGTTCTCGAATCGCATAGGGGTTGAACAGATGGTCCTGAGAAATACCGGAGAAGTTTGGCAGAAAGTCGGTGATCAACCGATCCACGACTTCCTCACCAGGACTTCGGCGCAGTGACTGTTGCAAGAGTTCATGACCCTCACGAATTTCACCAAGCGACATCAGGCAGAGAGATTTAATTGCTTGAATTTCCACGTTTTCATGGAAAATATCTTCCGCAAGAAAAACTTCTTCCAACGCAGACTCAGCCGAATCTTCTTTGGCGACACGTTGAATCAATGCCAGCCAGAGATCGATTTCAAGAGGATTGTTCTGGACAGATTGATGAAGCTCTTCGATTGGGATATCGAAATAGAATGGCATTGGTTTCTCTAGGGGCGATAAGGAACGTGGGCAGCAAATAATAGGATTTGCTGCGTTCCAAAGACCGCCTCCGGTCAGAAGATTGCCGACTTCTTGCGTCGCGCGAGGCATCGGCGCGGTTGTAACGCTTGAAGGGCATAGGTACTGCTGCCCCCAAACGAAACCTAACGAATCATCGTCGCGTCATTTGCAACCGATTCCAGCCTGTCGTGCACAACAAAATGATTCCCAATCATAGTCGTCAATTGCGAAAGGTAGAATGCTTCAAACTCACGCTCGCTGGTTTGGATCGCTGGGCGACCATTTTTGGGGAACGCGAAGTGTTTCGGTGTCGTACTAAAAGGCACTTGGCCATCGTTTTCGATATCGTAGACGGTCAATGTGACGTCTGATCGTCCCTTGAAAAGCGTTGATCCCTCGGTCAGCGAGTACGAGGCAATTTCGATCGCGAGGACCATGTCAGCGTCAACGCCTTTACCCAACTCAACATACTCGGTCTCGTTCCAGCCGTTTGTGTCGATCCACTCCTCGATTTTCGCAGGGGCAATGACTTGGCTGTCTTTCAGCCCATTGGCTAGTCTGATACCAACGGCTTGAGCCACTGTGTAGGTGAGCGTGTCGGGTCCGTAAGCGGAGGCATCGCTAACGACAACAACGGCGACTCGTTTTCCGTCTAGACCCTTGAATTCGGGCTGAACTTGATGTCCCTTGACCGTGTAAATCAGTTGCGACAACACACCAACACAGCCCGGAAGCGTCAGTAAACCGACCGCTAGGAATGCAGCGAAGAGACAGTAATTTCTACGATTAAATTGACGGTTCGCCATCGAGTTAGCTCACGGACATCTGGTAGTTGACGGCGGAGCGTAGAGGAATGCGAACGCGGATTCAATGTTGAATCTGCTGGCAGTTTTGAAGTAGGAAATGTGGGGCAGGTTTGCAACCTGCCAAAGGAGACGCTATAGGCATTGCAGGTTAGAAACCTGCACCACATTAGCCTTCCATGCTGTCCGCCAAGCGGTCGGCGTCAGTTTCGGTGATCTTGACGCGGCGAATTCCGCTGGAGCGACCAGTTTTAGGTTCAACTTCAATCACGACTCCCGAGATCTGAACATTGTCAGTCGCGACATCGAATGGAACTGGACGAAAGGTAAGTGTCGCTTCCATGACACGTTCGATTTTCCGGCCCAGAATACTGTCGTGTGGACCCGACATTCCAACATCACTGATGTAAGCTGTTCCGCCGGGAAACAGTTGTTCGTCGGCGGTTGTGACGTGCGTGTGCGTGCCGCAAACAGCCGTTACTTTGCCATCCAAAAAACGGCCCATCAAATGTTTGTCGCTGGTAGCTTCGGCGTGAAAGTCGCAAAAACGAATAACGACGTCTTCAGGGATTTCAGCCAGAGTTCGCTCAACGGCTTTGAATGGGCAGTCGGCAGGCTTCATGAAGACGCGTCCGATCGCGCTAAAGACAGCGACCTTGCGACCGGTTGCCGACTTAACGACGACCCAATTCTTTCCTGGAGCTTCGGCCGGATAGTTACAAGGCTTTACAATGTTATCGCGCGAATCAAGAACCGAAATGATGTCTTTTTTTCGATAGATATGATCGCCCAACGTGAAGCAATCGATTTCTGCTTTGCAAAGCCGTTTGTAGATTGCAGGAGAAAGCCCGGAGCCTTTGTCAGAATTTTCTGCATTGGCAATGACGATATCGATCGAGGCTTCGCGCCGGTAACCAGGAATAGCATCGCAGACCAAATCGACGCCAGGTTTTCCAACAATATCACCAAGAAAAAGAATTCGCATCAGGAGCTTTCAGAGGCCAACAGTGCGGCATGTTGAGTAAATGTAAGCAGCACATCGTAACGAGTTTGCGATGATCCGTGAACAATGCGCTACGCTGATTCGGGCAGTGGGTTCAGAATTTTTGCAATCCGAGCATTCCACTAGTCGGTGTACTGAGTAATGCGTCCATTGCTGTCCGCGAATTCATTTAACTCAACGCCCATCTCATTGGCGAGTGAAAGCCACAAGTTGGCCAAAGGTGTATCTTTCTCACACTGAATCTGTCGTCCGGTTTTGATTCCATTGGCATTGCCGCCAGCAATAATCATTGGAAGATTCTCGTAGGAATGCTCGTTTCCATCGCTGATTCCCGACCCCAATACGAAAAAGGTGCTGTCCAGCAAGCTGCCGTTGGCGTCTTGGTACTCTTTAAGCCGGTTTATCAGGTAGACGTATTGGTTGACATGAAAGCGGTCAATCAACGCAACTTCTTCGTCATAAATTTTTTCGTGAGTCATCTGATGGTGTTGGACCGGCTTCTCAAAAACACCGTCGTAAAGTTGAGGCGTCTCCCAGCGTTCTGGTCCGACCATCAGTGATACGATTCGCGTTTGGTCGGTGCGGAAAGCCAGCACCATCAAATCTCCCATCAACCGCATATATTCGCCTCGGTTGGTTGGTACCGGATCAGGTATTTTGAAGTCGACGTTACCGAGGTTGGTTCGGGAATCAGCTTGATGGTCCAAACGGGTTTCGATCGCCCGAACAGATTCCATGTATTCGTCGAGCTTGCGACGGTCTTCCTGTCCGAGTTGTTTATTCAACGATCGAGCGTCCTCCATCACCGTGTCCAGCACGCTACGGTTGAAGTGATCGGAGTCGCCGAACAACCGTTGGAAGACTCGATGCGGATCGTTTTCTGATCGGGCATCGTGGCTAGGACCGTACCAAGAGATCGCATCAAATAGCTTGGGTTCCATATTGTCTTCGAAGCTGTTGCAACTTAGCTCCAACGATGGAAAGGGAGTCGCCTTGCCGACTTGCCGAGCGATCACTTGGTCCAAGGTCCTATTGATTGCCGTGGAACCATCAATCCTGTCATGCGGCTTTGAACTGGTCATCCAACACGACGCCGCTTGGGAATGTGGTTCACCAGAAACGTAAACGCGACTCAATCCATTGATAACGACAACGTCATCACGGACTGCTTCCAAAGGTTTCAAACTTTGCGAACCGAGCCAGTTTGGCTGCCCTTGGGTCGGATGCCAGTGATGGCTGATCACACCGTTGGGGATGTACATGAACGCAATTCGTTTAGACTTTTCTGTCACTGGCTGCGAAGCGTTGGCAAAGGAAGTCAAGGGTCGCATGATGTCTAGGAACGGCAAAGCAATCGCGACTGCTGTTCCTTTCAATGCGGCTCGCCGCGACATTGCAGGCAAGCGAGTGACCCGTCGTTGGGCACGGATCGATGTCCGAACTGAACTTTTGTCGCAATTTGGTTTCGACATGGAAATCGTGTCTCTTGAGGAGTGGCCGTTACTTTACCGTCGAGGATATCTCTGTTTCACTTAGCAGTTAGTTTGTTTCAGGCAGTTCGTCTTTTTTTGTAGCGAAATTTGGTGGCGACCGAAACAGATCACTCGTCACAATTTCTTCGACGACAGCGGAAAAGAAATTGCCTCGAGAAACCACCGCATCAACAATTTTCTTGAGCTCTTCCTCGTCTTGTAACTCAAGTCTTCGTCCCAGAGCGTACTTTGACATGTGCTCCGTGAATCCTTGAACGAATTCGCGTTCATTGCGTAGGATGATGTTCTTGAACTGGGCCGATCCATCGAATTCTTCGTCAAAGATAATTCCAGTAGCCTCGATCGTCGTTCCGTTCTCGTATTGTTGCCGCATTCGACCTACAGCGTCGAATCCTTCCAGTGCGTATCCCATCGGGTCAATGCGGTCATGGCAGACAGCACAGTTCGCGTCCTCGCGATGGATTTTCAATTTTTCAACGACGTTTTTCGGTTCTTCAGAGTGCTGCTTGGCTTGGTCCAAAGAAGGCACATTCGCAGGCGGCGCTGGTGGAGGTCGATTGAAAATCACGTCCAAAATCCACGCTCCGCGATAGACCGGACTCGTGCGCGTTGTCGCCGAAGTGCTTACCAAAGTCGCGCCCGAAGTAATGACGCCACCTTTTTGATCGTTGGGCCATTTGACGCGAAAGAAATCTTCAGACGTCGATTGTTTTGGCGTGTATCCAAGAATCGCTTTGGAGTCGAGCCCGTACCATTGGATTAGGTTTTGATTGATGTAGCCCCAGTCGGAGTGAATGAACTCCATGATGTTTCGATCTTCGATCATCACAGTTTCGAAGAACAATAATTGCTCAACGACCATCGAAACCGCTGGATTGATCTTCTTGGATTTATAAAACTTCGGAAACAGGTCTCTATCAGGTTGCGCGGAAGCGACACTGGCAACTTTGAGCCATTGCATCCCAAAGTCAGTTGCAAGTGATTTGATCTTTTTGTCATTCATCATGCGACGAACTTCTTTGACCAAACCCTCTCGCGTTCCCAATCGACCTTCGCGAGCAGCTTGAAACAGATGATCATCAGGCATAGATGCCCACAGAAAATATGACAATCGGCTGGCCATTGCGAATTGATTGACTTGCTCGTCGTCAAAACTGCCGGCTGAAAAATCCTGTCGGAACAGAAAGGAGGGAGAATTGAGAACGGCAGTGACCGAGATCTTCATTGCCGTGGTGTAGTTTCCTGTCTGAGAGAACTGTTCATCAAACAGCCCGGCATATCGATCGACTTCCACTTTCGTGGCGTCACGGCGAAAGGCTCGACCCAGAAAAGTTTGCAAATGGCCGCGAGCCGCCAGTTTTTGTTCCGCGATGGTTGCGTTGTTCGGTGGCAGGAACATTGGATTCCACAAGCCGCTAATTTTAGCGAACTTCTTCGAGTTGATAATTGAATTCGCCATCTCAAAGTATCGCTCAGCTTGCAAAGGAGAAAAGCTGAGCGCTTCGTGATCGTTGCTGTATCCGTGTTCGACGGCTGGGTCAGAGGGAACTTCTGGCAAGCCGGGCAGGAGCGACGGTCGTTTTTGCCCATAGGAGAAATAGGTCATCGCCAAGACATATCGAGGCATCTTTTTTGAGGCGGCATTGAAATAATGATCCGCCAACAATATTTGCGATGAGTTCGTGAACAGCAAACTATCGATTCGCAATAGATCCGTGATGGTGTTTTCGTATTCGGTTCGATTGAGTCGCCGCATGCGGGGAATGGGTCTCGATGGCTCGCCGGCTGCTACCCGTGATTTCAAATACCAATTTTTGAGTCGTTTGACCCAAATAGAAACAGGTTGCTCCTCTTCGGCGGGAGGCATGAATTCATGATCGATCGCTTCGATGATCGATTTCCAAGTTTTCAAGTCTGCTTCGACATCTTTCTGACTGTCAAAGCGGCTCATGTCCAGACCGGCCTCTGCGTCGTCGCCGGTATGGCAGTCAATGCACCAAGCGTTCAAGAAGGGACGAGCGATTGTCTCGAATTCGTCAGTCGGCACGGAAGCCTGTTGCGCGTCGAGTATTGAATTACCAGAACACAAAACAAAACTGACCCACATCATCCCGACGATCAGTCGCGTGCGAAATTTTTCAACCGGATGCGGACTCATGAATCGTTCTCTTGGCGCGATAGGGCTTCATTCGCTGCCCTAGTTTTGTCTTCAAACTCTTTATTGAATTCCTCACGCTGTTGTTGCGTCATGATCTCTCTTCGAATCCGCGTCCGTATCAATTGATTCAAAAGCAGAGTTTCAACGGAGATGTTGGTTAGTGCAATCTCTGAATTATCGCCGTCAACAGCATGCTCCAAAATCGCCGATCGTTCGTTTAGTAGTTTTGAATACTGCAGTTCGTAAGAATCGACCAATACGCTAACACGTTCAATCTGTTGCGGATCAAGGCTATGGTAGGTTGAGGTGAAGTAATTTTCACGGGCGACTGAGTCGAGCGCCAAAACAAAAATCGTGTGATTTTTTGCTCGGCGATTATTGTCGAGGTCAGCGGCATCAGCGTGCAATTCCATATCCTGACGAAAAAACGGACTCATCTCCGGCTGTACGGTAGTTTCTTCAACAGGTGCAGTATGTTCCGTTAGTTCCGGTGCGGCTGAAGCTTTCGACTGTTTGTGACACCCCGAACTAACGCATGCCGAAATCATCATGGTGATTGCGTACAGCCATACTAGCGATAAGCGAAAGCGCAAGTTTTCGTTGGACGGATTGATTGTCTTCGACAGAGTCATTCGAATCGAAAGCCGCGAGAATTTGGATTGGGTGGAAGGTGGAAGATATTGGAAAACTAACCCAGATCGTCAACGTATCTCTAATTCTAACTTTTGCCACGCGATTGGCGTAGCTGTATTTGATTTTAGCCAGCAAAAGAACGATGCGATTGAAATTACTGTATTTAACCGGCTCAAAAGGGACTGCCAATTCTGCCAGGATAAATACGAATCAGGATTCAAGCGGCTTAGATCGTGCCTAACCTAGCCAGTGATCGTTCTGGTATCCGACGTATCACTACATTTTACTATGCTGGTGCAAATCTTGTGTCGTCTGTCGTTGTTTAAGAGCCGTGATGATGTTTAAAACTTCCAGAGATCGTTTTGTGAAACGAATCAATAAGCCCATTGGATTCCTCATATTAGCGATTGCGGCTAGCTCACTTCCGGCATGTGATGCGGAGAACAAGAAGGACGTTTCGCCGCCTCGATTGGAGTTGCCAGATAGTGAGTTGGGGCAGAAGTCTGATTCGCCAGATAGCGAACACAAGTCACAGGTGCAAAAAAGTATCATTCCGGATGCCGATTGGCATCAGTTTCGTGGCCCGGACTCCCGGTCTTGGGTATCGAATGAGTTTCCAATTCAGTGGGGGCCTGACCAAGGAATCTTTTGGCAGCAAGGATTGCCGGGGCGTGGCTCCTCGAGTCCGATTGTTTCCGGAGATCGAATTTTCCTTACGGCCTACGATGGCTTCGGGCTAACGATCAAAGATCGGAAAGACTTCAAAAACTTACGTCACCATTTGATTTGTCTTGACCGCGGAACTGGCAAGCCGATCTGGCAGCGTCAGGTCACCGGCGCCAATCTGAAGCAACCGTTGAATCCCGAAGTCGTGCGGCATGGTTTTGCTTCATCGACTCCAGTGACTGATGGCGAAAACGTCTATGCCTTCTTCGGGATAACCGGTGTGTTTGCCTTTGACGCAGAAGGAAACTCCCTCTGGCAGCGCAACTTGGGGCTCAACACGCACTACTTTGGTACGAGCGCCTCTCCAATTTTGTATGAAGACCTGTTAATCGTGAACGCCAGCCTAGAGAGCGAATCGATCTACGCTCTCGATAAAAATACCGGCGCGGTCGTTTGGAAAATTCCCGACGTCATTGAGTGTTGGTCAATGCCCGTTATTGGGAAGAGCTTGGCGGGCAATACTGAGATGATTGTTTCTAGTAAGTCAGAAGTGAATTCCTACGATCCGCGAACCGGCAAGAAAATTTGGCACTGTGAGGGAATTCAGGACTACGTGGTTTCGGTCCCAATCATTGTCGATGGGATTTGCTATTTGACCGGAGGCAAACAGAAGCAGACCATGGCAATTGGCATGGGCGGCAAAGGCGATGCGAACGATCAAAAACTTTGGGAAGTCAGAAAAGTCGGTTCGAATGTTTCGTCTCCAGTTTACAAAGACGGCCGCCTGTTCATCTTTCACGACAACGGAATCGTGCAAGTCCTGAACGCTGAAACTGGAGAAGTGATCATGCGTGAGCGAACATCTACCAAAGAACGCCCGTTCGCTTCACCGCTGTTGGCTGGCGAGTATCTGTATATGCCGTTTCAGGACGCTGGGATTGCTGTTTTCAAAGCAGATGACGAGTGCGAGGAGGTGGCGGTCAACGCGGCTCCAGCCGAAATGGGGTTATCTGCTTCGGTCGTTCCGTGTGGAAATAAATTCTATTTCCGCGGTGACAATTACATTGTTTGCGTTGGGCCTGAAGCGAAGCCGACGATCGTCAGCGAATGGAAATCGCCAGAGGATATGCAGGTCGTTAACACGATTGAACCATTCAATATCAATCCCAAAAAGAGTTGGACTCGGCGATACCTTGGATTCCTCGGCTCGGACTTTGATGTGGTAACCAAGTACTTGTTGATGCCTTACCAGTCAGTGATCACGAAAGAGCAAACAGAGCTGTCTCGCGAGATCATCCGCGGCGAAAAACCGAAATATGACGAGCTGCGAACTCGCCTTGCAGAACTGCAGGCGGAAGAGTTCGCCGCACCTGCTAACGAGCTGGAGCGTTTTCGTGAGCGATGGGCCGCTTTGGAAACGGAGACGAAGCAGCTCAATGGTAAGACCCGAGTCCTAGTGAAAAAACTTTTCCCGGATGAACAGTTGCAGCAGCACTACAAAGATGCCAAAGCTGGAATTGCTCACATTCATCCTGACGCGCCGAAGAAGAAAAAGTAGATCGAAGTCGTGGGGCAGGTTTTTAACCTGCCAAACATATTCAAATGGCAGTTTAAATGCTGACCCCACGCGGCCATTACTTCGCAAGTTCGGTGAATCGAGATTCACGGATCACGACGACCTTGATCTCTCCCGGAAACGAGAGCTTTTCCTGATAGGCATGAGCAATATCGCGGCAGATCTTGGCGGCTTTTTCGTCTGAAACATCTTTTGATGCAACCACGACGCGGACTTCACGCCCCGCCTGTACTGCGTAAGCTCGACGGACTCCGTTGAATTCGATGGCCAGCGATTCCAACTCCTCCATTCTTTTCACATAGCGATCAAGCGACTCACGACGTGCACCTGGTCGGGACGCGCTGCATGCGTCGGCGGTGGCAACGATCACGGTGTAGGGATGTTCCACCAGAATCTGATCATGATGTCCGAGTGCGGCGTGAACGACTTCGGGTGGCTCCCCTGCCCTCTTGAGCATGTCAGCGCCGACTTTGGGGTGGCCACCTTCGATTTCGTGATCGGCAGCTTTTCCAAGGTCGTGCAAAAGTCCCGCTCGCCGTGCGAGGTCGGGATCGAGCCCCATCATTTCGGCCAGCATGCCAGAAAGGAAGGCGACTTCGATGCTATGACGTAGCACGTTTTGGCTGTAGCTGGTTCGGTAATGTAGTCGCCCGAGCATTTCCACGATTCTTTTGCTGAGCCCGTGAACGTTGACTTCCTCCAACGCTTCGGTGCCCTTCCGCATGATGATTTTGTCGATCTCAGCTTGCGTTTCTTTGGTGACTTCCTCGATTCGAGTCGGGTGGATGCGTCCGTCACTGATCAGTTTGTCCAGCGTGACCTTCGCAACCTCGCGACGCACTGGATCAAATCCACTGATGATGACAACGCCTGGCGTGTCATCGATGATGACGTCGATCCCCGTTTCCTGCTCAAAGGCGCGAATGTTTCGCCCTTCGCGACCGATGATGCGACCTTTCATTTCATCGTTGGGGATGTCGACGGTGCTGGTCGTCATGTTGGAGGTGTGCTCAGAGGCCAACCGTTGCATCGTCATCGTCAAAATGTTTCGCGCCTGTTGTTCACAGACTTCTTCCATCTTCTTTTCGTGCTTGATAATGCGGCTGCCGACTTCGTCTGCGAGGTCGTCCTCCAAAAGCTTCAGCAGCAATTTCGATGCTTCTGTTTTGCTAAGCCCGGTGACTTCGTGAAGTTGCTTGCGCTGTTTCTCAAGTACATCGAGGATGTCCTTTTCCGTCTGAGCGTTTTGTTCGAGCTTGATCTTAAGTCGACTTTGCGACGCCGCGACAATTGACTCTTGCTTCGCCAGATCGATTTGGCGCTGCTTGAGTTGCGAATCGAGCTTGTCCAAATTCCGTTCGCGTTGGTGCATTTCATCGCGAGAAGCTTTTAGCTCTTCTTCGAATTCTTTTTGCCGCTGGAGTTCCAGTTGACGCACTGAGACATCGGCCTCTTTAAGCATGTTCTGCGATTGCCGCTTCGCGTCTTCCAAGATCGCAGTGGATTTCTTGCGAGCTCCACCGGGCGCTAACAGCGTATAGACGATACCAGCGGCGCCGGCGATCAGTATTCCGATAATGAGCGAGAAGTAATCCATCGCTGCCTCTCCATATATTGGAGCGGTGTTGCATGGACGGCGTAAATCAGTCGCAGCAGAATAAAACGAAAGTTATCGTCGCCGTTTGCCTACAGACGAATCGACGGAAGCGTTTCGACGCGTTCGCCTGAACTTGCCTGAGGGTGATTGACTCTTGTCGTCCGCTCTATTTTTTCGGCCAGGCCGGAAGCGACTCCAGTCAGAAACAGCAATAACCCGCAAAGTCGGCCAGCCTACGGCTCGAACTTCAAGGGTGACACGATACCAACCCAACCAGTCATGACCTATCGCGTAATCGCGCAATTGTTGACGTGAATTCATCCGAGGCACAACAGCCAAGGGAATCGCGGTCAAATGTAGCAGCCGCGGAAACATCCCAAGAATAAAGCTTAACAACAGGCGAATTGGATCCATGTTTGTTTTGCCGTGAAGGGGGATGGTGATGGTTGGAGATTTTCAACTACTTTTTATTGATCTCAACCGACGCATGCGGTTTGAACCGCTTTGTTGTCTGTTTGAATGAAAGACTCATCATGAGAATCTCATCTGCATCCATGTTAGCATAACGCCGAAAGAACTCAAATTGGATCGGTGCGGGTTTTGCAACGCGATAGAACCTTTCTATAGCAAATCCGTCCACATATTGTTCAATTGCTCGATTCAATACCCAACATGCCAGCTAACGAAAATTCAACGCTCGTCGAAAAGATCTTGAATGCTTGGCCAGCAAAACGCTGGAATGAGTTCAATGTCGTCGTCGCCGTTTCCGGTGGTGCTGATAGCGTCGCGCTGCTCAGAGCATTGCATCAAATCAAATCGGAATCTGCCAAGGTGTCAGCGGGATCGTTGTTTGTGGCTCACTACAACCATTTGTTACGCGGCGATGATTCTGATGGTGACGCTGCTTTCGTAAGCGAACTCGCTGCGGATCTAAAGCTGGAGTTTCATGCTGGAAGCGTTGCTCCCAATGTCGAGTCATCCAGTGAAAACGATTTTCGCGAAGAGCGTTACGAGTTTCTGTTCGACGTGGCTCGTAAGACAAATAGCCGCTACATCGTGACGGCTCATCATCGTGACGATCAAGTTGAAACGGTTCTGTTTCGAATCTTCCGTGGCACGGGAATCGGCGGACTGCGGGGCATTCCTGTGTCTCGCGTCGTCGATGCGTCGCTCACGATCATGCGTCCAATGCTTGATGCGAATCGGGCGACCATTGCCGCGGCTCTCAAAGCTTGGGGCCAGTCGCACCGAAATGACGTTACCAATCAAGAGTCAAAGTATGCCCGCAACTTTATGCGCAATGATGTGCTCCCGTTGCTCCGTGAACGGTTTGCCTCTGCGGACGATTCGGTCGTAAGGCTATCAAAGCAGGCGGCGGAGCAACAAGAGTTTCTGCGTGAGCAAACGTTGCCGTTGTTTCAGTTTGTGTCAGAGCATGCACATGGAGTCACGATTGAATGTAAAGGCCTGCGTGATATATCGCCAGTATTACTTCGCGAGTTATTCATTGAGGTCTTTCGACGCAATTCGTGGCCGGTTTCCCAGCTTGGTTTTCGAGAGCTCGACCTTCTGGCAGGAGTGGTGATCAACGATTCCGATGTGCCCCGCTTTCAGTTGCCAGGCATGATCGACTGTCAAAGCGAAGGCGAGCAGTTGCGAATTTGGAAGAGCAATTAAGAAACCACCGGCTGAATTCTGTTTCAGCCGATGGTTCTTGAAGGTTCAAACGCTAGAGTCAACTAAAGATCAATGGGCATCGGTTTGTTCAACCACTTCACCGTCATCGTTGACGACAAGCTTCTTGTAGCCTCCCGTTGCAGCAAAGAAGCCCAACAGGATTAGGAATCCCACAGCCATTCCAGCGGGGACAGCAGCGGTCATCGTTAACGCCCTTCGCCCACCTTTTAGGTCGGCAGCTTGGATAGCCGGGTAGTCTTCTTCAATCGCTGACAGCAACTTATCGATGTCACCTTTGACCTGTGCGTCAGGCTGATCTGCAGGCGCCGTTTCTGGCAAACTTTCCCTCAGTTTTGCAAAGGCAGAAGTATCGAGAGTACCGTCTTCGTTTTTTCTGACTCCGTTTGCCGCATTGGTAATATTTGGCGTCAATGCGCGGTAGGTAGGGACTGGAATCGGGATTTCGATATTGGGGATACCCGCCGCTTCAATCTTAGTCGGGATCTCAATCGTGAGTCCTTTCTCGTCTCCAGCGTAGCGTTCAAAGGTCGCATTGGATGCTTCAGCCAGATAATTCGAAGCGCTTGAAGCCTGCTTGTAGCCGATCCCCGATCCAGCGATTAAGCCGACTGTCAGCATTCCCGCAGCGCCCAAGGCACCCATCGCGATCGCACCGCTTTGTGGAAAGCGTTCTCCAGCGACTCCCAGCATCGTTGGCCAAAAGAATGCTTTCCCTAAACTATACAAAGTCGCTGCCGCAAAAATCACAGCAACGCTACTGATGTCCGATCCCAACCACAGCAGTCCTGCACAGGCCAATACTGAACTGACAAACAGCAGGCCGATCGGATTGATTCGGTGGACGATTGGCCCAGCGAAAAATCGCAAGATGAACATCAAGAATGAAGTGTAAATCAAAATCAGAATCGCGTTTGGCATCAAGTTGCTCATCAGCTTGGTGACCCAAGAGTCAACGCCCAATTCGACGTAGCCAACGCAAGCGTGAATCAGCAACAGCAGGAGGAAGACAGGCGAGAAGAAACAAGAAAACAGGACGGCAAAATTCCCCTTCTGTTTTGCGCCGACGGTCTTTGGAAACGGGCAAGAAAACGCAAGGATGCCGTAAAGAATAACGATCAGGGCAAATCCGGCCAGCACCACTTCCCAATAATCAACGGTCATCACCCAAGCATCATTTCCGACAAACATAACTGCGACTAAACCGCCGATGATCATGCCGCCTGGCCAACCAGCGTGCAATATATTTAGGTAGTGCGTCTGGTTTTTAGGATAGAGCTGGGCAATCATGGGATTGATCACCGCCTCGTAAAGCCCTTGAGCGATCGAGAACAGAAACGTGCTCCAAAATAGAATGTTGAATGCTGCCGCTGTTGCAGCTTCGGGGCCTGTTGCAAGGGCTGCGTCGTAAGCAGGCTGAGTTGCGAAAATCATGCCTGCACTTGCCAAGTGCAAAAGAAAGGCCAAAGCCAGTAGCGTTTTGTAGCCAAATTTTTCGACGAGAATACCGCCGAAGAAAATCATCATGCCGAAACCCAAAAAGCCGGCCCCCATGATGGCACCGAACTGTTGGCCTCCGATATTGTATTCGGCTTCCCAAGTCCCCCCCATCGCAGCGCGGACGGCAAACCCGACCCCCGATGCGACCAATGTCAGGAAACTGGCCCACATCAAACGATTCCGATACTGAACTGGATCTGTCACTCTATTCTCCTTACCCCTGTGGGTAGACACTCGCTGTGTTTCAACAGCAACAACAAATAATCGGCACTTAGAATAGTTCAGTGGCGCGGAAATATCCATTGATAGAGCGGAAAGTTTGCAACACAATGACAACTCCCGCGCCGAACAATCGACTTGAATGTCCCATTTTAACGGACGTAGGTTAGTCGTCTGGTTCCGCAGCCTCAAAAACCTGTAGTGCCATATCGTTGGTCATCAAAATAAGCATCCTATTGTGACGCCGTTGTCCATCTCGATCCCCGCGATTTGCATGTGTGTAGTAGCCTCAACCAAGGGACTCGAATCGCGGTCCCTTTTCTGTCCTTTCGTCATCCCCGTATGATTTTGAATAGCTCATGATTGGAACATTGATGGGAGTGCTGACCTTTGTTCTGGTGGTTGCTCCTTTCATCTACGCGATCTTAATTCTTACGCGGCTTGATGCGGCGGCGAAGAAGCAAAAGGAAGCTGGCCAGAAACTTGAGTCGAGATTCATGTTGGTCGACATAATGAGTTTGATTTTCATGGTCGGGATTCCATTCAAGATTCTCGATTTTGATTTCGGCTTTGGAGTTTCCACAATTTTGATTGTCGCGTCGCTCATTGCAGCATTGGCGGTTTGGTCCATCACAATCAAGACGGTATCAATGGCCGGGATCAGCACCTTTGGTTGGCGAGCGTTGGTGTCGATGGTTTTAATTCCGACAATGTATTTTGGATGTTTTTATTTCGGGATTGTTTCTGCGAATCTGATTTGGGGCTGGAAGATTTCCGCCGAAGCGACGGCATGGCTTGTGTTTTCGTTTGTTGGGATGGTTGCTTCGCCATGGATTGTTCGCGGATCGCTTCGTTCGGCAAGCAAATCGGTTCAAGTAGAGACCGAACGGGCGAATGTCGATCCACTGGCCGACTAGATCTTTGAAAATGGACGTTGAGTTGGAGAAACGATGAATCGAGCAATCATAGGAACCGCGGAGATCGTATTGAGCGTTAGCGATCTTCCGGCGATGCGTGAATTCTACGTCAACGTGTTGCGCTTTCCTTTGCACAGTGAGTCCAGCTTGACCGGGGAAAGTAATCCGGATCCTGAAGAAGAGGCAACGATTACTTTCTTAACCATCGCCGATGTCGACACGCCGCTTGGGCGAAATGGACATCCGCAACTGTTGGCACTGATTGATTTCCGCAGGCATGCATTCGCCAAAGGGCGTTTTGACGGGCACGATGTGAGACGGTCGACACTGAATCATCTAGCGTTTGAGATCATGCCTGAAAGCTACGACTCGGAATTCGACCGGCTGACCGAGCTTGGATTGCAGCCAGTGACAACTGATTTTACGAACCTCAATGCCAAAGCGATCTTTTTCAAAGACCCAGAGGGCAATACGCTAGAGTTGATCTGCCACGCGTCTATGCAGTGACTAGGAGCCAAAGAGAACGAATGGTCGTAATCAACAGCAGCGTCGTTGTCGCACCAAGGATAATCGCGAACGGATACGGTGCACCGTCAAAGTTATCGCGCGGGAAGTCTGATTGCACTTCGTCATGTTGATTTGAATTGGGGGCAGACCAACATGCATCCCCACGTAGCGAGGCTTTGCTCGTTGCAGTTTTCATGATGCGTTTCTCACAAAAGCAATGTTATGGAGTCGCCGGCTGGCACGCTCCCCAATAACAAAGACGCCATTGGCTTCAGGATCGGACATGAAAAAGCATAATTCCGAAAATTTGTTAGTTCGGCAAATCAACATTGTCGCTCAGTTCTCCTAACTGATAGCGAGTCGATGCTAAACGGGTTCCATCGACAAAGCTAAACCTCTCATTCCGCTTTCGAATTCGCACGCTATCGGTTCGGAGAACTGAAAGACATTACTTTCTGTGCTTTTGCTTTTGTAGAATCACGGCGCCGGTTGCGATCACGATCCCTGCCGCTTGAAGCACAGCCGAAACTTGAGGACTTAGTTTGGGCTTGTCCTCGCCCTTGGTGTGCCGATCGACGAACGTTTCACAGTTGTTGAAGATCAGGTCGTACTGTTTTGGAACGCTACCGCGTGTTTCCTGATCGTGAATTTCTTCGATGGCACTCTGTGCGACCTCAGCATTGCTGCGAGATCCGCTGTTTGGCGTGACGGTCAAATGAGCGATGTATTTTTCGTTATCAGTGATCCATTGATCAAGCGAAACCAGTCGATGACCGTACTTCCGCGAAAGTTCGGCAATCCAAAGCTCTTGTTTTACCCGATGAAGACCAACGATGACTGCATGATGTTTGGGGCCGAACTTCCCTAAAGCAGTAAAGGGAACGGTAAGCCGGGCTCCAGAGAGTTGATGTTCTGTGAGAATGATTTGATTCATGTTGATTGCTGCGTGACCACGCAGTTGATGTTAGAAGCCTCAGCCGCCCCCTCCGCCTCCTCCGGAACCGCACTGCGGCAAATCGCAGCCACCTCCAGGCATCGGCGTTCCACAAGACTGCGATCCAGAACTGGCTTGTGGAGACGCAATGACACTCAATTGACGCTCAACCTTTTTGCTTTCACACTTTGGGCAAGCGGCTTTGACGGTGCCTTCAATCAGAAACTCAAATTCTGATTCACACTTTTGGCATTGATATTCGTATATTGGCATGGCTCAGTCTTCTGCATCTTCGTCAGGAAATCGGACTCGCCAATGTTACTCAGTTGTCAGCAATGCCGCCAGTTCGATCGAATTGCGATTGATGAGTACGGCATTCCCGGAATCGTGCTGATGGAGAACGCAGGAGCTGCTTGTGTGCGGGAGATTTTTCGACGATCCAAGGACGGTCCGACTGTTTTGCTCTGTGGAGGGGGCAATAATGGTGGCGATGGCTTTGTGATGGCGCGTCACCTGCAAAATGCGAACGTTCCTGTCCACGTAATTGTGATGGCAGACCCAGCCAAAATTGCTGGCGATGCGAAAACGAATTTTGATGTTTTGCGGAAGATGGACACTTCGATAATTACTGCCGAATCCAGTTGGACAGCAGACGATTTCTTAACCGCGTTTGGAAATGTGAGCGACCATCCGTTGATCGTTGATGCCATGCTGGGAACGGGAGCAAAGGGAAGCTTGCGTGGTCCTCATTCGGCAGCAGTCGAAGCATCGAACAAAATGTCCTCCAATCGAATCGCAATCGATATTCCCACGGGGCTCGACGGAGATTCTGGTGAGTGCGAATTTGCTTTCAAAGCAGACGTGACTTTTACTTTCATCGCCAGAAAGACAGGCTTTGAGAATCCAAAAGCAAAGCACTGGTTGGGAGACATCGAGGTGATCGATATTGGAGCTCCCAGAGAAATATTCGATCGGATCTAAGTACTTCGGGCTTGTGTTGCTGATCGCAAAACTGTCTCTAGCCAGTCAACGTTCGTCCCAGCCAATCGATTGCTGCCAAGTATTCGGATTCTTGATGCGGTGGGATTCGGTCCGCATGACCAGCGCCTTGAATCACGAATTGCTTTATTGGGCCGCGATAGACGTCCAAAATTTCCTGCTGATACTTGAAAGGAACGACTCGATCTTTTTCTGACGTCACCAACAGCGCGGGGCAATCGGCCCCACTCGCATTAACAAGTGAGTCCAGCTCAGAGGGAACTTGGTTGGCGATGAACTTCGCCATGCCAAAATTCCAAGCGTTGTAACGTGGTCGATCGGCGATTAACCGAGCCAGTGGAGGTGGATTTCGAATCAGAATCGAATCCACGTTCTTGTGCCGAGCCAAGTACAAAGCAGAGATACAGCCAAGGCTGTTTCCGGCGACCAGTTTCTTTTCATTTGGGAATCGCTGTCCCATGAACGTCCAAAATTTCTCGATCGTCGATACAAAATGTTGCAACGACGCTGGACCGCTGCTCTGGCCATAGCCACGATGATTTAACGTCCAAACTTGGGCAGCTTTGAATGGAGACTTGTCTCCGTCACCGACGATCAGCTCGCAGGGATGAACCGTGGAGCGTTCAGCACGGCCTCCTGTGCCCGGGATTTTTAGTACCAGTAATTTTTCGGTGTCGCGGAGCGACGAAGAATCAAAGTCGCCCCAAGTCGAAACGTAGGCTTCGATTTCGATGCCGTTTTCGCAATGTAGGACTTCACGCCGATTGTCGTTAGGATCGATCGGATCGGTCGACGGACAAAGTATCATCCGGTCGGCAAGTTTCGAAAGAAGCGACATGGGCTACGCTTCGGGTGGAGTTTCCGGCGGTTGAGCAGAGGTTTGAACGGGCTTCTTCCATTTCATGGCCGCCCGCTGAAGTGGCTCGATCCGTAACACGACTTCGCCGTTCTGGAAAATTCGCACGGTTCCGTTCGATTGGCTGACGACGACAGCGATTGCTTTCGTGTTTTTACTGATCGCGGCACCGGCAAAGTGCCGTGATCCGAGCCCTTTGGTCATCGTGATCTCGACGGGCGGCGTGTCGATGATTCTTGCCGCCGCTTCAACCGTTCCGTCAGCGGAAACGACAAACATACCGTCAAGCTGAGCGATCTCTTTGAGGCCTTCACGTGTTTTTCCATCGTGCAGACTACGATCCTTACGCGAGTAGCCTTTGACGAAGTCGAATCCGCCGGGCCGGCTCTGTTCGAGTACTTTACGGTGATCGCCCACGACAAACATGGTGCCAACCGGTTTGCCTTCTCGGCCTTCGCGACCAATGGATACGGCCAAGTCGACGACGATCTTGAGCGTCCCAAGCGGAACTTTTGTCTTGAGTTGTCGTAGGTCTCGTGCGGTCAGCCGTCCGAGTTTTTCCGTCAAGCTAAACGCAGTAATCGTGTCAACGACGTCACCGTCTCCGCCCGAGTTGTCATACAACGCAACCAGTTTCGAACCGCTCTTCATTTGAGCTTCTGACACACTCGCCAAGACAGCTTGAGCCAATTGATCTCGGGCATCAATGATTGGGGATTCGAGCAGAACAGAATTTACTTCCGCGGCCTGTGCGGATTGATGGACTTGCTCGGAATGCGTTGCGACGACTAAAACGCCGAGCTTGGCGGTTTTTTTGGCAAGTCTAGCCCAGCTAATTTCACGCTCCAGCAGCACAAGCATTGCATCGGAATCGGTGGCTTTGAAGAGCTTCACGGCAGCATCAACGAACGCGAAGAAGTTTTTCTGTTCCTTCGCTGGTAGCATTTGAAAGCGGCCTTCGGAGCGGTGCCATGAGTTGATGAAATGCAGAAAAACGTCTCTGCTGCAATAATAACTTAGAGCTGCCGACGCTTTTTGACAACCTCACGGAACTCGCGATTGTGCGGCATAGAGTCGCCTGCGACTACTTGAAACTTCCGCCGGAGGGATCGCGTGCAATTTGGGCCGGTTCGGAATCACCGGGAACCATGGAATCTGCCTCGGGAGTGACTTGTTGGACGTAGCGTTGCCAAGCACTAACGTCTCGCCCAATCGAGTGTTGGCCTGTTGTTCGCATCAAAGATTCCGTTGCGCTGATCTGCAAGGCCGGATTCCGGTCTTCAAGAGCAACCGAAAGTGCACGTACGGATGCTTGGCCTTGGAAATTGCCCAGTGCTCGTGCTGAGGCGATTCGAACGTCATCGTCAGTATCGTTTGCGAGGATTTCCTGTAACAGATAAATCGAATCTTCTCCCGGAATCCGCTCCAGAGCTTTCACGGTGGCGATACGGATGTCGGATGAAGGATCACTCGCGGCAATCGACAATGTTTCTGCCGTCTTCGGGCAATCGAGCGACGTGATCAGCTTCAACGCGTGAAGCCGCATTAGCAAAATTGGGTCGCGAAGGATAACTTCTGAAAGCTTGGTGGCGACTTCTTGTTGCGATTCGACCGTTGATCCTGCCACCGCAGAGACGGCTTCTGTCATTCGCTTTTTGCGTGAAAACAGTGTGTCAACGATCTGTTCTTCGGCTTCCCATTTCTGGCGGACCCACGGCGCATACTTTCCGGTACGCCAGAAATAGCCTTCCGCGCATCCAGAGATGCTCAATAGCAGTGCGGCGAATAGAATCCCCAGTGCGAAGGAGTATGTAGATTGCGGAAACTTCACGCCGATAACCTTGTTCAAATTCACGGATTTCGCGGACGTTAGCAAATCTTGAACATCGTGAATACGCGAAATGGGCTCTATTGAGAAAGTGCCAGCATTGATGAGATCCGGCGGATCCACAAAAAAAGGCCTCGCAAAATGCGAGGCCTTGAGTGCTGTCAGACTGAGAAATCGATGCGAATACTAGCTCGTTTGCGATTCGATTCGCTGAGCGACTTCTGGATCGACTTTGCGACCCTTCTTGTCGTCGTCGTAGTATTTGCCGCCTTGGCCATAACCATAGCCGTAGCCATAACCATATCCGTAACCGTTGTACGAATAGCCGGCTCGGTAAGCACCATAGGTGTACTGGCTGCCGTAACCGGATTGCTGGCCAACACCATTGACCACCAAACCAAGGCAGTTTGCACCGAGGTTGCGAAGCATTTCGGTTGATCGTTCGGCACTGATGCGAACGTTCTTCTTAATGCGGATACAAAGGATGACTCCGTCAACTCGAGCCGCAACTGGGCAAGCGTCCGTAACGGCCAGAAGAGGAGGAGAGTCAATGATGACGAAATCAAACTCCGTTCTCATTTCGGCGATCAAGTCTTTGACTTGTGGTGAAGAACAGAGCTCAGCCGGATTCTGCGGCTTGGAGCCACAGGGCATGATTGACATGCCTTCGATTTCAGCGATCTCGAAAACGCAGTCTTTCCAGTGTGACTGGCCGGCAAGGACGGTTGCGAAACCTTCCTTGGAGGTGACTCCGAAAGTCGAGTGCTGTCGAGGACGACGCATGTCCGCGTCAACCAACAGGACTCGTTTACCAGACTGGGCAATGGAAACCGCCAAGTTGGAGGCAAGAGTTGATTTACCATCACCAGGTGTTGGGCTGGTGACTTGTATCACGGAATTCTGTTGGTTCTGTGTGTTAAAGAACAGGGACGTTCGAACCGCACGGAAGGCTTCCGATACTTGAGACTTGGGGCGGTGATAGGAGCAGACAATCGGCTCGATCGCTGAACCTTCAACAAGGTATCGCTTGCTCTGGCCGATCACTGGCACGTGTCCGATCAGCGGAACATTCAGCTGGCGAATGATCTCAGAAGGATTGTGGAAGGTTTTGTCTGCCAATTCAACGAGGCAGCCCAATCCAAATCCGAGCAACGATCCAAGCAGTCCACCGAGACCGAGCAGCAATGGAAGGTTTGGCCAGACAGACTCTCCTTCGAGAGCGTTGGCGAGAATATCGAAACGGTAACCATCGTTTCCGCTCGAGTTGGAGATGTCACTGTCGGCACTGAGTTGGACAAGAAGGTCCGCACCGAGCCGCTGGGCTTCGCGAATTTCTGTAAGCTCTTCTTCGATTCGCCGAATTTCCTGTTGGATTTTGCTGAGCTCAATGGCTTTGGCGTTGTGTAGATTCCATTGTTCGTCTTGCTCAGCGATCATGCGCGAAATGTCGCTGATGTTCTGCTCAATATCAGCAGTCATTCGTGCGAAAATCACTTCTGGAGCAACCATGGTGCTGTCAGTCAAGTATCCTTCATTTTCTTTTTCCAGATCGGCCAGCTGTTGTTCGGCGATTTTTACAGCGGCCATTGCCTGTTCATACTCTGGGTGGCCGGTGCCAACTTTTTGGCGAACCAGTTCTGCATTGGCCGTCGATTCCAATAACCGCATTCTGATCGATGCAGTCGCAACGCCACGTTGAGCCGCTGGACGATCACGAAGCAGCTGCTGCCGATTTTGCATCGTCCAGATTCGGTCCTTGATGCCGTCCGGGCCGCGGGCAGCCGCACGCTCGTTCTTGGCTCGATCGTTCTGTAATTCTCCAAGCTGGCTACGCAACGATTGCATGGATTTAGTCAGCTCAATCACCATCATCTCATGAATGTTGGTACCACCATTAAGTTCCAAGGAAGTGTACTTTTCTTCCCACTCCTGTCGCTTGTTGATAGCAACATTGAAACGGTTCTTGAAATTTTCTTGATACTTTCGAAGCTCGTTAACGAACAAGTTCTTGTCGTTTTCATACTGACGAACCAAGTTTTCTTCATAAGTCTTCAGAAGTTGGTTCAGGATCGTCGAAGCATCCAATTTCTCCGTCGAAGTGAATCTAAGTTCATAGATGTATGGCGCTTCACGATCCGGAGTAACTGTCAGGTTGTCGATGACCTCGTCGGCGATATCCTCTTTCGGAAGCTCGTCAAATGATTTGAG
>CAZORS010000069.1:0-24325 GCA_964582025.1 uncultured Pirellulaceae bacterium | reverse complement strand
AGCGCGTCTGCCAATTCCGCCACGTCCGCGTCGAATTGGATCGGTATCTTAGTAGGTGTCACCGTGAGCGGTCAAGCCGCGTTTTGAGTCAACGTTTGAAAGGTTAATTCCCGTCAACGATCTCACCATAGGTATCCGGTCGCCGGTCCTCGATCCGGTGGACCTCGTGTTTTCCGGGAACCGCCACAAGATGCTTTCGTCTCGCAAACGCGACGTCAATCTCTCCATAGACAATCGCTTCGTCACAATGGTTCGCGAAATCAAGCTCGCGGCCCAACGGATCGCAAATCTTGCTCTTGCCGATAAAGTCGAATCCTCGTTCGGTGCCGATTCTGTTGACTGCAGCAAAGTAAACGTTGTTTTCCAACGCTCGAGTGTTCGGAATCACATCGGCAACCAGTCCAGATCCGGGAGGCCAATTCGTCGGAAGTGCAATCAAGTCGGCGCCCAGCAGCGTCAGGACTCGTGCCGATTCGGGGAACGAGCAGTCATAGCAAATGTTCATCCCAATTCGCAAAGGTTGGTCATGACCTTCGAGCTTGAGATCAAACACTTCAAATGCGTTATCGCCCGGAGTCGTGAAGTTGTCGACCCCGAGAGTCGGAAGATGTACTTTTCGATACTTTGAAATCAATCCTGTTGGTCCAACGCAAACAACGCTGTTGAATATTCGGTTTTCATCTTTTTCCAGAAAGCCAAAAATCGAATGAGTTTTCAGCTCCGCACAAAAATTTGAAATGCTGGAAACGGACTGTCCATCTACTGTCTCCGAAACATCGAATGCTTCTTCGAACGTTTCGAAGCAGTATCCCGTCGTCGTGCATTCAGGAAAGATCGTCAACTGTGCACCGTTGGAAACCGAGGTTCGCAATTGGTTTTGCATCGTTGCTAGATTGGCGTTAGCGTTGGCCAGTTGGATGTCCATCTGGACGCCGGCGATTTTGATCAGGGACATGATAATTGCGTGTCAGGAAATGTTGGCAGTCCATCATTGTAGCGGATTGACCAATTTTCAAATTGACAAATATTCCGTTGATCGAAACCGATTCGAAAATCTATTCCTGATCGTCAAAAATCTTGCTGCGAGCCTGTTTGACGATCGCCAAGACCGCGGGGTGGTGAACTCGTTTTTCCACCGAGATCGCAAAAAAACGATCGACCACATCTTCAAGTCGACCAACCAGTTGCATTCCGTATTGAGATTTGACTTCTTTTTCAATCGCCATGGGGATTGGCACAATGCCCAATCCAGATTGGCCAAAGACTTTTAGCAATGCACTGTCTTCGAATTCGGCAACGATTTTTGGGTGCACGGCGTTTTCGTCCATCCAGTGATTTAGCGAACGCCGGACGGCGGTATGATCGGTTGGCAAGCATAGAGGAGCGCCGGTTAACGACCACGGGAATTTACGTCGGTATTTTCGAGCCAGTTCGGGAACCGCCAGAAACGAAAGTCCGCATTGCCCAAGGCGGTGGCTGTAGGCTCGTACGTCTACCGTTGGTGGAGCGACAGAATCAGAGATGATGAGATCCAATTTGTGCAACGCCAAATCGGCCATCAATTCGGGCAGCTTGCCTTCGTAGCAAACAATATGGAAACCTTCTGGGTGATGAATCGCAGGCTTGAGCAGCTCAAACGCGACCAGTTTCGGAACAACGTCTGGCATGCCAACGACAAACTTCTTAGTCATTCCAGGCTGACCAGTCTTCATGAAGTCAGTCAGCTCGCGACCGATCGCAAAGATCTCTTCGGCGTACTGGAAAACGTGCTGTCCGAACTCGGTCAATTCCAGATATCGGCCTGATTTTCGAAACAATTTGCCGCCAGCAGACTTCTCAAGTTCGCGAATTTGCGCCGTGACGGTCGTACGTGCCACATGCAATTCTTTCGCTGCCGCGGTGACGGTTCCTTCCTTCGCGACGTTCCAGAAGTAGAAAAGATGGTGGTAATTAAGCCATTCCATGACTTAACACTATCTCACTATTTCAGACATGTCAATATTTTCGACAGGACATTCCATAAATTGCTGCTTTTTCTACATGGTGTAAATGGCGTATTAATAGAAGTAGTGAACTGCCGCGTCATCGATACGGGAAATGCAATGTCGAAACAAGCTGATTCTGGATTCATCACGCCTGAGCGTGATTCTACAGAAATTGGATCGTCAGGTCCGTTCCGATTCTTTACCAACGACTTGCTGGCGTCAGTGGTCGTATTTCTGGTGGCGTTGCCGCTGTGCATTGGAATTGCCGTCGCCGTCGGAGTAAATCCGGCTCGGGCACTAATCACAGGAATCATCGGCGGATTGGTCGTTGGTTTCATAGCAGGTTCACCGCTTCAGGTTAGCGGACCGGCAGCCAGTCTATTCGTGATTGTGGCCGACATCATTTTTACAAACCGTGAAAAGTTTCTCGCACAATCCGGTGACGTCGCGGGCGCTGAAGATGCGGCGATGACTTACGCGTTGGCTGCACTTGGCTGTGCGGTTGTTCTTGCCGGCATTATGCAGATCGTCGCGGGGAGGATGAAACTGGGCCGGTGGTTTCGAGCCGTCTCTCCATCGGTCATCAAAGGCATGCTGTCTGGAATCGGTGCTCTGATCTTAATTAGCCAGTTTCACGTCATGCTCGACCACACAGCGATGTGGGGAGACGCGCCCGCTCGCGGTGGTTTGCAGTATTTGGCGACGATCCCGTCCGCCATCATGGCTTGTTTCGCGGAAGGAAGTTCAAACCATCACCTTGCGGCGCTGATCGGAATCGTGACGATCGGAACCATTGTCGCGTGGACCAAGCTGGCACCCAAAAAAATCAGCTTCATCCCGGGAGCCCTTGTGGGCATTGTGGTAGCGACGCTGTTTGCAATTGTTGCTGGCTTCGAAGTCATCCAACTCTCGGTACCAGAAAACATGTTCAGCGAAGTTTCCTTTCCGGCGGTTTCATGGTTCGGTTTGATCACCGATTCGTCGATTTGGATTTCAGCATTTGTGATCGCTATCGTTGGCAGTGCCGCAACGTTGCTAACGGCCTCTGCGGTTGATGATATGGCGCGGGACATCGGTGTGAAAACAGACTACGACAGAGAACTTACGTCTCAGGGCGTCGGAAACTTGCTCTGCGGCCTCGTCGGAGCCCTTCCAATGACCGGTGTGATCGTGAGAAGTTCCGCGAATGTCCACGCTGGAGCCCGCACCCGAAAATCCACGATCATTCACGGTGCTTGGTTGTTACTGTTTGTTTGTTTCTTGCCACAGCTGCTAACTTACATTCCAAAGTCCGCACTCGGCGCACTGTTGGTTTACACAGGATTGAAACTGCTGAATCCGGCTCAGTTCAAGGACCTTCTGAAAGTCGGCAAATCGGAAGCCGCGATCTACCTGACAACTTTGACCATCATCGTTTCGGTTGACTTGTTGATCGGAGTCATGATTGGAGTTGCACTTTCGGCTGGCAAGTTGCTTCATCGTTTCAGCCATCTGGATGTTGATCTTATCGCTGACGAGGCAAAGCATCGCTACGAGTTACGTCTTAGTGGAGCAGCGACTTTCCTTCGACTGCCGATCTTAGCTGAGTATCTTGATCAGCTTCCTGGCGATGCGGAATTACACGTTTGTCTGGAGAAGGTCGACTACATCGATCACGCCTGTTTCGAGTTGCTGATGAATTGGGCTGAGTCACACGTGGAGGACGGTGGTTCGCTGGTCATGGATTGGGACAGGTTGCACGGTGCATTTCTGTCAGAAGCGAACGAAGCCGAGAATCAAATCGAGGAACCAGTTCCGCCGCACGAGACGGAAAGTGCGGCGAAGACAACCGGTTAGCCATCAGAGGTTAGCAGGTACGGCGTGGGAAAACCGAATGAAAATGGCCTACTTGAACGACTCGAGCTGTCGTTTAAGGGCAAGATAGCCCGGATGTTCAGGGTCAATCTTCAAAAGTTTGTCGATGAACGTTTCGGCCTCTGTGAGCTTCTTTTGCTGGAGGTAGAAAGTCGCGAGTCCCATCATGTAGCCGGGTTGTTCGGGATCCATATCCGTGGCGATCATCAAGTGTTTTTCAGCGTTGACCAAATCGCGTTGCAAGTAGCTGGACATGCCGTATCGATAGTGAAGCGCACTTACGCCTGGGAGATCTTTGGCGCGTTCAACATCGATTCCCAGAAGTTCATGATCTTTCTTGCGAAGCTCACCGACCTGAGACATCAAGCCTTCGATCTGTTTCGCGGCTGCTTCTGATCCTCCGCTCGCTTGAAACTGCGTCTGCAGTGACTGAATTTTGTTCTCGAGGATCACGGCTAGGCTCGAACGCGGTCCCGTCAATTCTGGCTGTAGTCGAATGGCGGTTCGATAGCTTTCCGCAGCTTGGTTCAGTTGTCCCATTCGCTCATAGAGTCCGCCGATCTGCATGTGAGCACCTGCTGTGTCCGACATAACCATCAATGACTTTTGATATTCCCCGATCGATGTCTCGAAGATTCGTCCCTGATCTCCAGCGAGAGCACTGTCCCGAGTCGACGGAGCGAGCGAAGTCAACGCGCGAGCAGCTTCCATGCGAACTCGTGGCGATTCATGCTGCAATGATTTTGCAACTGCAGCCATAAGCCTGCGAAGATCACTCCCGACGACGTCAGGAGAGCTTGAGTAGATTTGTCGGTTCTGCAGATCCAAAAATGCGATCTCGAGCGTTCCAATGGCAGCAACGACAACTTTCGTGTCACGGTCGTCCAGCAAATCCACGGCAACGTTCCACGCGCTTTCGTCGGCTTGAGTTGACAGGAGTTGTGCCGCTGATGCTCGAATGATCGCCGGATTGGCAACGTCCACCGCGAGCTTTTTCAGTTGCTGCGTCGCGGGTTTGTCGTTTCGAATGTTGAACTGAGCGTTTGCCAGTTCTGGATACCACGATGTTTTCGGCGGAGAGGATTCAGGTGGATACCATTTTTCGCATGCGTCTGCCATTTCACTGTCGATTCGAGCAAGAGCCTCTTTCGATTCAGTGTCTCCATTTTGCGATGCGCTGACCCAATCAAGGTACTGGGCAAAATCTTTTCGCGATGGCAACTGGTTGGGTTGCTGCAATTTCAAATGGCATTGAGTACACGCATTAGGGGTGCCGATCGTTGTGCTCAAGTCCGGACGCGGTACTCGGAAACTGTGGTCCCGGCGATGGTCGACGGACATGTAGGTCGTCGTCGGCATGTGACAGTTGACGCACATTGCGCCTTCGGTTCCCGGTTGGTGGTGATGATGAGCTTCGGAATCGTATTTTCCAGACGGGTGTTGGTGACAGGAAGTGCAAACCATGTTGCCTGAGTGTTTTAGCTTCAGCGAATGCGGGTCATGACAGTCGCTGCACTTGATGCCGTTGTGAAACATCTTGCTTTGAAGAAACGAACCGTGAACGTAGTCCTCGTCGCGGATCTGACCGTCGGCATGATAGAGCGGTTCGGATAGAAGTTGCAGCGAATGATAGTCGTCGTAATTGCAACCGGGTTTGAATTCGGCATTGATGACAGTTCGCCGTGAATGACAAGGTGCACAGGCTTGGATCTGATCGATGTTGCGATCCGTCTTCAGCTTCACCAAACCTTTGCCGTGGTTCTTGTCCCAGAACGGGCTCGTCTGCGATGCGATTTCGTTATGCAGACTCGCCGGACCGTGACAGGCTTCGCAGCTGACATCGATTTCTGACCAAGTCGTGTTCCAAGAAGCCGACGCGATGTCGAAATTCTTCTTCAAATTGGTGCTGTGACATTCGGCACAGCTAACATTCCAGTTCTGCGTGATCCCTGTCCAATGCAGCGGATCAGTCGGATCGAGTTTGTCGTTCACGTCCGGAGGCGAGAGATAAAACCACTTTTTTGCTTCGGTGTCCCATGAAACTCGCAGCACCTGAACGCGGCCTTTTTCAAGTTCGACCATGTACTGCTGAAGAGGTTCGACTCCGAAAGTGTATTTGATTTCGAAGTCTTGGATTGTTCCGTCAGGTCCTTCGGTGTTGATCATGAATCGATCGCCGTCGCGAAAGAGTCGCGAGGTGACGCCGAAGTGTTCGATCGTCTGATCGTTGAAGTCTCCCACGACGGAGTCTTCGGTTGCCAAATCCATGGCTTTGTCGTGATGCGAACCGGTGAACAGTTCGACTTGTTGCTGGTGGCAGCTGATGCAGGTGTCGCGTCCAACATAGTTTGCGACCGCGTCTGGCGGGAGTCCGCGATGGTAGTCGGCCATCAAATAACCCGCGATCACAATCAGCACGATTAGCGTCAGGAAGATCAGATTGGATCGCTTGGACATGAAGGACGCGGGTTGAGAGTGCTGCAATGTTTTAGATGAATCGATATCATATCCTAACCGCGAATCGTTTCACACGTGCCAGTGAATGCTATGGACTCAAGTCGTTCATCTAAAAAACAAGCCGTTGATCTACTGAGCCAATGTGGCGCATTTGGTGAAGAACAGGTTTGCGGAGATGTTCGTGATTTTGAGGGTGCGTTTGCAATTTCTGAATTCGGCAACAGCGAGCATCTGCTTGAAAGGAACACTGTTTTCGTCGGCAGTTCACGTTTGCCTCAAAAGCTCGACGAAATCCCAGAGCTCTTTGACGGGCTGCTTAAGTTGGCCGTGCAGTTGGATCCGGAACGTGACGTTTTGTTGACTGGTCAAGGCACCGCTTGCGATTTGATGGTGCGTCGGATTGGCGAACTTTTCAGGATTCCTGTGGTTGAAGTTTGCTTGGCCCCTTCAGATGTGGGGAAACTTAGCGGACTCGTACAGGAGTTTTCCGAGGTTGGTGTCGACAGAATTCTAGTGTTTGATTTTGATAAGCGGGGATTGGATTTTGCGTTGGCAACTTTGGCCGTGCAAATGACGGTGTTGTCGATGCGAAGTAAGGGCAAGCTTCAAACTGCGGTTTTGCAACGATTGGAGGACGGCAAATCGACGCGGGTTTTGGTTGAACCAACGCTGACTAAGCAGCCGTTGACCGAAGAGTTGCTTTCCAGTGGTGCCGCGGGTTGGTATTTGTTCGGCGATGCGGATTTGCCCGAAACGGGAACCTTGCAGCGGGATGTCAGCCGCGTGAGCAACGTAGAATCGGAGAAGTATCTGTTACATTGGACGCGTCGTCGTGTTGGACCGTGGCCGGAACAATCGGAGAGCGATTTTATGGACGACTTGATCTTCCGTTGTTCCCGAAAGGATCATCGGGAGGTTGCTGCGTTAAGGAGGATCCTTGCAACAGAACGTATTCTGGCCAGCAGTACGCTAACGCGTGATCCGAGACCGGTCGTTTGTTTTTCGGATGTGACGTTCGAGGAACTAAAAGAGCGTCGCGTGTTTCGACAGCATTTGCATCGATGGGATTTTGAGCCCTATGGATTTGCGATTGATCGAGATTGGCTTTCCGAGCAGGGATGTCGCAGTGTGACTTACGGTGACGATCAAGTCTGGGAGACGACAGATGAAAGCGATCGTCCGTTCTTTCAGTTGAATGATCCGAACGGAAAAATTGACTGGTCCGTTGAGAAGGAATGGAGAGTCGTTGGCGATGTTGATTTGAGGAAGGTGCCGGTGGACGCTGCGGTTGTGTTTGTGCCAACGATTGAGGATGCGGAAGAGGTTGGTGATTTGTGTCGCTGGCCGATTGTTGTGCTGGAGAGTTGAAAGATTGGGTTGGCTTTGGCCAGCTTCGGGATTGTATTTGCTAACGCAGTTTTAAAATGAATTTCTTTAAACGGCGTTCGAGCGTGTCGAAGTCGGTTTCAAATGTCTTCATGAAAAACGTGACACGCTCATCGGGAGTGTATCTTGCGAATTCTTTTTGGTTTGCGTCTTGGATCACGAAGCGAAGGTACTTCTGTTTGTGCTTTTCGGCGAGATAGAAAGAGAGTCCCCACGAAAGACTGTAGGCGAGGTCAGGATCGGTCACAAAAATGCGATCGTTTCGAAGCAGAGTTTCCAGCGTGTCGTTTGCACGCCCGGTTTGAAACATCTTTTTTAAGGTTGCTAAACGTCGTTGATTGACACGTGCTGAGATTGGTTTGTTCGGTTCGTTTTTCCGAAAACCTTTGGACTCAAAGAGCATTGCAAACCCTTCCGACGTCCAACGCGGGACGGCACAGAGTCGATTGTGGACGCCGGTGTTGAAGGCGACTTGATGGATTGCTTCATGAACAACCGTGACGGCGGACAGTCGCTCAATTTGTTTTGCGAGACGCGGGTCGCTGGATACGAAAGTGGTTACGCGATTGTTGATGCGAGAATAGTATCCGAAGACGTCCTTCTTAAAGATGATTTCACCGGCAAGCGATCGAGTGAACTCGTTTCTGGATCCGAGGACGACGACGACCATTGGAAACTTCGGTTCCGCGATGTCGATTTTCTGGCTGGAAAGATATGCTTTGAATTGGCGATAGACTGCTTCGTACTGGTCAGCCCATTTTTTTTGATTGGTTCGCGGATGCACAACCAGAAAGTGTTTTGAGGATTGAGTCAAATAGCGAGAACCATACTGTTTTTGAAGACGCTTCGCCAATTCGTCCTTGGTGTACGGTGCGAAGCCCGGTGAAAATCTCTCCAGCTTTTTTTGGCGTGGTAGCGTGGTGATCCGGCCATCCCAACGAAGCAAAGCAAACTTTTCACGGTCCTGTCCGAGCGGTCTGCCGTAGTAAACTTTGCCTTCGTGTTCGATGCGAACGGTAACAATGAGTGGGATCGGGCCTTCGCCCTTGATTTTTAGCCACTGCTTCTTTTTTTGCGTCTTCGATTGCTGTTGTGCCAGTACGACGGAAGCGAACTGGTGCGGCACCGTCAAAACGAATATCAACGCCATGATCGCAATGAGGCCGACTTGGGTATGACCAAGCATCTTGTTCGTAGCTACTGCCATTGAGCAGTCCCGCGTACAAAACCGGCTAAAGAGATCGTCTGGTTTAAATGCACGGATGATTTTTGGGCAAAAGCAATTTCGCTCAGCTTTGCAAGAGGATAGCGAGCCGAGGCAACACGCCTTTTCACTCGGAGGATTTCACCAACCTCAAAATACAAGCATCCGCACGGTTTCGGTTCGGAGAACCGAGCGACAATAAGCCGAGCGATCTCCATGGCCGTGACTACAAACAACATCCAATGTCCTAGGCTTGATCTGACGCGGTTTCTTTTTCCGACTCCGTGTCGTCGGATTCCGCATTGTCGGGTTTTGCTTTATCGTCGGACTTTGATTCAACCGCTCCGTTTGTCGATGGCTCTTTCACGCCGTTTGTCGGCCGAATGAGTTCTCCGTGAACGGAAGGGCCGATCAGATCAGCGATCTCGTAACGATCAAGTTCTTCGTTCTTCATTAAACCATCGGTGATCGCCTGAAGATCAGCTCGACGCTCGGTCAACAACTTGTTGGCCGCTTGTTGAGCTTGGCTAAGAATACGATGCACTTCGTCGTCGATGACTTCCATCGTGTGTTCACTGAAGGAACGCGGTTTTTGGATTTCGCGTCCCATAAACGGATCTTCATCGGACATCTTGTAGCTAACCGGACCGAGTTTGTCGCTCATGCCCCAATGAGTCACCATCCGACGAGCCATCGACGTCGCACGCTCGAGATCGTTTTCCGCACCGACAGTCAGCTCACCGTAGATGATGGACTCGGCGCCGCGGCCGGCCAACAGAACGACCAAGTGATCAAGAATTTCCTGCTCGGACAGATTCATCCGCTCTTCGTTGTGCACCATCTGCGTCACGCCAAGTGCTTGGCCTCTCGGGATGATGGTTACTTTGTGAACCGGGTTGCCACCTTCGAGGAACCAAGCCGCGATCGTGTGGCCAGCTTCATGGTAAGCGGTTCGCTCTTTTTCCTTTTCGGTCAGGACCTCTTCGCGAGCAGCACCCATCAGGACTTTGTCGTGAGCATGATAGAAATCATCCATCTCGACTTTGTTTTTGTCTTCTCTGGCGGCCCACAGGGCAGCTTCATTGACGAGGTTTTGAATGTCCGCACCGGTCATTCCTGCGGTTGCTTCGGCCATCGATTCTAGGTCAACGTCTTCGTCTAGCGGAACTTCGCGAACATGGACTTTGAAGATCGCCAGTCGGCCAGCTTTTGTTGGTCGGCTGACGGTGACGTGTCGGTCAAAGCGGCCGGGCCGAAGCAAAGCCGGATCAAGAATGTCTGGTCTGTTTGTTGCGGCAAGGATGATGACGGAATCCGTTTTGTCGAATCCATCCATCTCACCAAGAATCTGGTTCAACGTTTGCTCACGCTCGTCGTGGCCTCCGCCGAGTCCAGCACCACGCTGTCGTCCAACGGCATCAATTTCGTCAATAAAAATGATGGCAGGAGATTGATCTTTAGCTTGAGCGAACAGATCGCGAACGCGACTCGCACCGACACCAACGAACATTTGAATGAACTCAGAGCCATTGACGTTAAAGTAAGGAACGTTGGCTTCGCCAGCCACCGCACGGGCGAGCAA
This sequence comes from uncultured Pirellulaceae bacterium, assembly GCA_964582025.1. Taxonomy (GTDB): domain Bacteria; phylum Planctomycetota; class Planctomycetia; order Pirellulales; family Pirellulaceae; genus Mariniblastus. The sequence continues at coordinate 13,857 of CAZORS010000069.1, read as the reverse complement.
TGTCTTTCCGGTTCCCGGAGGTCCTACAAGCAGGACTCCTTTGGGGACGCGGCCACCAAGTTTTTGAAATTTGGTCGGGTCGCGGAGGAAGTCAACGATTTCCTGTAGGTCCGCTTTGACGCTCTCGAGACCAGCGACATCCTTGAACGTAACTGGAGCTTCGTTTGGTTCGTATTGTTTTGCGGTGCTTTTGGAGAAGTTCGAGAGGAATCCACCGCCGCCCATCATCTGGCTCTGGCGTCGCATCATGAACATCATGATGCCGATGATTCCAAGGGTCATCAAACCGAGGAACATGAGCTGGTAGACCCACGGTTCGGTTTGGCGTTCGAACTGGTATGCGACGCCGGCTTCGCGAAGTTTGTCTTCCAACCTAGAGCGGGAGACGTCGCCTAGTGCTCCGATCTCAACGACAAAGTTGTCTTCAAGTTCGTCAGATTCTTTTGGCTGAACGAGCTCACCTTTCATGTTCCGCGTCGGTTCTGGCCGAGGCTTGGACTTGAAAGTACCTGTGGCAACACTGGGGCCGATGACAACGGATTCGATCATGCTGCCGATTTCGTTGTTGCTTCCGTCTTTGTACGGCTTTCCGTTAAGTTGTTTTCCCTCGATCAGCTTGTCAAAATAGTCGTACGTAATTCGCGAAGAACGCTGGCCGGGAAACAGCAACGTGTAGACAAAGAACATCATTAGCAGAGAAACGAGCAACCAAATCGGGAACCCCCGAAAAGGCATCTTCGCCTTTTGATCGCTATCGTCTTCGGAGTGTTTTTTGTCCTCTTTGTCGTCCATCAATCTTCTCTGTTGTTTGTATTCGTGGCTACCTGTCCAAATTGGCGCCAAGTTAACCGGCGAATTCTAGACTATTTATAAGCCGCTGACGATGCGTTTTGGCATCCACCGCGCGAAGGGGCAGATTTTCACGTCGTAAGATTCGTTCAGGGGACTCGAAAATGGTGCGACACTTCGCCGCTGTGAAAATCGACTCCGCCATATCGTTGGTCACGACGAATGTAACGATCGTATTGCAGAGCAAATAAAGGAGCAAAAACCCTCGGCGAACCCGCGATTTACGTCCTACAGTTGAACAGACTCAACTCGAACCGTTCCACGCCAAACCATGCTCAATATTCAAAGAAACTTTGTGTTGCTGGCAGCATTTTCGGCAAGCCTCCTGTTTGTCGAACAAGCCTCTTTTGCGATACAGATCACGCTCAGCAATATGGACTTGAGCGACCAGAAGACGTATCTGTTGAAGACAACGGACGGCAAAAGGCTTGCAGGCCGAGTCGACGATCACGATTCGACGGGGGTTTTGATGACACGCCGTAACGGGCGTATCGAGGTACTTAAACCTGATGAAATCAAGTCGATCAAAAAGGTAGACGAGACTTTCTATCCAAAGTCTTTTCAGCAAATGCGAGTCAAACTTCAAAAAGAGTTTGGATCCAAGTACACCGTGTCGATAACGAGGCACTTTTTGGTTGTCCATCCGATAGGCGACTACGAAAAGTGGGCCATGCCGTTTGAGCGACTGTACGTCCGCTTCCAAGCGTACTTTAAAACTCGTGGCCTGATCATTGATGAGCCTGAGTTTCCGATGGTCGCGGTCGTGTTGAGGACGCGAAACGAGTTCCGTCAAATGGCAAAGGCACATGGCATGCCTGCCAACGTAATCGGATATTACTCCTTTCATAGCAATCGTCTGATCGCCTATCAGCAGCAGCATAAGTGGCGAAGTCCCGCTCAAAACCTTGCCGACACAATGGACACCATGGTCCATGAGGCAACTCATCAGGCAGCAGCCAACACCGGAATCCACAGTCGACTTGGAAGGAACCCTCGCTGGTTAACTGAAGGTTTGGCGACGATGTTCGAAGCCAAAGGGATCAACAACTACTTCGAGTATCCAGAGTTCAAAACACGGATCAATTGGGAACGTTTAGACTCGTTGCGAAGGCTCTACGCAAAGAATGAAGTTCAGGGAACGGTAAAGCAATTGGTAACCAGCGACTCACTGTTTAAGCACGAACCCGAACGTGCCTACGCGGTGTCTTGGGCACTTTCTCTTTATCTCGCAGAACGCAATCCGCATCGCTATGTGCAGTACATCGAGATGTTGCAGAAAAAAGAACTGACGTCTTCGCTTTCGGCGTCTCGACGAATGAAATACTTTTTCAAAGCGTTCGGTGACCCAGAAGGAATTGAGGCAGACTTGCGTCGATTCGTCGAGCGAATGCCAGCCAAGCAGTAGTGGTGGTGCGGTTGACGCGAGTTACCAATTTGACGGCAATTGCTCTTCGCTCTCGATGTCCACAACGCGAAACAAAGACATGACTCCAATCATGATTTTGTAGATGCCAAACACAATAAATAACGGCGGCAGCCAATACTGAGCTCCAATTCCGAACAGCACCCACGCGAGGATTGGAATTCGGCTGAAGGTCGCGAGCCAATAAAAGATAACGCCGATACCGATACCGGCGGCCATCCATAAAACGCCGATGATGATGAAGTTGACGGAGTTCGATACGCGGTCTTCTTCGATGGAACCTTCTCGACGCTCACGCATTCGATCTTCCAGCGACTTCTCTTCGGACATGAACTTCTTGAGGATCGCTTCTTCTTGCTGCTGTTGGACGGTTGCCGGTTGCGAGGCCAAACTGCTTTTTGCGTAAGGAGACCGAACGAATGTTCCGGGAACGTTCTGGCCAGAGGGATTTAGGCTCAGTTTCGGCGGCGGAGTCGGGCAAACGAACGTCGTGTCGCACTTTTTGCACTGTACGTTTTTTCCACAAGTCGATTCCGACACGTTGTAGATCGCGCCACACTCGCAACGAATTTTCATGACTCAATTCCCGTTGTTGCAAAGCTGATGTGGGGCGGGTTTTTAACCTGCCGTTTTTAATTGCCTGACAGGTTGCAAACCTGCCCCACGTCGTCCCGTCACAAGGCTTTGCAGAAAATGTTTGGCTTTTCACTCACGTAAGCCGCAACCAGTTCATCGAACTTCTTGTCCAGCGGCGATTTGTGTTCGTCCTTGAGTTTTTCCTGTTCTAGTTCCTGACCGAACGTCCAATGGAATTCGATGACATTTTCTTCAACAACGATCGTTCCTTCGATTCCATGTTCATTGCAGTGCCTAATGAACGAGTTCAGTTCAGGTTCAAGGCTCATCAGCAGCTTAGAAAGTTTCGCACCCGATTTGGCCGCGCGCGGTACTCGAGCGTTCCATAATTCAAACTCACAGAGTTCTTCGTGAGTCAGGAACACTTGTCCGACGCCATAAAAGAACCAGTCGGGACCACTAAAGCTTGACACCAGCGCATAGGGCTTCGGCAAAAGGGATTTCTTGCCGACGTTGGTGCGAAAGATAAGATGCCGACCACCAAATCGTTTGACGACTTTGTTGTCTGAGTCAGGTGATGTGTCGGTTTCTTGGTTCATTGGATTCGTTGAAGGAGAGGCTTTACAATATTCATCATAACGTGTGATTTGTCTCCGTGGGGCAGGTTTGCAACCTGCCATTTGGATCTGTTTGGCAGGCTAAGAACATTCCCCGCGAATTCGTTCAAACACCGAGATACTGAGCATAAAGCTTTTTCGCGATTGCAATCTCTTCGGTCCCTGAAATGATGGCCCTGCCATCTGCGAAAGCCGTAATTGAAAAATCGTCGACATGGAAACGAATCAAGAATGGATTCTGTTCAACTCTCCCCAAAGGCCGCAATCGATCGGCAAGTGAACCCAATTCGATCGGCTGTCGCTCTGCGAAGCTCAGCTGCACAGCGTTGCGCCCGCACATGATCGCCGTTTGGCTTCCTCGTTCTCCGGAAAGCCATTGAAAGTTCTTTTGTTTGCAAGTCGGGCAATCGACTTTGTCTCGTAGACCTGAAACATCCATCGTGCGGAATTGGTTCGACCACAAGCCGACGATCGTCAACTGTTTTGAAACCGAATCGATGTTGCCCGAAAGGATTTTTAGCGCCTCCATCGATTGGATCGACGCAATCGTGCTAATGATGGGTCCTAAGACCCCAAACGAATCGCAAGTGTCTGAAGTTCCCGGTGGCGGAGGTCCGTCGAGCATCAAGCAATTTAAACACGCTGATTCACCCGGGACGATCGTCATCGATTGTCCATCGGCGCCTAAGCATCCTCCGTACACCCACGGAACATTCATGCTGACCGAAGCATCGTTGATCAAGAACCGAGTTTCAAAATTGTCGGTGCCGTCGACAATCACATCGACGCCATCGGCCAACTGCTTAATGTTCTGTGAATCGACATCTTCGACGAAAGCTTCGACGTTGACGTTACTATTGATCTCGTTCAGGCGTTGTTTTGCAGCAATGGCTTTCGGCAAACCGGACTCAACATCTTTTTCGCTGAAGAGGAACTGTCGTTGAAGGTTGCTGACCTCAAGAAAATCTCGATCGACGATTCGCAACCTTCCGACACCAGCCCGGCAGAGAGTGGTTGCGATCATCGAACCAAGTGCGCCACAACCCACAAGTAACGCTTTGGACTGGGATAAACGCTGTTGTCCTTCGACTCCAATTTCAGGGAAGCGAATTTGGCGGCTGTATCGAGACAGGGACGGCGGGATTTTGGATTCGTCAGACAAGAATTGGGCTTTGGTTCGAGCTTTGGGAATCCCAATTGTAGTCGACAGGAAACCGCCGACACAGGACTGTCTCGCGTTGGATAAAACGAAATGCTCTACTGTAGGCTGCGACGATTCAACCGCGCCGACACGAGCCCCTTGATTATGTTCGCTCCATCAATATTGGAATTCAGCAAAGGAACTGTAGCCTGATGAATGAGTCCTTCTTTTTTGGGACCTTTGGAGTCCTGATGCTAGTTGCATTGGGCGTTTCGGTGTTTTTGACGTTTTACGTTGCAAAGTTGATGCTGTTGTTTTTCAGCTCCCGAAGAAAGCAAAAATCGTCGGGAAATGATCGTCGAAAAAAATTGCATGACTTACTCGATTCGCACGCTGCTGAAAGGAAAGCTCAACCCAAGAAAGCCAAAGTGGCATACGCTGCGTTGGCGGCGCCGGAAACCGATCGCGACGATGAACTTGAAAGTCGAAGTCGGCTTGGGAGAAATGTCGGCTACTTCGTCTTCGCAACGACTTCTCCTCCCCTGATCATTCCGATCGTGCTGCTGGTTGTCTACGCCATCTTACTTTTGGTCTCGATCATCAACCTCTACACATTCCAATCTTCTTGGATTCCAGCTAACCAAGGATTAGGATTTCTGGCATTGATCGGCAGCTTCATTCCGTCAAGCATTCTTGCCGGTCTCAGCATGCTGCCGTTCGGCTACCGCAGCAAGTTTAAGTTTGGCAGCTGCGAAATGATTTTGGCGTTAGTCTCCGTTGGCTTGGTTTGGGTCCCATTCATCGTGTTTTCGTTTGCGAGGTCTTTTGAGACGTCAGTTGAACTTTTAGCGTTCGGCTACTTCACATACATATCAGGATTCGCATTTTTCGGAGCAATGTATTGCGTGTGTTCATGGTTTGGGCTCGTCTCGATAAATGACGCCAAGAAAACATCTGGCTTTGTGCCGTCAGGGAATTGGCCCAAAGTTGATTAGTATCGGCGGTGGTTTTCGGGAAAGCGTTTGCCGCTATTGCGAATGCGAAACTAAACTTCTTCAATCCGAATTGAGTTGATCACATCGGGAACGACACCTGGAATCGGAACTCCAAAATTTTCAGTGCGAGTCAGCAGGTCAAGAACCGCGTCACCAGACGTGACGTTTCCGAACACTGAGAACTGACCATTGTTGAGATTCGTTGGCTCGAAAGTGATAAAGAACTGACTTCCGGTGGTATTGTTTCCCGCATTGGCGAACGACAATTGGCCGCGTGAATCGAAATCGATGTCGTTACCAACTTCGTCTGGGATTTCGTATCCCGGTCCGCCCCGGCCAGTTCCCAGAGGATCACCACCTTGACCTACAAACCCGTCAATCACTCGATGGAAAGTTAGTCCATCATAAAAACCATCGCGAGCCAAATTAACAAAATTGTTAACGAACGTGGGGGATTCATCATCCAATAAACGAATTCGTATTTCGCCTTGGCTGGTGTCCAACACCGCATCATAGGTCAACGCTGTATCGATATTCTGTGGCGGTGGTGTCGTGTAGATGTCATTTCGCAAGGCTGTCGGAACGTTGGAGAGGGCTCCAATGCCTTCGAACGGAACGAAATCTGCGACATCAATTGCAAACGTCCTTTCTGCCGTGGCTCCTTCTGGGTCGCTGACTGCAACCGTGACGTCGAAATTGCCCGCTTGTGCGGCGACAGGCAAAGTAAGCACACCAGTGCTGGAAACCGATAGTTGTCCCGTCAACGCTCCAGCTTCAACGACTTCATAACTTAATGTGGCATCGTCATCATCGACGTCTGAAGCATCCAATGTGAGACTCAGAGATTGACCAAAGCCTAGCGATTGATCACCAATCGCTGCCAAGGTCGGGGCATCGTTCGTCGCGTTGGCCTCAATGTTTACAAGCGTACGCCGGCTGAAATTGGTGTCGTCAACGATGTTAGAGTTAGTGACCGATATCCCCACGATTCGGTCCAGTGGATTTTCGGAGGTGTTGTCGTAAGTTAGCGATCGAATTATTTGTTGATACGTAGCAATCGTTGCCCGGCCGCGAAGTCGCAGTTCACCAGTTTGGGAATCATACACAGCGGTGACACCGGTCGATCCAACATCGACTGCCAATGATTCGGTTGGCAGGATCGAACCACCAACCAATGCGATTAACGCAAAATTGAGCGTTTCCCCAGAATCATGACTGATCACAGTCGCGGATGCGATGTTTTGTGGCGCTCCATTTTCTTCGAACATCGCTCCCGCATTCAAGCCATCGGCAGAACCGTTAGCGTCCACGACAAGGTCATTGATCGGAGAAGTTGTTTCGTTGATTTGAAAAAATCGTAGGTTGTCAATTTGCGGACTGGCACCATCTCCAGAGTCTCCACCCGGTTCTCGAAACGTCAAGCGACTGGAAGAAGAACTGGCTTCCACTAGCACGCTGTAGCTTTGCCATTGATCGTTGCCGATGATGTTCGCTGCAAATTGGTTGTCAAACCGCACTCGCAATTGATCGGGCGACGAAGTACTTGTCGGGTCAACACGAGCGTCAAAAGTCACAATGTATGACTGTCCTGCTTCGGTGGTCAGATCTTGAAAGACTCGGTCGATTAGATCTGGAGACGAATTTAGGTTGAGAAAATTGTTGCTGTCTGCGCCAGTGTCGTCAGAGAGGATTCGAATGACACGATCTTCGGTGTCACTAGCAAACGAAAATACCGAGAATCCATCCACGTCTTCCGGCGGAAAATCTGGCCCATCAGCGGCATCGTTATTCTCGAAGCCTGCATTAACGACAGTGCTTTCGGTAACGGCGACTAGGCTCACGGCATCGATTAACGATCCGCGTCCGTCACCTTCCCGATTACCTGCGCTTCCATCGCGAAACTCAAAACGCGCCGACACTAAATCTCCAACATCTGTCGAACCCGCCGGATCGTTGGCTGCTCCAGTTACAAGGAACGAAGCTTGTTGAAAGCTATTCGTTCCTTGTAATGTGCCCAGCAATTCCCCGTTATAAAAGACGTCAAAATCATTGGTAGCTGGTTCAATTACTCCAGCTACTTGGTCGGGTCCCAAAAAATCAAACGAAAATAAATACTCTTGACCAACGTTAACGTTAACATTCTGAAATACGCGATCGTCTTGTCCCGGAATTGAGTCAACGTCTAAGACGGTGCCACGACTATTGTCGAATGTCAACAGATTGATGCGCTGCGTGTCGTCTCCGTCTCCATCAGCCACCGTCCAATTCGGCACCAAATCACTTCCGTAGAATCGCGCGGTGGCAAACGAATTGACAACGTTCAATGTTTCGTCGTTAGTGAAAGTTTCGAAGTCGCCGTTGACGATCAGGTTCGTTCCAGTTGGTAAATCGCCAGCGAGCATTTTTCTAGGTTCGAGTCGGCCAAAGCTGAGTCCTGCGTTTGACTTTTTGCGAAGCGATCTTTTTCTGTTGTTCGAACGAATCATGGTTGTGTTTATTGCAAGAGTAAATCGGAAGTCGAAAGAAGCACTCAAAAAATGAATGCTCTGACACTGTTATTATTTACTCCGACATTGAAAAAGTCGCCCTTCTATGACTGGGAATTGTCAACATATGGCAACTTGATGGGCTCGAATGTTGGCGATCCAACGAAAGGAATCACGTTCGCTAGCGCAATCACGTTCGCTAAATCGCGTTCACAGGCCGTCCATATTCGTCACCCGCCCGCCGCAAACTCAAACCTGCGCAGCTGTGATGGCTGTACCGAATGGAGTGATGGCATGGCTGAACTGGCAGGTGCTGTCCGATCTCATCCCTTGAAAACCTGCCAAGGAACTTCAGATTCTATTTCGAATACCATTTTGCCGGCGGTGCAAGGTTGCCCAGCGTCTTCTGGATTTTACGCTGGTGCACCGCAGAGGCTTTGGCCGTAAACAGGTTTTCTCCGATCAAAGTCAACTCGACTGGATCCGATTCAAAGGACTTTTTTAACAGTTGCATTGCTTTTTCAGTTTCAATCTGAGCCAAAGATGAAAGTCCGGCAGTGTTGTAGGTTGCCAAAACTTTTAACGCTGGATCGGTTTCCTTCAAGATCACGACTTCGTCATTTGAAATCACGAAGCCGAGTTTGTGTTTTTCCAGCATGCCGGACAGGTTGAGAAACAGACTGCGGTTAGTGGCATCGTATGTGATGAGCATTTCTTCATCGACACCCTCTCCCAATCGGAAGCCAACGGCGAATTGGTTTTTCAGCATGTCCACGAGGTCCGCCAACGGCTCTTCTTCAAAAACGAAGTCGCAGACATGATCCAGCATTTGATGGATCCGTTGCGTGTTCAAATTTGCCTTCGAGTGTTCAAGCGGTCGCCACAACGGTCCAAATTGAATTCCAGCTGCGATCGCGTAATCTGGCTTGAAGCCGAATAAGCATCTTGAGGCAAGTCGTTTCACTTCTTCTGAGTCGGAACTCGTCAGTTGGCTGACTTGTTTGAGTAGCTTTGGTGAGTAGATGTTGATCGGGACTTTCGCGGCTTCGTATTTGTCGCCGCAAGCAAACAAGTGCTCCAACGCCATCTGTTGGTGCGTTCGGTTTTCAGAAAGAAGGAGGCTTTCGAATAGAGCTTGGTGCATCTCATTGCGGTTAGCCACCGCTTCTTGAGCTCTCAATTTGTGTTCTGACGTTTCACTTTCAAGAGCTCCGATGCGTTTCTTGAGCAGTTCATTCATTTGAGCCAATTCTGCAATTTGATTTCTGCTGCGTCTCAGCTGCTCAACTGTTTCTTTGATGTTGTCGTCAAGTTCGCCGTCAGCATTTCGAAGCCGATTGAGTTTGCGTTCCTTAAGAACTTTGCCCAGCGACTCTGTCAAAGCGCTTTCGCGCAACACCATCTCGGTGTACTTTTGTTCAATCTCTTGAATCTGTGAGCGAAATGCTTTCAGTTGCTCAGACTCAGGAGGAGCCGCTTGTCTGTCCTTGCCAGCAACTGCGGGCGAGTCATCCGCAAAGGGATCTGTCGATGAAGGATCGCCGAATGGATTTTGATCTTCTTGGGCGAAACTGAAAGTTAAAGGAACCGATATTAAAAGTAGCAGTGGAAGTAGGGACCAGATAAACAAACGTGAACGCATGGGTATCTCCCTGTTTTAAAATTGTGGAGCGCTGATTGTAACGTATTGCGGAGATAGATTCACACAGCCAACGGCCTCAATCTACGACTCCGGATAAGAAAGAAGCGGCTTCAGACACTGTCCGGTAACTGAATTCATATTCACCGCGACTTCTTCTGGCGTACCCGTCGCAACCACTACGCCGCCCTGCTCTGCTGCTCCGGGGCCAAGGTCGATAATCCAATCGGAGTGCTTGATGAAACTTAAGTTGTGCTCAATCACGATCATTGAATGGCCGACCGAAATCAAACTGTTGAAACAATCCAGCAACCGAATAATGTCATGCGGATGCAAGCCCGTCGTTGGCTGATCCATCAGAAACAGGACTCGGCGATTCTTGGCTGTGTTTAAGTAGTGTGCCATCTTGAGCCGCTGACTTTCGCCCGAGGACAGCGTGTTGGCAGGTTGCCCGAGTTGAATGTACTCCAACCCCACATCGATCAACGCTTTGAGTTTTGATTGGACTTGTGTATGTCCGCGAAAGAAAGGAAACGCTTCGCGAACGGTCATCGCGAGCACCTGAGCAATGTTTCGGTCGCGATACCGAACCGAAAGCACATCTTCACGATATCGAGTCCCGTTGCATTGGTCGCAGGTGACCCAGAGATCCGCCATGAATTGCATGTTCAGTGAAAGCTGTCCGTCGCCGCGACATTTTTCACATCGCCCACCGGCAACATTGAAGCTGAACTTTCCGGGCCCGAAATTTTGCCTGCTGGCGTCAAGCGTATCCGCGAAACAATTTCGAATTTCGGAGAACGCTTTGACGTAAGTCACCGGATTGCTGCGAGATGACTTTCCGATCGGCGATGCATCAACAAGGACGACTTCGCTGACCCAATCTGCTCCGTGGATCTCTTCGTAGGGTAACGTGCCCGCGATATCGGTTTCGAAGTGTTTGGAAACGGCTCCGAACAGCGTGTTCTGAACCAGCGACGTTTTGCCAGCGCCGCTGACACCCGTCACGGCACACAAAACCCCCAACGGAAATTTAACGTTAATGTTTTTTAAATTGTTGCCGCTGGCTCCGATCAGCTTCATGAATCGATGAGACTTGCGGCGGTTTTCTTGGCCAGCCGATTGGCCTCGTCGTCGCGAAAGGTACTGGCCGGTAATCGATTCTTCATCGATCAATAATTCTTCAACGTCTCCATCGAAGACCACTTCCCCGCCGTCAGCTCCCGCTCCTGGGCCGATTTCAACGATTCGTTCGGCAGCGCGAATGACGTCTGGCTTATGGTCGACGACGACGACCGTGTTGCCTCGCGAATGTAAATCTGCGATTGAACGCGTCAGTTGTTTCACGTCTTGTGAATGCAGTCCGATCGAAGGTTCATCGAGTACAAAAAGAACGTTGACTAGCGTAGTGCCCAGAACCGTTGTCAACAGGACGCGTTGTGCTTCACCGGAACTGAGCGTCCGCATCGCACGGTTGAGGGTCAGATAGCCAAGTCCGGTGTCGATGAGGTATTTCAGGCGATGGTTGAGTTGGTCAAGAATCGCTGCCACCGTTTGACGTTGCATTTTTGTGAGATCAAGCGATGTCAGAAAACTGGTTGCTTGACCTACGGTCATCGCCGCGACATCTGCGAAATTCTTTTGGGCGACGCGAAAGGCGAGAGGCGGAATTTGAAACCGAGTTCCCTCACAGATGTAACAAGGTTCAAGCGTTTCTTTCAGCAAGCCGGTTCCCTTGCAATTGTCGCATGCCGAATTCGAATTGTTGGTCGAAAATAGTCTCGGTTCGAGTTCCGGGAGTTCAATATGGCAGTCAGGGCACGTTGCGTCGGTTGAAAACTGAAGACGTCGGTAGTTCTGTCCATCGATTGTTTCGGTCGAGTTTGCATCTTGCAAGAACACGGCGACTTTACCGCTTCCACAGTAAAAGGCGGACTCCAGAGATTCCGTGATCCGTTCAATTGCAATGTCGCCGGTCTTGATACGGTCGGCAACGATAAAGGTTGGCTCAGACAGCTCCGCGCTGTTCACTTGAAGGTCGACAAACTTCCCGTTTGAAATCGCGCGAACAAACCCATCGCGAATTGCGTCACGGACGACTTCCGTTGCGTCTGAATCTTCACTCACCGGCCATGCGATAACGGCTCTGAGATCAGCCGGCAATCCGAGCATCCAATCGGCTACGGTTTGCGGCGTGTCACGAGTGATCTGTTGGTTGCATTGCGGACAAAACGATTCGGCGATTTTCGCGAACAACAAACGCAACAGCGGATCGATCTCGGACGCCGAAGCCAGCGTCGCTCTCGGGCCTGGAGTTCCTTTAGGAGCACGGATCGCGATCGCGGGAGGCAAGCCAGAGATGTGATCTGCTTCCGGACGATCGAGCTGCTGCAGAAACTGCCGCGTCTTGACCGAAAGTGCTTCCATGTACCGCCGCTGACCTTCTGCGTACAACGTGTCAAATGCAAGGCTCGATTTGCCGCTGCCGCTGAGTCCGCAGATCGATAGCCATTGTCCATGCGGGATCGTCAAGCAAAGGTTTTTCAGGTTGTTAACTCGAACGTTGGCTAGTTCGATCTCTCGGCCCGACATGGAATGGCGAATTCGGAATAAGGAATTGGAAATGGGAGTGCGGTAAGTTTGCGGAGGATGATATCATAAGAGACAGGAACGCAGTGTTCAGGACGAAGTGTTCAGGATTCTGTGGCCTGTACTGTGTGAACTTTCTGCCAGACCACCACTTATGTCCGACTCAAAAAACTCGCGAGTAGTCTACCAGTGCAGTTGCGGGCAGCAGACTGAGTTCGTCGAAGACGTTGGGGGAACGTGTGAGTCATGCGGCCATACCGTTTCACCAAAGGCACTCAAACATGACCTCGCGTTAACGATGACGCTGGGCACGTTGCCGACCGATCCCGTCGGTGGCGGCACGTTGTACTTCGAGGACTCCGAGGTAGGAGTGGATCCGGTCGAAGCAGCCAAAATCGAACACGCGATGATTGGCAAGGAGTTGGGGCACTTCAAGCTGATTGATCCGCTGGGAAAAGGCGGCATGGGCCAAGTTTTTCGAGCGTTAGACACATCTTTGCGGCGATACGTTGCGGTGAAAGTTCTCCGTAGCGGAATGCCAGGAGCCTCCGAAGCCAAGGCAGCGAAGTCAGATCATGAAATTGAAGTTCTGCTGCAAGAGGCCGTCTCCCAAGCACGCGTCACCCACCCGAATATTGTCACGATCTACTACGTCGGCAAACACGAGGAGTCTCCGTTTTTGGCGATGGAGCTAATCCATGGAAAAACCGTTGACGAACTTTGCGCTGGCGGACCGATGGCTTATTCGCAATTGCATTCGATCGCCGCTCAGATGACGGACGCACTCAAGTTCTCGCATGAGTTGGATATCATTCACGGCGACATCAAGCCATCGAATATTTTGGTCCAACAAAACGGGATCGCGAAACTGTCTGACTTTGGCATGGCTCGTCGAGCTTCCGATAACGATCGGCGTTCTGCCGGCGGAACGCCGAATTATCTCGCTCCAGAACTGATGCGCGGCGAAGCACCGTCGATTCAATCCGACATGTATGCGTTGGGAGTGACGCTTTTTCAAATGACATTTGAGCGGCTGCCTGTTTCAATTTCCGGGAACACCGTTGAGCAGTGGCTAGATTGTCACCGGCAGGCGGAGGTCGAATTTCCCCATCCGTGGCCGGAACACCTTGCCGAAGGTTGGCGAGACGTATTGTTGAAGTTGTTGGCGAAGGATCCTGCGGATCGTTTTGATTCGTGGTCGGAAGTTAAGGAGATGCTCGAGTTGATCCAGCCTGCTGCTCCGATTCCGGCGAAGAGAGTTCCGCGTTTGGTTGCGGCGGGAATTGACTTTGCGTTGGTCGGATTGTTGATTGCTCCATTTCAGATTCTGCGTCAGATTCCGCCCGTCGAGCTATATCTTTCACAAAGCACGGCGACCGCAGTTTTGTTGCTGCTGTTGGAATTTGGTGCGATCGTGGCGTACACGCTACTGGTGATACTTTGGAAACAGTCGCCCGGTAGAAAGCTAATGCACGTTCGGGTAGTAAACGAGTTTGGATTGAAGGCGACGGGGCAAACGATGGGCACGCGAAGTTTGATGCG
>CAZORS010000068.1:0-24535 GCA_964582025.1 uncultured Pirellulaceae bacterium | reverse complement strand
GGAATGGGCGGAGGCGGTGGCGGTGTTTTTTGTTATTCGCCACCGACGACTCTCAGCAATATGGCCAAGGGAGAATCCGGAAACTTCAACATGCAAACGGCTCAGGTGACTTTGAGCCAACTGGTAGACACCATCAAGGAAACGGTGAAGCCCGAGATGTGGAAATCGAACAGCACTTCTGCCCGCATTAAGTTTCTTGGCAATACATTGCTAATCACTGCCACCGAGGACATGCACCTGCAGATCAACAACCTGCTGAACTTGTTTCGGGAGCATTGGGGAAAGCGCCGAACGATATCGATTCAAACCTACTGGGTACGCGCCGGACATGGAGAAGCAGAAGACCTTTTGGATGTCGACGCAACCGCGAAGATCGGAGCCGGTGTCGTTTCCCAAGAAAAATGGTCCGAGTTCTTCTCAAAGGCAAGGTCCGACAAAAAAGTTGTCTACTCGGCAACACTTACTGGGCACAACAACCAAACGCTCCACGCGCTTTCGGGAAAACATGTTAGGCTCACGGTTGATGCTGAACCATTCAAAGACGCGACGCAAACTCACTGGGTTGAAAACCTAAAGCAACTTCCACGACTCACTGGTGACGAACATCCCTTCGAAGACGACGATGATTACGTGGAAGAAGTTGATGGAGTGCACCTGCTGAAGAGGTCACGCAAAATCATCGGCTTCACTCCGATCCAAACGACTTTTCACAACGGAGCTGCGATTCAAGTAACTCCTCTGGCAACGCGTGGCGGAAACTTTGTGATCCTTGATCTTCAAGCAAAGATCAACAAATTGGTTGACGAAAAGGATCCCAAGAAGCACGAACGCATCTTTTTAAACGAGACTGAGAAGAGACTCGAAGTCGAGTTGGACAATCTGGACTTCGTTGCCTGTCGATTCAATTCGACCTTGCGCTGTCCAAAAGACAAAGTAATTCTCGCGGGTAGCATGACCTTTGACCCTTCTAACGTTGAAGAGAATCCCGAAATCTACCTGTTTGTGAAGGCTTCTGTTCACACCATTGAAGAAGACCAGTCCGATCGGAAACAGGGCAAAGTTGTTGATCCATCTAGCGAAGCGTTAGATTCTCAAGTCGACGATCAGAGCTAAGTCCTTAGTTCAGTTCGGGAGGGTGAGGCAATTCGCCCTCCCGGGTAAGCCGGGAACTTGGCACGGTGTTCTCCACCGTTTGTCGCATATCCGCGATGGTCTCAACCGTGTCAGATTCCTTCATTGACGGGAATACCCTCATACAAGATTGCGAAGCAGCAGCTTTCCCGACCTACACTTCGGCGATTGAATCGATTCGTGAAGGAGAGATTCATGTCAAATTCGCTTTCCGGGTATGTCTCGAATTAAATGGGCACATGTGAGCCTTACCCGGAGAGTTTTTTTTCATCTGACCGGGCAGAGAATTTAATGAGCGGCGTAGGATCCAATCTGACTGCCAAGGAAATCACTTGGTTACCGCAACGCTACCGTTTCCAGAGGATGCATTCGCAGACCGCTGCGAACTTCCTAGCCGCTGTTGCGATCGACACCGTTACACGATCCGAGGTGTTGATTGAGTTGATACCAAAAGATCAATTTAACAGCGACGGTCTGTTTCGCCTTGAACACTACTTTGGCTATGCCTCAAGACTCGAAATGGATGCTTATGTCGCCCCTTTGGAATGGGGTTGTGTCAGCGAAACCGAAACTGAAGTTGAACACGTATTCATGGTACGTCCACACTTCGAGAGCCCAACTCTGAACGAATTGCTCGGCAGTTTGGATACTCCTGAGGGTCAGGAAACTTGGAATCGCAGCGTTCCCACTTCCGCAAAAATGCAAAACCGGTGGATGAAAACATTCCTTCTCGCGATTGAGCAACTCCATCAATTCGGGATCACTCAACAGGACTTTCGTCTTTCGCACGTACTGACCGAAGAGGGAATGCCGCGACTGCTGTGTCCCGGGTTGCGAATGTTTTCCAAGCCTGACCGCCGCAACGAGTCCTTTACTCTGGCATTTGGACAGTCTGCATCGCCCGAACTTTTGGGCCTCCTCGACCACGACGTCAACGACCTGTCCGACGTGTACTCAGCTGGCGTCATCGCATACAGCCTGCTTAATGGCCGACTGCCTTTTGAAGGTTCCACCCTCAGCCAGATACTGTCTTCACACTTGACCACGCAGATCGAGGCAAGACACGACGAAGCTTTCCAAAGACCGTTGATGACGATCGTCAAACGCATGCTTGAAAAACATCCTCGAGATCGATACCAATCCGTTTCTTCGATCATTGCCGATCTAGATTGGCTGGCTTCAAACGACGACGAAACGAAGGTCAGCAAGTTCGTCGCTGGCAAAGCTGACGCTCCAAACGAAATCGTAGTTCCCATGTTCGTTGGACGTCAGAAAGAACTCGATCAGCTACACGAATTAATCGCTTGTGTTCGAGAGGGCGGAACCCGCTTCGCGATGGTCGAAGGTGAAAGCGGGATGGGGAAGACGAGGCTTGTCCGCGAATCGATTCAGAAAGCAAAGCTGCTCGGCGTGCAGATCTTTCAAAGCGAAGCCACCAAACAAGTGGGCGAACAGCCGATAGCTCCGCTTACGAAACTGATCAACGAATTGGTGCATTCGGACCTATGTCCCACGCTCGCTGAACAATTGGATGACGCCCACGAAGAAGTTCACTTTTTCTTTCCTGAGTTCGCGAATTCGATTGGCCTAAGGAAGCCAGCAACATCCAGACATGACTACGAGAAAGCCGCTAATCAAGGCACTGAACCATTGGAGTCGTTCGAGCTAAACCGTCTCAGCCGCGCGGTCTGCAGTGTACTTTCAAAGATCTCTTCTCCGCACAATCCAGCCATCATTTGGATCGACGACTGTCAATGGCTTGACGTGAGTACGGTTGAAACGCTCCGTGAGCTCTCGCGTTGGACGACAGATTCATTGATGGTCATTCTTTCGGCCCGAACATCCAGAAACCAGCCCGACACATCGCACATTTCGCTGAACATGGACGTGACGCTAGAGACTGGCCCGCTTTCAAATTCCATGGTCAGGGAACTCGTAGATTCGATGGCCATCGGATTGCCGAAGCAGGTTTTGGACGCGGTCGTCAGATTGGCTGCCGGTAGTCCGTTCTTGGCCGAAACGATCCTTCGAGAGATGAATGAAACCAACGCGATTTCTTTCGAGGGCTCGCAATGGATTGTTGATTCAAAACGACTCGACGAAGTTCAAGCCTCTTCGGATTCAACAACTGAAACGTTGCTGCCTCGCCTTGAACAGTTCCCAACTCAAATCTTGGAACACCTCTCGATTGCTGCCGTGATCGGCAAGTCATTTTTCCCTAGTGCCATGCTGTCGGTTTCGGAAATATCAGCAACTGAGTCACAGAGCCATCTAAACTGGGCGCGTCGCCAGAGATTGATTTGGGCACGTCCAGACGGGTCACAGGCGTTTGTTCATGACAGCATTCGCCAGGCAATGGTTGAACGTCTGCCACAGAAGCGTAAATGCGAGCTGCACAAAAGGATTGCCGAATACTACGAATCGATCGCCGGCGACAGTATTGAAGTCGCAATTCACTACGATCAAGCTGGACTCCACGAACAAGCCTTTGTCGCAGCGCTTGATTCGGCGAAACGCGCTCAGGAAGCTACTTCGCTTGCAACCGCGCTTCAGATGTATCAAATCGCTTGGAAAGGAGTCGATCCGAAGGATTCCCAGCAACGCAGCCAGATTGCAGAACACATCGGCAATATTTTGATGCTAAGTGGAACGTACGGCGAAAGCGACCAGTGGTTTTCCCGTGCAGAAAAAGAATCAACTGACAAGTTTGACCGGGCTCGCATCCTTATGCAACGCGGAGAATTGGCCTTCAAGAAAGGCAACAAGCGGGATGCCATTGCGCTTCTGGAAGACGCAATGAAGTCGCTCGAGATTTCAATCCCAACTTCTTGGCTGTTCATCCACTTGTTTGTGTTGCGGGAGCTATTCGTTCAAACCCTGCATTCGCTTGCGCCTTCGCTCTTCCTCCACCGAAAGAAATCCTCTTCGAAACTGGATCGATTGAAATGGAGGATGTACAGTCGACTAGCGCACTGCTACTGGTACACGCGTGGCAAATCCTTGACCCTCTGGGCGCATCTTGCCGGCCTCAATCGTGCAGAAGCAGCGCCGCCAACACTGGAGTTAGCTCAAGCGTGGTCGGAACATTCGCCGGTGATGAGCCTAGTTCCGTGGCACAATCGCGGTGCGGAATACGCAAATCGTTCACTTAAAATTCGAACCGAATTGAATGACGTGTGGGGGCAGGGGCAGTCACGAAACTACTTCAGCATCTTGCTGTACGCCACCTCGCGATACGAACATTGCATCGTGCAAGCGGAACAAGCGGAGGAAATCCTGCAGCGAACCGGCGACTACTGCGAGCTGAACATTGCCCGCTATCAGCGTGCGGCATCACTTTATCGCCTTGGCAAACTCAACGAAGCCTCAGAGTTAGCAAAACAGACTCGTGAAGACGCGATAAAAATTGGAGCGCACCAGTCAACTGGAAACATTCTCGATGTCCTTGTTCGAGCATCACTGGGCAATATTCCACTGGAGTTTATCGAGCTGGAAAAGAAACGTGGCTTGAATGACCTGCAACTTCAACCACAGCTTTTGTGCGCCGAAGGCGTCTACTACTTAATTAACCGGGACGATCCCGTAACAGCCATTTCGTGCTTCGAGAAAGGGATCGAGATCGCCAAAAAAGCTGGGATTTCCAATTGTTACACAACTCCAAATTTTGCATGGCTGGCGACGGCACTCAGAGAGAAAATTTCAATTGACCGGAGAAATGGAACCGTATCTGCGGCTTCGTTCCACCGCCATTTCGTGGCCGCAAAACAAGCCGTTCGAATTGGCCGACGTTTTAAAAATGATCTTCCGCACGCACTTCGGGAACTAGGACTTGCCTATGCGGACAGGGCCGATCAAAAACGAGCGCGTAAGTCACTGATGGAATCACTGAAGTTGGCTCAGTCACAAAACGCGCGATACGAATCAGCTTTGACGCAACAAGCTTTCGAGCAAATGGATGCCAGATTCGGGTGGCGAATCGTGGACGAGGAGGATCAACCTGGAACCCTCGAAGTCCGAGAAATTGAAGCCTCTGTCCGTTTGAGCGGACCAAGAGAAACGATCTCAATTGCGAATCGGTTTGACGCATTGCTCGACGTGGGACGAAAAATTTCGTCCGCACTCGGCAAGTTGGACATTCTCAAACATACGGCCCAGTCAGCATGCGACATGCTGCATGGACAACGAACTCTGATCGTGCTGCCGACTGAAGGAAAAGAAAATAAATGGGACGCGTGGAACTCCGAACAACCATTCGACGAGTCCATCGTCCGCACCGCCGCTCAAAGGAAAGAACCTGTCATACATGATCGCGAGAACCTTGGTGGCAGTTTCAATTCCAAAGATCAAACTGCATCGATACTTTGCTGTCCTATTGTTGCTGGAGATGAAGTCGTCGCGTGCATCTACATTGCGAACTGTCTGGTCGAGTCCATGTTTGGGACCAATGAGGTTCGCATTGCTGAATTCATCTGCAATGCTGCGGGCTCAAGTTTGGAAAAAGAAACCATCTTCAGGGAATTGGATGACCTGAATGAATCCTTAGAGCAGAAGGTTTGGGACCGTACGAAGTCATTGGAATCGCGAACTCGTCAGCTTGAGCAAACGGCTCAACAACTTCGCGCGACACAACATCGACTGGAACAGGCCGCGCAAGTTGCCGAGTCAGCAAATCAAATCAAAAGTGATTTTCTGGCGAACATGAGCCACGAAATCCGTACTCCAATCACTGCCGTACTCGGGTTCACTCAGCTGATTTTGCGAGGTGTTATCAGCGATCCAGAACAGCAACGTAAGAAAATCAAGTCCATTGAGTCCAGCGGAAAACATCTTCTGCGACTCGTGAACGATTTGCTAGACATATCGAAAATCGAAGCCAACAAAATTGAAGTCGAAAATGTTGATTTCTCTCCGCTTCATCTTCTGAGTGAAATCGTTGAATCATTGCGTTCCAAAGCCCGTGAGAACAACAACGATTTGGTTCTGGAGTTCGCGTCTCCCTTCCCGGTAGCGATTCAAAGCGACCCCAAAATGCTGCGTCAAATCGCAACTAACATTTTAGGGAACGCCACCAAGTTCACTTCTGATGGAACCGTTACGTTGCGTGCCAGTCTAGAGGGTTCCAAAAATGGAATGCTTCGAATGGAAATCATCGACACCGGAATTGGGATGACGACTGAACAAGTTGAAAATGTCTTCGATCCTTTTGTTCAGGCTGATTCGTCAATTACTCGTCGTTTTGGAGGCACCGGACTGGGGCTGTCGATCAGCCAAAAACTGACTAAGGCACTCGGCGGCGATATCGAAGTCATCAGCGGGATCGGTGAGGGTTCGACTTTTTCGATTACGGTCGATGTCGGTGACATCGCAGAGTTGGAATTGATGGACGATGAAGAATTGAACCAGCGTCTGGATCGTCGCGTCACCTCCGACTGGACTACAGCCGACTTATCCGGTCTGCGAATCCTGCTGGCCGACGATGCAGAAACCAATCGTGACTTGATTTCACTGGTACTGGGGGATTGCGGCGCGGAAATAACTTTGGCCGAAAACGGGCAAGAAGCAGTCGACTATGCACAAAGCGATCAGGAATTCGACATCGTCTTGATGGATATGCAAATGCCGATCCTTGATGGCTACTCAGCGACCCGGAAACTGCGTGACGCAGGATTCGAAACACCTATCTATGCACTCACGGCCAACAGCATGAAGGGCGACAGAGACAAATGCATGAAAGCAGGTTGCTCAGATTATCTTACCAAACCGATCGACTTGAACGGTTTGGTTGAAGCGATGGCCAAAATTTCAGGCAGTGAGATCTCCTCGGCTTCCCATGAAAACGAAAACCAGCCCGAAGCTACGACAACGCACCCCGAACACAAAAAGAGCACCGTCAAATCGGCAAACAGTTTCCTTACGTTTCGCGAATCTGATCTTCCTCAAGAGGACCCAATCAGAAAGTTTTCCATTAAGTTCTTTGACACCTTTGAACAGCGGCTTGTTGAGTTCGAAAGCGGCATACAATCTCGTGACAAGAGAAAGGTCGCCGAATTAGCCCACTGGCTCAAAGGAACCGCCGGCACCATAACGCTAAATGAACTCTCACAAGCCGCGCTGGAAATGGAGCAAGTTCTAGACGCTAATGACTGGGATTCCGTCACGCATATCTACGAACTGATGGAACAATACGCTGATGACGCCGGAACGTTTAGGTGTCAGCTTGTATAAAGCTCAATAAAACCAAAGCCGCCAGCTTTGCTCGCGGCACAAGGCTTTCCGGGATCAGAAATTCTTGGTCAGAGTGGATGTAGTCACCGCAGGGCCCAAGCGTATCGATGTTCGGAAGTCCAGCAGCCGCGAAACGATTTCCGTCACTCGCGCCGCCCGTTCCACGCCACTTGATTTGCATCCCCAATTGCTGACCGCAAGACTCGATGCGGCTCTGCATTTGACGCACGCCTTCGTCG
Source organism: uncultured Pirellulaceae bacterium (assembly GCA_964582025.1). Lineage (GTDB taxonomy): Bacteria > Planctomycetota > Planctomycetia > Pirellulales > Pirellulaceae > Mariniblastus. The sequence continues at coordinate 16,940 of CAZORS010000068.1, read as the reverse complement.
ATCGGTTTTGGCGGTGAAGAAAACTCACCGTTCATCTCAACCGATATGCCGTCGAGTTCGTTGTACTTCTGGACAAGGTCGGCAAACTTTCCTTCCACCATTTTTTGCTGCTGGGTATCGACGACTCGCACGTTGACTCGACCGACAGCAAGGTCCGGCACCGCGTTGAGTGCTCCGCCGCCGTTGATGCGGCCCACGTTGAACGTGATGTCGGGATCGGTGTTGAGTTCGTCAATTTCGACACACAGCCGCGAAAGGGCTGCCAACGCGTTGCGGCCCTTTGTAAAGTCTCGTCCTGTGTGAGCCGACTTTCCACGAACGATGAAGGCAAAGTTTCCCGATCCTTTACGCCACGAAACCAGCGTCCCGTCCGGCAGTGACGGTTCAAATAGAAGACCCGCGTCGCAATGAGGAGCACGACTGCGGATGAACTGATCGCTTCCACGAGAGCCAATTTCTTCGTCGGCGTTAAGGATGACCTCCCAGCCGATTATTCCAGCCGATGGACTGGCTTCGAGCGTCCTGAGCGCGTTAAGCATGACAACGATGCCGCCCTTGGCATCGATCACGCCAGGCCCGTTGACGGTTCCGTCGTCTTTGGTGACACACTTTTGAAAATGATGATTTGCGCCATAAACGGTGTCCATGTGGATGCAGAGCATCACTTTCGTTTTTGCATCTGGCCATTTCGTGACGTGAAGAATCGGACCCGACTTTCCTTCTTCGGATTCTCCCTGATCGTTGACTGTCATCCAAGGCTGTGAATCGACAATCTTTAAATCTCCACCGAGCGTGGAAAATTCTTCGACTAGTCGACCGCGAACTTTTTCAATTCCCGGCAGGTTAAACGTACCAGAGTTAATATCGCAGAGTTCGATGATCAGTTTCAGCATCGAATCTTGTTTATCGTCGAGCCAATTTAGCGACTCGATCACGGCAGGGTCAAAGTCCATTGATCTATTCCTTTTCCGATTTCTGGTCGAGGCTGACTTGCCAGATGATTGAGTTTTTCATTTCAGAAGTTACCCATAGCGATTCAGAATCAGGCGAAAAACAGATCGCTTCTCCTTGGCTTTGAAGCGGCAATGCCAACATCTTAGGCTTAGTTTGAGTGATCGTTTCGAGCCACGTTTTGCCCTTCTGTTTTTCGCCAACTTGTTTCTCATAGAGCCACGCCCCGAAGTAGCTGCGGATCACGAGCCGTTGTCCGTTGGGTGAAAACGCCATTCCCGTCACGTTGCGAACGGGGAAGTCACCGACTCGGCGAGCGATGTTTTCCTTATCCTTCGTCTCGCCTTCCTTGTTTGGATCCGATTTAACCGAAGCAGGATCGGGTAAAACGTAAAACCCGGGAGCCGTTGTTCGCTTATCGTCGACGTAAACTTTTTCCACAAACCAAAACGTATTGTCTTCCGCGTTGTAGCTCATCGCTTCACAGTTGTGATTTCCATCCTCGTACTTGAAATCGATCGTGCGAACTTCCGTTTCCAGATCGCGAATTTTTCGCTTCTTTTTCTTCTTCAATTTTTTGGGCTTAACGATCGGCTCTTCGCACACATAAATCTGATACGACTTTCGATTAAACGAATTGTCTCCCACATCGCCAATGGCCAAAAACCGTTTCTGTTCGACAGAGAAATTGCACATCGTTTCCCAGTCGCGATTGGTGACTGCGTTGAGCCGCAATGTAGCTTGCGTTTTCCCTTTGACGCCAACTCGAAACAGGATCGGCGCGCCGCCTGAATCGTTGAAAGTCCAAATCGCATTGGAGGGCTTTCCGTCGGGATCCGGCCGAGCGCTCACGACGCCGCTACTTTCGACGATTCGGTTATCGTCGATCCGCCCCAACGCGATCAGCGGCTGTTCTTTCTGGTCAGCGGCATCTTTTTTACGAAGATTACTTGAATTGTTGGTTTGCTGAGCCGATGAAGATTGGCACAGGGCAATCGCCAAAACCGCAGCCAGCCAACAGAACCTGCGGCCTGAGACGGTCTCCGCAGCTTTCTTTCTGCCGAGGGATTGTCTTAAATCCGAGGGGTTTCGATTGATTTTGGCGGATGGTTCTACTATCATTTCGGCTCGACGAATCAAAGCGTCTGGACAAACTCAACCCTATTTCACACGTAATTTACGGAATCACAAGATGGCAAGCGAACGGGAAAAGGAAATTAAACGACGTCGGAAGCGGCGCAAGCAAATCACTCATCTGCGTGCTCGTGCTGCAAAAGCATCCGGATCAGAGAAACAAGTTATCGCTGACAAGCTGCGAAACATGACTCCCGGCTATAAAACTTTGATCGATTCTATGGGCTTGGCGAAGAAGTAGTTCTCCGGTGTACGACAATTCGGAAACAAACAATTCTGATCAGGGTGACCAATCGCCGGAGCCAACTTCTTCCCAGAAGGCTCCTGCATCCAGCACCCTGTTTCGCTGCGCCTATTGCGGCAACAAGTTTCAACGTTCTGCGTCGCCGTGCCTGCCATTTTGCAGCATTCGCTGCCACCGCGCCGATCTGGGGATGTGGCTGAACGAATCTTATGGCCTGCCCTTTGACGGTGAAGGCGAGCGAGAATATCTCGAAGAGTAAGTCTTGGTTTTTAAAGCAGTTTCTTGCAATGAACCGGACATCAACTCTCGAAGCAATCCGTACTGATACAAGCCCGAAGCGCGAGCGAGTGAATATTTCCGGGCATTTCCTTTGTGCCTGGCATTCACTCGCTTGCGCTTCGGGCTTGTATTGAGAGCGATGTTTTGGAATCGCCCGCTGGAATCCCGTCGCCGATTCAATCTATAATGCTGGCGCAGTTCTTTTTCCGAAACTCGTGAGTATCAATGAGCGACCAGCCCGTAATCGTCAAGAAAATTTCTTGGGCAGAACTCTGCCCTTGGACCATCATCTTTCGCACGCTTCCCGTTGCCGCGAGCGTGACCGTTTTGGCGTTGGCGATCGTCGGTGTCCTTGCAACATCGTTCACTTGGTGGTTGAGCGAAACCATGTTCATCGGTGGCGATCTTGAACAGGACACCGCGATGATGGAAGTCGTCAAATTCAATACGAGCCCTTATCGCAGCGTGTTCATTGACTCCAGCAACGATCAAAACGCGTTGAACATCTTGGGCGCGAAACTCAGCGGACCGCGAGCCGTCTTCAATCAGATCAAACGACCTGCTGCGTACATTTTCGCCAGTAAAGTTAAGCCATCGGCCTCCGGTGGCAGCAACGTGCGGCTAGGCACGGCTGGATTTTGGTACTTCTTGTTTGGAACTTTTTGTTCGATGGCGATTTGGAGTTTCGCTGGATTGGCAATCGCTCGTGTTTGTTTGCTGAGGCTGACTCGAAACGAAACGATTGGCATCGATGATGCGTTCGACTTTGCCTTCGACCACTGGCTGGCTAGTTTTGGCGGAGTCAGCATACCAATTGTCGCGGCACTCGCGCTGTGTATCCCGGCAGGGTTGCTTGGCCTTTTGATGACATTCGATTTTGGAGCCGCGGTTGTTAGTCTGCTATGGCCGCTGGTTCTGGCACTGTCTGCCGCGATGGCGCTGCTGTTGCTTGGTTTGACTTACGCGTGGCCGCTGATCGTTTCGAGTGCCGCCTGTGAAGGACAAAACTCATTCGACGCCATGACTCGATCTTACGCTTACGTATTCCAACGTCCACTTCATTGCCTCGGCTACGCCGTCGTCGCAATGTTGTTCGGCGGTTTCTGTTGGTTGATCGTCGCCAACCTTTCTGGATCGATCATCGAATTGAGCTATTGGTCAACGTCTTGGGGAGCGAATCGTGCTGGCGGTGATTTGCCACGCATCGAAGTGCTACAAGGACTGGTTTCCGACACCGAAACGTCATCGGAATCAATGCTTTCGTTTTCGCAAAACACAATCGGGTTTTGGAACGGCCTAGTACGAACGATTGCTGCATCGTTTTTGTATGGCTTGTTCTGGTGCATGTCGTCGGCGGTTTACCTGCTGCTTCGTAAAGACGTTGATGATACGGAGATGGACGAAATCTATATCGTCGATGAAAAGCGAACTTACGAATTGCCTCCGTTGAAGTCCGACGAAAGTGGCGTGCCACAAGTTCAAACTCCGACGCCAGTTGAGGAATCGAAAACGGAAGACGAAACGGATTCAGCATAGGTTGTCGACACACTTCAACCTACTATCTTGGAACGGAAGCCAATGACAACGAAACAGACCACTCTCAAAAGCTACGTCGATCAGTTCCTCTGTGGAGACGCGATCGATGTCGTTAGGCAACTGCCCGACGCGTGCGTCGATACGATCGTGACCAGCCCGCCATACTGGCAGCAGCGTGACTATGGTGTGGACGATCAGATCGGTCAAGAGATTTCTCCAGCCGCCTACGTGGAACGACTTTGCGAACTGTTCACAGAATTGAAACGGGTTGTCAAACCGACTGGTTCGATGTGGATGGTGATTGGTGACAAGTATCTCAAAGGCGAACTGATGGGAATGCCTTGGCGAGTCGCATTGGGATTGAAGGATGTGGGTTGGCGGATGCGGAGCGATTGCATCTGGCACAAACCCAACGCGATGCCTTCGAGCACTCGCACACGTCCAACGACGGATCATGAGTACATTTTCTTTTTTTCCAACGGGAAGAAGTACTTCTATGACGCCGACGCGATTCGTGAACCTCACGTGACGTTTTCGGACAAGTCAAAGATGAAGGGTGGCCGCAAACATTTTGGCAAACGCGGCAGCACGCCTGAACAAGGAAAAAACAGCGGCGACAGCAACCTTCACGATGCTCGCTGGGACCAGGCGTTTCATCCGAAGGGACGCAATAAGCGAACCGTTTGGTCGATTTCGTTGTCAAAGTTTCGCGAAGCCCACTTTGCGGTTTATCCACCGAAGTTAGTCGAGACCTGTATTTCTGCGTCCTGTCCAGAAGGTGGAGTAGTGCTGGATCCGTTTAGTGGCGCCGGAACGACTGCGATCGTGGCGAGTCAGCTTGACCGAAAGTTTATCGCGATTGATTGCAACAAAGAGTATTGCGATATGGCCCAGAAGCGTCTTTTAGCTTCAGAGAATGGGTAGCGTTTTGTCAGTAGGACGGGCACCTTGCCCGTCTTGCTTGATGATGTCTTTCGCGTTTCGGACGACTCACGACGTTCGCGCATGAAAAAACCGCGATCTCCATGAACGAATCCATCTTGATCGCGGTTTAATATCTCGTGGTCTAGCTTTTGTTTAGCGTCCACATTTGCCGAACAGGCCGCAACCTCTTCTAGGTGCAACTTGCGGAGGACCGTAGATGTCCATCAGGACAGCTGGCATCTGCGGAGACGTCAGAAAAGACGGTGCGGGTGCGAACACTGGAGCTGGAGCGAAAACGGGTGCTGCCATTGGAGCTGCGACTGGTGCCATCATTTCTTCAGCCGGAGCCGTTTCCATAACGGCAGCCTCAGCAACTGGTTCGGCTTGCATTACTGCAGCGTTCATTTGAGGAACAACGTAGCTGTGCATTGGAGCCATTTGGTGATGCATTGGGACTGCCGAAGACTGCTCCGCTTCAAGTGTCATCAACTGTGACCGAAGATCAGCAATCTTCTCATTTCGCTCGGCCTGAATTTTCATGAGGCGAGCTTGCTCTTCTTCCATTCTTGCTTGCTCTTCGGCACGAAGTTCAGCCATCTTGGCTTCTTGTTCTGCACGGAGCTTTTCCATGTCAGCTTGGTATTTGGCTTGCAGTTCTGCAAACTTGTTTTGCGCCTGTTCGGCAGCTTCGACTTCTTTAATTTGACTCTCTTTAGCTTCGTCCTGAGCCAGCGACAATGCCGGAGCCAGAGCAGCACAAAGTGTGAGTGTTAGTAGTAGTTTCTTCATATCTGTCCCCAGAATTTCGGTGTAGTTTCTGAGGTCCACAATAGTTAGGCGAATTCTCAGATCTCGAAATTCCAAGATTTCGAACGTGTTTTTTGCGACGGTTCCGCTCAAAGCACCGCGAAATCGCGTTAACCGGTACGATTCGCACCCCCCAGCAAGCCGACCGATCAATCATTGAACGGTATTGGCTCTATCGAACTCCCATTTCGTCCAGCAGACGCTGCGATTGGTAGACCTTCCCGGTGATCCACAAAACATAGCGGATGTCGACTCCAATCGAGCGACTATAACTTTCGTTCCAGGCGAAGTCATTAATCGTGGCCTCGAAAGCGCGATCAAAGTTAACTCCAACCAGTTCGCCCCGATTGTTCAAGATCGGACTGCCTGAGTTTCCGCCCGTTGTGTCGGTGTTGTAGAGCAATGCGACTGGAATTTGATTCAACTTCGGATGCAGGAAGTTTCCAAAGTCGCCTTTTTCATAGAGCTCACGAATTCGGTTTGGAGTAATGAATGGTTCCTCACCAGTCGTCTTTTCGATAACGCCTCTCAACGTCGTCGCGGGTGATTTGTAAACCGCATCCTCGGGAGAGTATCCTTTGACATTGCCGTAAGTCATTCGCAATGTTCCGTTTGCATCCGGGACAAAGCTGGTTTTTTGGAATTCCTGTTTTACGTCAATCAATTCGCCGTATAGCCGGCCCAGTGTTCCGTCGACTTCTTTTCCTTGCTCACGAAGTTTGGCATACTCGGGATAGAGACCAATCACAGCTTTCAAAAACGGATCATCAATCGACTTGAGTTCCTCTGATGTTTTTGAAAACAGCGATCGAATGTACGCCTCATCGGTGAATTTCGTTTTTGAGAAAGATTCATTGCCAAACGAATCATCGTCTAGGAATTGTTTGACGGAATCGACAGTGTTGGCCTTTCCGACTTTCCGCAGCCGACGTTTCATTTCAGCCAACATCTTCATATCGGTTTCTTTATGCCAGTCCTTCCAACCCAATACCGCACGATCAACCGTGCGCTCGAAGTTGCGATCCATGTAAACCGCCTCGCGATCAAGGTCCGCTTTCTCACGCTCGACGGCCGCATCGTAAATTGTGTAAGCCAATCCCAAACCGCGGCAAGCTGAAACAAGATTGCTCATCGTCAGATTGAACTTGGCCGTGTCGGCAAGCTCAGCATAAGTTGCATCGATATCCTGAAGGATCGATCCGTATTTTTCCTTTCGCGTTGGATCAGAGTCGATGAAGCTTTGCAGTTCTGCTTCGAGTGCTCTTCGTTTCGCAACAATGTTTGCACGACGAAGACCTTTCAACTGACCACGCGAACGTTTCTCAACATTTGCAAGACTCTGCTTTCTTGACGAATGCTTCAAGGCGACGCCACGATCGTTCTTTGACATGTTGTCCATGGCAGCGATTTGCCATTGATACAAATCGACAACGTAAGGCAAACGTACATTCTGCTCATACTCAAGAAACGAAGCGGTTTTGTGTCGAGCCGTTCTGCCGGGGTAACCCAACAGGAAAACGAAATCACTTTCGTTGGCTCCGGCTGGTGAAACTTGAATGTGACGTTTTGGTTTGTAAGGGACATTGGCTTTGTCAAAATCCGCCATCGATCCGTCTGGCGCGACATAGGCTCGCATAAAAGAGAAATCGCCCGTGTGCCGCGGCCATTCCCAGTTGTCTACTGCACCACCGAAGTTGCCGACTGATGATGGCGGTGCGAACACGAGTCGAACGTCGCGAATGTAGGTGTACAGGAAAAGCACATACTGCTTGCCGGCGAACATCTCCGCAATGTCGGCACGCATGCCTTCGTTTTCTTCCTCGGCTTTCTTTTCAAGTTCCTTACGACGTTTTTCTAGGGCCTTGCTGCGATCGGCGGCGGACATCGAATCGTCCGCCGCAGCTAGAACTTCGGCTGAGACATCTCGATACGATTCTGTGATCCGCACAACGTATCCGGGAGCCGGAATCTCCTCTTCCTGCGACTTGCTGAAGAAACCGTTCTTCAACCAATCATTCTCCGACGTGCTGGCCGATTGAATCGCTCGATAGGCGCAGTGATGATTCGTGATGATCAGACCAGATGCCGAGACGAACGAGCCAGTACATCCGTTGACTCGGCAGATGCCGTCCACCAAACAGGTTTCGTCTGGATTGAAGACTTGCGTGGCCGACAATTGCATTCCTTTTTCAGATAGACCGAGCCGATCGATGGAACTAATCGGGAACATTCCCTCTTCGGCATGAAGGGCGGACGCAAATATTAACCAAAGAGTCAGTACGGCAAGCGTTGTTCGAATCATGATTGGCTCAATGAAAAATTCTCAATGAAAGACTTCATTGTAGCGAATTTTGCATTCCGCATCAGCGACTCGAATCGTGAAAGAGAGCCTTTTCACAGCACAGCGATGTTGCCACAATGCGTTCGTGAAATCTTTTGAAATAAAATCGATATCTGATGGCCTGCCGCTTCAAGGCTATCATTGGTGCGTGCAAAATCCGATTGCGGCGGTTAGTCTCGTGCACGGATTTGGTGAACACTGCGGGCGATATAGAAACCTTGTCGAACACCTTAACAACAAACGAATCAATGTCGTCGGAGTTGATCTTCGTGGTCATGGCCAGACGCAAGGCCGTCGTGGCATTTCGAAAAGCTACACAGAAATCGCGAACGATGTGACTACACTGGTCGAGGAAACATCCCGCCTGTATCCAGAACTACCGCGTTTCCTATTCGGGCACTCTCTGGGAGGCGGATTGGTTTTGCACCACGGAATGACGACGCAGGCTGATTCACTTTCCGGCTATCTCGTTTCTGCTCCGCTGATCATTCCCAAGCGGCCAATCCCAAAAGTTCTACGTTGGTTCGTGAAACTGATGCGATTCATCAGGCCCAATGGATCGATGCCGATCCCAGTTTCGGGAAAGAAAATATCGACGATCCCTGAAGAGCAGGTACGCTACGATAACGATTCGCTGAACCACAATCGACTCGGCTTTGGGCTTGCCGTTGGTATGGTCGAAGCAGGTGAAGACCTTTATGCGGAAGCTGACCAATGGAGCAAGCCGCTACGGATGTGGCATTCCAATGCAGATCAAATTACGGACTACGAGGCTTCGAATCATTTCGCTGAAGAAGCCGAAAATTGCCAATTCACGACATTTGAAGACGTGCAGCATGAGATGCATCAAGATCGTTCACGCGACGCCGTTTACGAGTTGATGGTCGAGTTTGTCCAATCGCAATTGAAATAACCATCGTGAGCAATCACGACGATGCGTTACCGGACCTCGAAACTGCGACGGTATCCAAGTCCTGAGGCTCGGCCAACTTGAATCGCTTGGCCGCTGCGAAGATCGATCACGCGCTCTGAGAGCTTGTTTAATGGTCCATGCTTTTGCACGTAAGCTTGCAGGGCCAAAATTTTTTGTTCGAACGTTGCTTCGTTTTCAAGCTCTGAACCGGGGGCGTTGCCCCACACGACGGTTGCGGCGTTCTCGCCCTTGTCGGTCCACAGTTCGAACGGAATCGTTCCATCGTCCGCATCCTTAATCTGACGCCACGAAATGATTCGGCTCAATCCGTAGGCTTGCCAATCGCGAAACAATACTTCGCTGATTGCGGCCGCACCTTTGACTCGAGGATCAGGCCACGCGGTCCAGCGATAGATATGTCGCAAGTGCTGTGGCGCTCGATTTTGAGTTGCGTCCCAATGATGGATGAAGATTTTTGGCTGAACAGATCCAGTGAGGGCCAAAGCTTCGGGCATAATGACGCCCGTGCGATCGACAGGAACCAGTTTCGGCTTCTGTTTCCAACCCGGGACAGTTTTGTCGTCCAATTCGACGACCGCGATCGGCTCGCGATATCGCAAGTCAACTTTCAATCCATCGCGAGTCTTTTCCATTCGCTGAACCTCTTCGATCCAACCAATGGACTGACACGTCACCACGGCATCTGCGATCAACGACGGATCAAGCAACGACTTTGATTCACCGGTCGAAGTAAGAATCGCTTCCTTGATATCCGTCTTCGCCCATGATGGTGGTGTATTGACTTCAATTTTTTCAGCAGACAACATCGACAGTTGTGGGTCGACGATTTTGTCCTGGTATCGATCCCAAGTGTAAATGGCCGTCACGGCGAGCGCAACATTGAATGCGATGAACAACGTCGCCGGATGCAGAAGCAAACCGATCGGTGAAACATCACCCATTAGTCTGGAAAGTCCACTTTGTTTTCTTCGACGAGCCATAAGAGAATCCGAATCGGTAAACGTAAAGAGCGCGCACGCCCATCTTTATCGTCGTACCAACAGAGGATGATTCTTTGACTTGAAGCGAACGTTCGAAACAACCGGCATGAGCCGCTTAACTCGGCATAAGAGTATCAAACGTCGCTAGGCTTTGCCCGCTGATTGCTCAGGATATTGAACGCGAGCGTGATACATCGCGTTGAGCGACTTCACAAGGCTGTCACAGATCGTTTTCAGTTCTTCGATCGTGATGTCGCATTCGTCGAACTGATTGTCGTCGAGCTTCTTCTTTGAAATCTCGGTGACGAGGTTTTCAATTCGAGCCGGAGTTGGCTCACGTAAAGTACGACTGGCGCTTTCAACTGCATCGGCCAACATCATCACAGCCGCTTCACGCGTTTGTGGTCGCGGGCCGGGATAGCGGAAGTCAGCTTCATCGACTCCGGTTGCAACACCGTCATTTTCATCTTTGGAATTCTTGATCGCGCGGCGATAAAAATATTCCACCATGGTCGTGCCATGATGTTGTTCGATCAAGTCAATGATTCGTGGTGGCAACTTATGATTGCGGCCGATCTCAATCCCGTCCTTCACATGAGCCACAATCACTAGCGTGCTCATACTGGGCGTTAAATCATCGTGCTTGTTGATTCCGCCAGCTTGATTCTCAATGAAGTATTCTGGCTTTCGCAGTTTTCCGACGTCGTGAAAATAGGCAGCGACGCGACACAACAATCCGTTGGCTCCAATCGAATCGGCCGCGGCTTCGCTGATCGACGCGACGTTGATACTGTGGTTATACGTGCCGGGAGCACGTTGCACCAATTCCTTTAACAACGGATGGTTCGCGTCACTCAGTTCAAGCAACCGAGCGTCGGTTTGAATTTCAAACCAACCCTCCAGAAACGGAAGCAGATTCGTCATCAAAAGCCCGGCTGCAAAGGTGCCCGCCGAAAACAGAATCGCATCGGTCAAAAGAGCTTGATGCAATGGTTGGCCAAGCATGTATTGAACGCCGATTACGGTCGGGAAAACGATCGCTGCTGCAGTAAGTCCGACGTTCACCAATCGCGTTCGGCTGCGAATTTTCCGACAGTAGAACGCAGAAGTTGAAGACGCTGCCATGAGGATGACGAATTCGGCCAAGCCAAATCCATGGGCAGCGCAAAATGCCAAACAAACCAATCCACTAGCGAACAAAGCCAGTTCGACGTGGTAAGCGATCGCGATTGTCATTGCGAATAACACGATCGGAACGACTTCGGCTCGCCAAGTCGGATACAGTGACAACCACCATGCCATCACCAACGTCAACGTGATCAATCCCAAAAGCAATGCGAACGAACTCAGTTTATCCATCAAATGCCGGTCGCGATAATAGAGGTATTGCGACAGCATTGAGAAGAACGCCGTAAAGAGCCCGATGAAGGAAAGCGATCGAATGAGTCGATCCGGCCACAGTTCAGAATCGGCTTGCGCGGCGTGTTCTGCACGCAGCAATTTCAAGTCAGCTTCATTGATTGGAACGCCGGCTTTGATGCCGCGTCGTTCAAGCACTTCAGCATTGAATTGTTCGAGCGGTTCACCAGGTTGATAGGTTTTTTTGACCGGTTCGATTGCTCGCAGCGTATCTTCAATTCGTTTTTGAGTTGCTTCCTGATTCCAGGTCAAAGTGATCGGCAACTGCGGCTTCAACCAACGAAAGACTGCATTGGCGACAAACTCGGGATCGGAAATCGAATCGGATTTCAATTTCAATTCTGCAATCAGACTGCTTTGCAATTTTCCGCTAACTTCGGCAGTTCGGACACTGGAAACGGCGACTCTTCTGGCACTGCTGGTTTCACCAACATAGACATCGATTTCGTCTAGGCTTCCTTGGCCTATCTCATGAGCAAGAGAATCCAGCAGTCCATTTTTGTCAATTTCATAAAACGCCCGATCGATCGCCTCTCTTAACGACGTCAACTCAGCATCGTTCTCCAAAGCCACGCGAAACCGATCAAAGTTCTCGTGCAACGGATCTTTTGGTTTTGCTTCTTCCTTTGGCGAATCGGCTTCCACTTCTGCTTTTGCGTCCGCATCAACCTTTCCCTCGGCATCCTCTTCCTCAGCCGGAGGATTTACTGCCAGCGGCGGAACTGATTCAGCAACGGTTCCATCTGGTTCAAGAAAAAACTTGTTCAGCGTCGCGCGATCGTCAATCTCCTCGAACGGCTTTTCTTTAATGGCAAACACATCGTCGACCAAGGCTTGGCGAAGTTGCACCAAAGCTTGCTGATCGTTCGCGTAGTAACAAAGCAAGTTTCGTTGCGTGCGTTGTTTTTCCTGATCGGTCGCTTGCAGGTCGTCGAACTCAAACGTCGTCCGAGCGTGCAAGTCTCGTAGCGGTGCTTCGCGGACTCGATACGAAAACGCAGGAGCCCACCCAGCCATTACGACCCACAAGATACTTGTGGCCACGGCGCAAAGGGCAACACGTGCCCAAACGTCACCGCGTTTGAAAAATTCAGCAGCCTTTTCGAACGGTGCCTTAGGAGGCGACAGCGTCCATCGTTTTCGTTGCAGAGATGAATTCGGCATGGCGTGGGGAAGTCAGATGATTTGAATGTCGATTGAAACGCTGATGAACGCCTGCGACACAACTAACTTTCCTTTTCCGTTCTCTTATTGGTTCGAGAGCTGTTTGACCGTCCGGCACTTTTTTCCGGGTGGTCGTACGCGTTAACGATATCGGTTACGAGGCGATGCCGCACGATGTCTTTTGCTGTCAACCTTGCGATAGCGACGCCTTCGATGGTTTTGAGCCTTGAAACGGCGTCTAAAAGCCCACTTTGCATTTTGTGTGGCAAATCTACTTGGGTTGGATCGCCAGAGACCACAATCTTTGAACCTCGGCCCATACGCGTCAAAAACATTTTCATTTGCGAGATCGTCGTGTTCTGGGCTTCGTCCAAAATGATAAACGATTCATTCAGGGTTCGCCCTCGCATGTAGGCCAGCGGGCAGACTTCGATGACGTCACGTTCCATCAATGCAACTGCTTGATCGTAACCAATCATCTCGTGAATCGCGTCAAGCAGCGGACGAAGGTAAGGGTTGATTTTGGCTTGCAGGTCACCCGGAAGAAATCCAAGCGACTCGCCAGCTTCGACGGCAGGGCGAACCAAAACGATTTTCCGAACCTGTTGGTTCTTCAGCGCTTCGACGGCCATCGCGACGGCTAAATAAGTTTTGCCGGAACCCGCCGGTCCGATTGAGAAAACGAGATCCTTTTTTCGAACGGCGTCCACGTAGTTTGCTTGGCCAGGCGTTCTGGGTCGAATCTCTTTTCCAAAAGCAAGTGTTTCGATCGAAGCCGTACGCGCTTTGGGCATGGCCTCGCCAGTGACGCGCGCGATGGTTTCGTCGAATAACGCTGGTGTGAGATTCCCGCGTCGACGCACGATCTCGCTAAGCTGCTCGATGGCGTCGGTCGCATTGGCAACGTTTACTTCGTCTTCGCCGTTGACTTTGATTTGTCCATTGCGATGCGTAATGCTGACTTTGAATTTGTCACGCAGTCGTCGCAAATGTTGATCACGAGCTCCGAACAGTGGCAACGCCATCTGCGGATCGGTCATCTGAATGGTAGCTTCAGTCATGTTGTTGCGATGGTTGATACATCGCACCTGAAGGGAGTAAGCTCCGTCCGCGAGTTCTCGTTTGAATCGCTCGACGAAGTAAAAGATATTATAGCTGATGGGTAAGGGACAGCAGTTCAACTACCGGGTTCGCGCCGGAAAATTATACTTGTAAGGATCGCACTGGCAGGCGTTGCAGCGAAAACTCACGTTTTCCGCATTCTTACTTCCGGCTCGTGGACATTTCGGTGCGGGGCGACTTCTTTCATGAACGTAGCGGAACTCGTCAAGAGTTTCGAAGCCGAAGGTGAAACGTCGGAAGTCTTGACGACACCCGCTACCTCACGCGACGACATTGAACGTCCGTTGATCGATGAGCTATCGAGCCGATTTGAAACAGTTTTGCTTGACCAAAGTGCAAGCACTTTTCCCTACATCGCCCGCAGTTTTTACCTGCCCCGAAGGACCAGCCACGATTTTCACCGCAGTCAAGCTTTCGCCCAGAAGTTCCTTTAGAACAGGTCGCACCAAGGATACATTCGCCGTTGCAAAAGTGAAACTTCTGCCAAGTGAAGAAAGTCCAGAGAGAGGTGAACATGAAACGAAATCCAAAACTTACGCGGCACGACTACAGCGGCCTCGAAGATCGCCGCTTGCTGGCTGTATCTGCTTCGCTCGACGCTGGTACGCTTACAATCTACGGCGACTCTGGATCCAACATCGTCAACGTTCAGCAATCCGGAAGTCAACTCACCGTGACCGGCGACAACAGCTTTAACTATGACTTCGCGGATGTCTCATTGATTCGATTCTATGGCGCAGCGGGGGATGATTTTTTTGAAAACTTTACGGCGATCGATACGCTTGCCGTTGGACATAACGGAAACGACACCCTGAGAACCGCTGGTGGCACCGATCGTTTGTTTGGCGGAGGCGGTGATGACATGCTCGTGTCAACTGGCGGCGACGATCGGTTGGTTGGCAACGATGGCCAAGACACCCTGTTTGGCGGAGCCGGAAACGATGCCCTCTATGGACTCAATGGCGACGACTTTATCTTTGGAGAAGCCGACAACGACACGCTGGTTGGTGGATTTGGTGACGACGAAATCTACGGCGGCGACGGTGACGATCTTGTCTACGGTCACTTCGGCGCCGACAAGATCTTCGGGAGCGATGGGAACGACCGACTGTTCGGGCAGGACGACAACGACGAGATCCACGGAGGCGCTGGAGACGATGTGGTTCGCGGTGGAACTGGCGTTGATGTGCTGTATGGAGACAGTGGCAACGATCGCATATTGGGCGACGAAGGTGGCGACTCCATTTTCGGCAGTGACGGCAACGAAACCATTTTTGCTGGCCCGGGCGATGACGTTGTCCACGGTGGTGATGGCAACGATCGGATCTTCGGCGGAGAAGGTGACGACGAAATCTATAGCGAAGGCGGAAACGATCTCGTCCGTGGCAACGATGGAAATGACATTATCGACGGCGGAGACAACGCCGATCGAATTGTCGGTGACGACGGAGACGACCGACTCTTCGGAGGCCGCGCAAACGACACCGTCCTTGGTGATGCTGGTGCCGATACGATTGTTGCGGACTCAAATGACTGGGCTCGAGGTGGAGCAGGCGATGATCTACTTGAGTTGAGCAACCTGAATGGTGATACGGCCGTCTTCAATGGAAACTATGCGAACTTTGTCGTCACTCAAAATGGCGATTCATTGATCGTCCGCGATACGACTGGCGCTGATGGCGAAGACCTCGTTTCAGGAGCTGACTCATTTCAATTCGCTGATGGTACGCGGGCAGCGGAAGCCGAAGTGACGCAACGCGTCTACATTAACCCGATTCAAGTGTCGGACGACAATGGCTCCAACACGTCAACCTTCTTTGGTAACTCATCGGAAGAGTATGACATCAAAAGACGCATCGACGAAATCTACTTGCAAGCCGGTATCGATATTGAATGGTTAGATACAAAATCGACTAACAATACTTTCTTCAATCATGGTAATGGCTCCGGAGCTCGAACACAGTCTGATCTCAATACAATCATTTCACAAGGAGACAGCATCGGGCTCGGAAGTTCCGACGGACTTGTCCTCGACATGTACTTTGTCTCGCGTGTGCCAGGGTTTCAGCAGCTGACGGCCAATTCTGCGAACGGATTGGCATTCCTTGATGCGAACGGAATTACGATGCACACCGGCGACAACCTTCCAGGGTTTTCCAACGGGCGAAGCGTTGTAGCTAGAGTCGCAGCTCATGAGATTGCACACAATCTTGGATTGGGACACGTCAATGATTCTGACAATCTGATGGATGATGGAGATCAACTGTATAGTAGCCAAATCTCAATTGTGCTCGGAAGCCAATTCTCGCAATGGATTTAGAGTGAACAATCTGTTCTGACGTGGCTGTTTTATGATTTCCCGATATAATGGACTGTGTCGGGGATGATCATGCTCCCCGTTTGAATTTGCACATTGGTTCCATGAAATCTTTCACACAGCATTCCGGCATCGTCGCACCTCTGGATCGATCGAACGTTGATACGGACCAGATCATTCCTAAACAGTTTCTCAAGCGAATTGAGAGAACTGGTTTCGGTCAATTTTTGTTTTTCGACTGGCGATTTGAGCCTGACGGTACGGAGAAGCCGGACTTCATTCTTAACCAATCCGCTTTCCGCAAAGCTTCGATACTCGTTGGGCGTCAAAACTTTGGTAACGGTTCCAGTCGTGAGCACGCGGTTTGGGCGTTGGATGATTTTGGTATCCGATGCGTGATCGCAGAATCATTCGCGGACATCTTTTTCAATAACTGTTCCAAGAACGGCGTGCTTCCAGTGGTCCTGAGCACCGAACAAGTTGAAACCATCCATCAGAACATTGGTTCCAATGAAGACTATCAGCTCACCGTTGACCTTGAGAATCTTACAGTCACAGACGGCAATGGATTCGACGCGACATTCTCAATTGATGACTTTCGGCGGCAATGCTTCCTGCAAGGGCTCGATCACATCGCGTTGACGTTGCAGCACGAAGACAAGATTGCAGCGTTTGAAGCAACCAGAGTTCAGTAAGCATTCATACCGCTATGGCTTTGCTGTAGCGATCCCAATACAAGCCCGAAGCGCAAGAGCGCAGTGGCCCCCCTGACTCGAATACTAGAGCGC
>CAZORS010000067.1:7578-24717 GCA_964582025.1 uncultured Pirellulaceae bacterium | reverse complement strand
TGCTGCGAGTCATCGCAGGCGATCGTGACATTCGTTCAATCTAGGGTCACACAACAGTACTATGTACGACATCGTGTCGCACAAACAGGAAAAAACGCTTTCATACGGCAGCTATCTTTGAGGTGCAAGCAAAACGAATCAATGCGTTTGCTAAACTAAGCCAGCACTTCAGTGACGACCTTTGCTGGTTTAACGCCGGTTAACTTCTGGTTCAAACCTTGGAACGGAAGGCTCAGCTTTTCATGGTCGAAGCCCAGAAGATGAAGCATCGTGGCATGGAAGTCGCGGAGGTGAACCGGATTCTCGATTGCAGAGTATCCGACTTCATCCGTTGAGCCGTAAGTCATTCCGGGCTTCACACCGCCGCCGGCGATCCACAATGTGAATGCCGATGGATTGTGATCGCGACCAATGAACTTCATCTCCGTGCCGCCGCGGTTTTCACGCATCGGAGTGCGACCGAATTCGCCACTCCAGACAACCAGCGTGTTTTCCAACATGCCACGTTGTTTCAAGTCCGATAGTAGAGCCGCGACTGGCCTGTCCATCTGTTTGCACTTGCATTTGAAACCTTCATTAAGTGCCTCGTCCTTGGCTGCCCCGTGCGAATCCCAACCCCAGTCGAACAATTGAATGTAGCGGACTCCCTGTTCCGCCAGCCGTCGTGCCAGCAAACAATTGTTGGCGAAAGATTCCTTTCCCGGTTGGGCACCGTAGGCTTCCTGAATATGTTTCGGTTCGTCAGCAATGTTCATCACCTCGGGAACGGCACTCTGCATCCGAAAGGCCATTTCGTATTGAGCGATTCGAGTCAATGTTTCCGGGTCGCCAAATTGTTCGTGCGACTTCTGATTTAGGCGATTGAGCGTATCAAGCATCTCCCGTCGCATGTTTCGGCTCACATTTTTCGGATCAGAAATGTTCAGGATCGGATCGCCTGTCGATCGACATTGGACTCCTTGATAAACCGATGGCAGAAAACCGGAACTCCACAACGCTTTTCCGACTCGCGGCTGCCGGCCACCGGACAGCAAAACCATATAGCCGGGCAAGTTTTCGTTTTCGGAACCCATTCCCCACGTGACCCACGAACCGATCGAAGGATAGCCCATTCGTGATTGGCCCGCGTGAACCATCAACTGAGCCGGTCCATGATTGAACTGATCCGTTTGCATTGATTTAATGAAGCAGACGTCGTCCACGTGTTTGGCGAATTCAGGAAGTCGATCCGAAACCCACGCCCCACTGTTTCCGTGTTGCTTAAAGGGATACTGATGGCCGAGCATTTTCGGTGTGCCTTGAATGAACGCGAATCGCTTCCCTTCCATGAAGGACTGTGGGCAGTCGTGGCCATCGAGCTGTTTCAGATTCGGCTTGAAGTCAAACAGTTCCAGTTGGCTGGGTGCGCCGATCATGTGCAGGAAGATCACACGTTTCGCTTTGGCAGCGTGTTGTTGAGCGGATCCAATTGTCGGCGCGTCTTCTGCGAGCGCATTTTTTCTGTGCGTCGCCAACCATAGTGCACCGAGTCCGGTCGCAGAGTCGCGGAGGAAATGTCGCCGAGTCGTTTGTTGAAGGTGGCGGAACTGGAATTCTGAATTTAGATTCTGACTTTTCATGGTTTGTACGTCAAAGCTTAGAATTTTCATTAACCGAATTGCATGTTGTTTGTAGTGACTCGCTTTAACCAGTTTCGCATGCGGGGCACGCCTAAAGGCGTTAACTACGAACAAAATGCAAATCCATGCTGACTATTTCATCAACACTTCATCAAGATTGAGCAACACTGCGGCAACAGGCATCAATGGTGAATCCGTATCGTTATATTTTTCAGCCAATGCAACCAGATCATCCAATTCAGACTCGTCCGGTTCGCGGCTGGTTGCCAACACGAATCCAAATTTGATTTGTTCAGGAGTTGTTTCGGCTGAGTCCTGCATGCGTTTCGCAAATGCCGTCGCACACTCAACAAACGATTCATCGTTCAACGTCATCAAAGCTTGAATCGGTGTATTGGAACGCAGACGCCGCGGCGTGCAAAACTCACGAGATGGCGAATCGAAAGATGCGAACATCGGGTAAGGAATGCTGCGTTTGGTGTAAGTGTAAATCGCGCGGCGATATCGACTCGGATCGTCGGGCTTCGCCGTTTCCCATTTGTCGCCGCCGGCAAAAGGCTTCCAAACGCCGGCAGGGATCGGCGGTCGCACGGGAGGCCCAGCCATCTTGAGATTCAGGAGACCTGAAATGGACAGCGATTGATCTCGAATGGTTTCCGCAGGCAAACGAAACCTCGGCCCCGAAGCGATCCAACGATTTTGCGGATCACGTTCTTTAAGTTCAGAACGAAACTTCCCGACCTGTCGGTAAGCGTTGGACAATACGATTTCGCGGAGCATCTTTTTCGTGCTCCACGAGTAATCGTGTTGAAAGCGCGTTGCCAAGTAGTCGAGCAACTCCGGATGCGAGGGAGCTTCGCCGGACGATCCGAAATCTTCTTCGGTGGCGACGATGCCGATTCCAAATAGCTGAGCCCAGATACGGTTGACGGCAACACGAGCCGTCAGCGGATTATTTGGACTGACGAACCACTTCGCCAAAGTGAGCCGGTTGTTCGGTTCTTCTGCAGGAAGCGGAGGGAAACATTCGGGCGTGCCGGCTTCGACTTGTTTGTCTTTCGTCAGAAACAGTCCTCGCACGAACACGTGTGACGGGCGAGCGAACCGCTGGTCACGTTCGCGAAGCACAGGAACTTCAGCAGATTTAATCTTGTCGCGTTCTTTTTTCTTGTCCCAATACTTCTTGATCTTCTTTCCAAAATCTCCGCCGTTAAGCAGGTCTGTGAACTGTTCATCATCTGAAACAGCCAAATGCCCTCGGCGAATCATCATCGTGAACGACGCCAAAATGTAGACTCGATGCTTAAGCGTGACTTGCAGTCGTGATCCCTTTGGTACCTCTAACGGTTTCTTTAGCACGAACGCGGCTGATCTTGGGTAATGGATTCTTGAGTAAACTGACCATCCATAATCGGTTTTTGGGTTGAGGCTGCCTTGTGGGTTCTGCATCATCTCCGGTTCGTCAGCGATGACGTGAGACAGCTTGATCTGTCGAGGTTCTTTTTCATCGGGAACAATAAGCTTGGCAGCGAGGTGCGCCAGAATAAAACCCCACTCCGAATCGGAAACTGCTTTCTTGGCATCAAGAGGAGATGCCGTTAGTCGGATGGCGGTCAGTTTTTCAATGTCAGTCGGTAATGTCGATTTCAGTGTGATATCGGTGTTTTTCGTTATCGTGTCGACCGTAAAGAATTCCTCGCGGTCTCCAACTGTTTCGACGTCCACCTGAGTTGCCTTGTTGGTCGAAGCTTCAAGTTTCGTGACTGGTTTCCAGAGACTCTGATTCGAAAGCAAGTCGTGTTCTTGCGTCCAGATTTCGTCAGACAGCGACGCAATCTGTCGATCCAATTCCGTGGCTTTCGCGTAGTCGGCCCGGTTTACTGGCGCTTTGACTTTTGGCCAGTCATTGTCCAGATCGCAGTCGGCTGTGTTGTTGAAGAACGCTGCGAATTCGTAAAATTCTTCGTGGCGAATCGGATCGTAAGGATGGCTGTGACATTGAACACAGCCAAATGTTACGCCCTGCCAAGTTTGCCAAGTCGTGTTGACTCGATCGAGAACCGCCGCGATGCGGAACTCTTCATCGTCGGTTCCACCTTCTTCATTGGTTTGAGTGAGCCGATGTCCCGCAGTCGCGATTTGGTCTGCGATGGTTCGGTCGGGTAGCAAGTCGCCTGCTATTTGTTTGATCGTAAACTGATCGTAAGGCATGTCGTCGTTGAACGAATCAATCACCCAATCGCGATACTTCCAAATGTTGCGTCTCGTGTCGGCACCGAGTCCTTTGGAATCGGCGTAGCGAACTTGGTCGAGCCAAACGCTGGCCCAGCGTTCACCGAATTGTGGTGATGCGAGTAAGCGATCGACGACCGTCTCGTGAGCAGTGTCTGGTTCTGCTTCGATGTCTGACAGGAAAGCAGCTCGTTCTTCAGGCGTCGGAGGCAATCCGGTTAGATCCAGCGTCACGCGCCGGAGCCACCGTGCAGGTGTTGCTTCGGGAGAAGGCTTTAGCGACTCTTGTTCCAGTTTTCGCAAGATGAAATTGTCGACCGGTTTGCGACACCAATCCGAATCGGTGACTTTCGGGATCGAGGGTGATTCTGGTTTCTCGTAGGCCCAATGCTTTTCCCACTCGGCTCCTTCGCTGATCCATTGCTTGACCAAGTCGACTTCTGCTTCATTGAGGCCGTGACCATGTTCGGGCGGCGGCATCCGCGAGTCTTCATCTTCGGAGATGATTCGGGCTATTAACTCGGAATCGTCCGGCTCACCGGGTTCGACGATCGATCCTTCGGGCGCGACGACCTGATCTCTGTAAGCGAATGAAATGTCTGCCGCCTGTTTCACTCCGCCATGACAAGCCGTGCAGTGTTTATTGAAGATCGGACGGATTTGCTTGCTGAAGCTGATTTTATTAGACGAATCGGGTTCATCGGCAACGCAGTCGACAGCGAAACTCAACGGAGTGACGAAGGCCAAAGCGAAGATCAAAGTCGATGGTTGGAGTCGTACAATCATGAACGGAGCTTCGAATTCTGTTGGAGGGCTTCGGGACGATTGAGGTTCGTCTATATTCTAGTTGATCAAACCTGCTTGATGGAACTTCATTCTCAGTCACAGTGTGGACTCAATGTTGGCGAAAACGTTTTCGATACTTGCTCTTCTGATTTTCTGTTGCCCATTGTTGGGACAGGATTCGCCACCAAATGTTGTGATCATCATTAGCGACGATCAGGGCTGGGCCGATATTGGATACAACAATCCAAGCGTCTACACGCCAAATTTGGATAAACTGGCTCGAACTGGTGCGACGTTTACGAATCACTATGTGATGCCTCAGTGCACTCCGACGCGAGTTGCGTTGATGACGGGACGATATCCAAGTCGATTCGGACCTTCGGCGCTTCAGGCATCTAACAAGGCAGCTTTTCCAATCGGCACACCGACGATTTCGAATATGTTCAAGGAAGCTGGTTACGAAACGGCTCTGTGCGGAAAGTGGCATCTTGGTTCAACGCTTGAACATGGACCAATGAAGTTCGGATTCGATCAGAGTTATGGATCATTGACTGGTGCCGTCGGAATGTATGACCACCGCTATCGCGAAGGCGAATTTTTCAACACTTGGCATCGCAACGGAGAATTCATCGACGGAAGTGAAAACGGAACTCACGCCGCAGACTTGGTTGCCAACGACGCGATCCGAGTCATTGAAGCCAAACGTGATAAACCGTTTTTTCTTTACGTTCCATTTCACAACGTTCACACGCCATTGGATGAACGAGGGAAGTTTGTCGACCAGCCAACGAAGCTGGATCCCGATAAACCCGGCCGCTGGATAAACGAAGATGAAATCAAATGGTTCAATGATTCAGCTGGGCTCATTCAGAAAGAGTCAGATCCGGAGAAGCGATTGCTGCTGGCTTCGGCGCATCATCTTGACGATGCGATTGGTCGAATCGTTGCGGCATTGGATAAAACTGGGCAACGTGAAAACACCTTGATTTTGTTCTCTTCCGACAACGGACCACAAGGAAGTTGGAAAGGCGATGCCTATCCGGATGACTTAGAGTTGACCGATTTCAATCAGCCGTTGCCAATGCGTGGCAAGAAAGTTGACGTTTGGGAAGGCGGCATTCATGTTCCGGGATTCGCGAATTGGCCCGGCAGGATCGAAGCGAAAGAAGTGACTGATATCGTTCACATTATCGATTGGTTTCCAACGTTGGCGAATCAAATCGGGTACGATCTAGAGGAAGACATTGCGTGGGATGGTGTCGACATTTCCTGTTGTATTTTTGAAGACGAATCCATTCCCGATCGGGATCTGTATTGGGTTTGGAATTCGCAAGAAAATCGCTGGGCGGTTCGCTACGGCGACTGGAAGGTCGTCAAGTACGGAAAAGGCGTTCCCGGGAAAACCGATTGGGAGCTTTATGATCTGCAGAACGATCCAAAAGAGGAAACGAATCTGGCCGGTGCGAAGCCGGAAATGGTTTCCGAACTTCACCAGCGTTTTCTCCAGCATCGAAGGTTGGACAAGCGAAGCGGTAAGAAATGAGCCGTTTGGGCGCTAGCCCCAGTTATTGGCAGTCCAACCGCGGCTAGCGCCGAGACGGCTCAGGGATTCATCGCCTCTCCGGATACAGATCGGCTTTATGTTGCCAATCGATATTTCGATCGAAAATTTCTCCGTACGGTTGGTATCCGTTGTGAGGAACAGCGTCTCTGTTCCAACGGGCAACGTGATCGTCGTACTTTTGTCGCATCGCCCGAAGCGTTGGTTCAGAAGCCGATCGCGACGAAAGGTCAGTCATCTCACCCGCGTCGCTGTGCAGGTCATAAAGTTCTTCGTTGGGCGACATTCCGTCGCCGGCGTAAGCCCAGTAGATGTATTTCGTGTCTTGAGTGACAACCGTAAGGCCGTGAGTGGAACGCTTTCCCCAAACATTAATCAGAACAATGTCGTCATGGATCGTGGTTGAAGGATTGGCGTAAAGATCAAGCAGGCTTTTCCCGTCAACGTGCTCAGGCACGTCGACTCCAGCGATATCAAGAACCGTTGGGGCGATGTCGATCAGTCCGGTTAGAGACTCACAGCGTGTGCCTTTGTAAGAACTTTCGCTGCGAGGATCGAAAATGATCAGCGGAACGCGACTTGATTCTTCGTAAGGCAATACTTTGGATCCATAGCCGTGTGATCCGCAAAAGAATCCGTTGTCCGAGGTGTAGATAATCACGGTGTTGTCTACGACGCCAGCCGATTCGAGCTCTGCGACGATCATGCCTACCGCCGCGTCGACTCCATGAATCTGTTGATGATACTTCGCCATCACTTCGTCGTATTTGTCAGCGTAGTGCCAGCTGTAGAATCTTTCGTACTGTCGATCCGTTTTGCTTTGGTCCGAGAAATGTTCTCCGGCTTCACGACCGAAGTTGTCTGGTTTGCGAAACTTCTTTCCGGCGTAGACGTTGTTGAACCGCTTGTCGGGCGTCGCGGGTTTGTGAGGAGCTTTGAAGCTGATCGAAAGGCAGAATGGCTTCTTTGATTCGGCCGATTCGCGAATGAAGTCGCGACCGAAAGCGCCATAAGACAACGTCGAGTGCGGAAACTCTCTCGCGTAAGCGGACATCGATTTATTCTTCTTCGTTTGGTAAGAAGTCTGCCCAGGACCGCCGCCCCACCGGTCGAAATCATCTGATGGCAACGGAAGATTCTGTTTGTCGTCAGGGTTTGCCTTTGTCTCGAAACCAAACTTACCAGCGAAAGCGGTCGTGTAGCCGGCGTCACGCAGCAGCATCGGATAAGACTTTTTCCATGTTGCTTGCAGCATGCTTCGGTGGTTGAAATTGCATCCTGTTTTGTACTCGTACATTCCGGTCATCACGGTCGCTCGACTGGCCATGCAAATCGCAGTCGTCGCATAGTGGCGATCAAAGACGATACCCGCTTTCGCCAATCGGTCCAGATTCGGCGTCTTCACATCTTCATTGCCATAGCATCCCATCGAGTAGGTTGACTGATCGTCGGTCATCAGGAAAACGATGTTCGGACGGTCGTCGGCGTTGGCAATTGCCGGCAGCAACACGAACAACATCAGTGCATACGCGATCGAAGCGAAAAAGGAAGTTCTGGTCATGAGAACATTCTAAACAGTCGCCATGGATTGGAGTTTTCAGAGCGGAGGACACGGGGGTCGAACCCGCAACCCGTGAGGGCAACTGATTTCGAATCAGCCTGCTAGCCATTCGCTTATCCTCCAAGATTTCTCTCGAATGACAGACTACCAAGAACTCGGGTTCGTTGAGAATCCTTTCTGGTTGGAAAATGCCGGAAAATTTGGGCTCAATTGAAAATCCGAGCGCGATCAAAGCAGCAGAATGGGGTAGGGGCACTCCGCAGAGATATGCTAACTTGCGACCGAACCAATACTTGCCGAACGATGTCGGCGGAAACGCGTATTGGTTCAACCCGCAGGATGCGGACTCGAACTCTCCATGGATGGAACCGATGTCGCGATATTGCTATCTCATTCTCGTTGCCGTTTTCGCAACGCAGACTCTTGCCCAATTTGTGCAAGCTCAACAGTTCACCTATACGACGGACAATTTTGTCGTCGTCGCTCCAGATCCTGCTTTCGCAAAGCAAGTTGGTAATGAAGCAGAGCGTTTTCGGAAAGAGTTGGCAATCCAATGGCTGGATTCAGAGTTGCCTCGCTGGTCAGAAAAGTGCCCGATCCAAGTCACGTTGGCTCAACACGCCGGCGGAGAAACAAGCTTTGCTTTCATGTACAACGGCCAGCAACGGGGAGAACCGTCTGGCTGGGATATGAAGATCTTTGGCACGCCAGAACGATTACTTGATTCAGTGTTGCCTCACGAAATTACGCACACGATCTTTGCGACCCATTTCCGTCGACCACTGCCGCGATGGGCCGATGAAGGTGCTTGCACAACCGTCGAGCACATGGCCGAAAAGAAGAAAAACCACGGTATGTTGATTCATTTTCTGACTTCGCAGCCGTCCCGTGGAATTCCTTTCAATCGAATGTTCACGATGAAAGATTACCCGCGAGATATCTTGCCGCTGTACGCACAAGGATTCAGCGTTGCCAAGTTTTTGATTATGGAGAAGGGACGAAAGCACTTTTTGGACTACGTGAACGCCGGAATGAACATGGAAGCACCCGGGCGCGAACTACAAGCGTGGAATAGAGCGACTCAGAAGTACTATGGCTACGACGATCTGTCCGAGCTTCAAGTGCGATGGGAACGATGGGTGGCCGAAGGAAGTTTGGAGAAAGCGATCCCTTCGAATCGAGAGCGATTTGCCAGTTTAGACGCTTCAAGTGTGCCAAGTTCGTCTGAAGATTCGCCACGTGCAGATGCCAGCCGCATCGAATCGAAAATGTCACCGGCAGCTGAAATTAGCGCCAGCTCAGGAAATCGCATGGCTTCGTTGAATGAAGGCTGGTACGCGAAGCAAATGAAAGTTGGTCGTCGCTACCGACCTCAGGAACGCGAAACCAAAAAGCCGCCGACTGTTCTGAGCAATGATCCCGAGACGATTTGGCGTTAGTTGCGATTGAAGTGCTTTTCTGAACTGCGTCTCCTACCTCTTGTGACATGCTTCTGCCAGCATTTTTCGGCATGTCAAAGTTTATCGAATAATTGGTCCTTGCCGATTAAACTTTCGCTGCCGTTGATGCCGAAGATTGGGATAAGCAAAGCTTAACCGCCTTGCTTGTACTGGATCGGATCACTTAAATACATCACGGAGGAAAAGACATGCGTCGATTTTTTGTTGCGGCGCTGTTGGCAGTTTCACTCAGCAGTAGCGTCGGTTGTTTCTTAGCCGCCTACGATGCCGATCCAGCAGTTCGAGCTCGACAATTGATGTACACCTCGGAAGAGCTTCGTCAGCTCCGCGAAGAGTGGCATCGTTTCTGGTTGCTCGACCAGCCAAATCACATGTATCCGTATAACACGCATGGCGGTGTGATCTAAGCGGAAGGTTCATGACGGCTAGGGCCTCGTGAACAATCTAGTTAGTGCGGATCGATTGAATCGCGAAACTGAAGCCTTTGTTGCATGGATGCGGCGAGGGCTTTATTTCGTTGTCGGTAGGACGGGCACCTTGCCCGTTTTCCTATGACCGTCGCGTGTCGGGCAAGGTGCCCAACCTACAATTTCGAGATTCGGATCCTTCTAGCAAAGGTTCATCGTTTCTTTCCAGCGTACGAATCCTTCAATGGCCTCGTATTCGGCGAGTCCTAGGCGATCGTAGAGTTCGGCGGTTTCACTATTTCGATCTTGAGCACGTTTCCAGAATTCGCGTTTATCGGGACCAGGGAACAGAGCTCGATCTTTTTGCGATTCATGCTTGAAGATCGCGACTCGTTTGCGTTCGACTTCTTGCGGACTAAGCGGAACCGCCATCTCAATTTCGCTGGGGTCCCATTCTTGCCAAGCACCTCGGTAGAGCCAGAAGTCGCAGTCTTTTTTCCAGTCATCGTTTTCACAAGCTTGATAAGCCTTGATGACCGCCGAAAGGCAGGTGCGATGCGTGCCGTGTGGATCGGAAAGATCACCGGCAGCGTAAATCAAATGCGGTTTGATTCTACGAAGCAGGTCAACGGTGAGCTGAATGTCGGCATCGCCCAACGGAAGTTTTTTGACTCGACCCGTTTCATAGAACGGCATTTCCATGAAATGTAAACGTTCATTAGGAACGCCGCACAATCTGGCAGCACAACGAGCTTCGCCGCGGCGGATCAACCCTTTGATCGTTTGGACCTCGCGACTGTCGACTTGACCTGCTTTCTTGTTTCGTAGGAATTCGTCGACGTGTGACTCAAGGTCGGAGATTTTTTTGGAGTCGATTCCGAACAGTTGGCAAAACTCATCCACAAACTCAGTAAACCTGATCGCATCTTCGTCGAATACGGCGATGTTTCCGGAAGTCTGATAGGCGACATGTACTTCATGGCCTTGGTCGGCCAGTCGAATTAGAGTTCCTCCCATTGAGATGACGTCATCATCGGGGTGAGGAGAAAAAATCAACGCCGTTTTGGGGAAGATGTCATTGTGAGATAGCGAAAAGTCTCCCGGCAGTCGCTTGTCCATCGGTTTTCCACCTGGCCAACCTGTGATCGTTCGTTGCATGGACCGAAACACCTCGACGTTGATGTCGTATGCAGGTCCCTCCGCCGCCAGCATGTCTTGGAGTCCGTTTTCGTTGAAATCTTCCTCGGTCAATTTCAGAATTGGCTTGTCCAATTTTTGAGCCAGCCAAATCGTTGCCTTGCGAACTTTGGCTTTGTCCCACGCGACGGTTCCGGTAAGCCATGGCGACAAAGTCCGAGTCAGGTTTTCAGATGCAGGTTCATCAATCAGCACGTGGACGCCTTCGTGCCCTTGCAAGAACGTCGCAGGAATCTGAGGCGAAACATCGCCTTCGACCGTCCGAGCAACAATTGGCGCTTTGTGTTCGCCAAAGGCAATCAGGAAGACGGTTTTGGCGTCGAGAATCGTGCCGACGCCCATGGTGATTGCCCGTCGCGGAACGTTTTCGATACCGAAGAAATCGCTGGCCGCGTCGATTCGCGTTACGCGATCAAGCGTGATGAGCCGCGTTCGAGAGTTCTTTCCAGATCCCGGTTCGTTGAATCCGATATGCCCCGTTCGGCCGATGCCGAGCAATTGAATGTCGATTCCGCCAGCGTCAGCTACTTTCTGTTCGTAGTCGATGCAATATTGATCCACTTGTTCTACGGGGATCGTTCCGTCTGGAATGTTGACGTTCTCTGGCTTAATGTTGATGTGATCGAACAAGTGTTCACGCATGAAGCGAACGTAGCTCTGTAGTTCATTTGGTTGAACCGGATAGTATTCGTCCAGATTGAATGTGATTACGTTATCGAACGACAATCCGTCTTCCTGATGCATACGAACCAATTCGTCGTAAACGCCGACAGGCGTCGAACCTGTCGCGAGTCCCAAGACGCAATGTTTGTTCTCTGCCGCTCGTGAGCGAATGAGATTTGCGATTTCGCCGGCGACAAACGAAGCGATTTCATTTGAGCTTTCGAATATTTTGCAGTTCAGGTTCTCAAACTGCGTCTGTTCCTTGTGTTGCCGTGGCAATGTATTTTCGCGATTCATACTCAATGATTGCCCATGTTGATCTGCATGAAAAACACGTTTGATATCATCGGGAAAGGCACGCTTTCAACTTCCGACGATCAGCGACTGAAGCCTATGCAGTCCAGACCAAACCAGCCGAACGCTGATTGTACCTGATCGGAGCAAGTTGCCCGAGTAGATGCACTAAAAAAGCCGCAACCCGAACAGGATGCGGCCAAGATGTTTCGCCTTAGTAATTTGGGTAGCGTCAAAGCTACGATGCGTTTAGCTCAGCTTTCAAAACCGTGTCCATCGCGTCTTCTGCGATGGTGATGGTTTCGTTTACATTTAAGTTGCCTTTTAGGATGTAGGAAGAATTGACGACATACAGGCCGTCTGCCGACGACTTCATCGAAGGCAGCTTTTCGCTGTAACGCAGAGTCGGAATGGCCATCACGTTGCGGACTCGTGAAATCTCGAACGCGAGAACATCATCTCGCGTGAAATCGGGATACATTTTTTCCAGAGCGGCCAAGAAGCTCTCTTTCACTTCCTCATCCGTTTTCTCGAACATCTCGTGTTCAGCGGGAACGTACTTCGGAAGGTAAACCAACGAATTTCCACCAAACTCTTCCGTGTCGACGATGGTGGTCATCTCAATGACTGCAGTCATCGGAACCCAATCATCAGTCAGGTTCGTCACGTAGTAGACAGAGAGCGGTTTCTTCAGCAACAGCGACGCACAGACAATTCCTAGGTAATCGACGCTGTCATATTTCTTCTGTTCTTCTTCGCTCAAGTCATCGCAGACGCGACTAAGGATCGCATTGGGAGTCGTCATGATGACTTTGTCGAATTCCGCAGCCGGTTGGTCGCCCGCGAACTCGATCGTGAACTTGCCGTCGGATACTTTCCTGACTTTGGAAGTTGGACTTCCGGCCATGATCGTGACGCCATTCTCATTTAGAACTTCTTTCATTCGTTCGATGATCGTCCGATAGCCACCTTCGACGTAGCCAAACATTTCCTTCTTCAATCCGGTTCGCCTCGCTTTGTACATGCGGCTTGTGTGAGCCCAGATGAAAGACGCAGCGGTCTTCTTGTAGGCTTCACCGAGTTTGCATTTAAGCAGCGGTTCCCAGATCTTTTCGAAGACGCCTTTGCCGGACCAGCGTCGCAACCACTTCTCAACCGTCATTTTTTCCAGTCGCTTCCAATTCTTGATCTTGGATGCGTAAAAAATGGTTCCTCCGAGTCGCAGTTTCTCAAACAGATTCAATGGTGGAAAAGCGAGGAATTCTTTCGTGTCGGACATCGAATAAAATTCTCCGCCGGTGTAGAAACCAGTCTTCGTTTCGACCCATTTCATTTTCTCTTCGAGCCCGATTTCGGAAATCAGGTTTCGGAGTCGCGAATCGGAGAGCAGCGTCACGTGGTAGTGGCGATCCCAAACGACATCGCCAAGATTCCAGACCGATGCGAGACCGCCGAGTACGGGGGCGGCTTCAATCAGCGTCACGTTGTGTCCGGCTTTGGCCATTCGCATCGCGAGTGTCAGGCCCAGCATGCCGCCGCCAACGATCGCCCACTTTTTCTTGCCGTCGTTGGCTACATTTGGATTGGGCGGGTTTGAAAGAGTTTGCGTGTTCATGGTGTGGATTCGTGTAGAGCTCAGGTTGGAAAATGTTTTGCGATCGGCAGTTCAAGCCCGAAGCACAGGAGCGCAGGCGAGTGAATCGAATTGCCTGAAAATTCACTCGCTTACGCTTCGGGCTTGTATTTCGGGAGAGTGTCAAAAAGTGACTAATAGCCGCCAAAACGTCGCTTCAGCAGAAGCTTCAGGGTCAAACTAACGGTGCGGCCAACGTTCATTTTGCTCAGCCCCTGTTTTTGATCGTATCGCAACAGGAATGGCACCTCCCCGAATACGTATTTGAACTTTCGCATCTTTAGCAGCACGTCGGCCATGCAAGAAAATCCCTTCTCGCTGACAAATTCTTCTCCGTAATGATCCATCGTGTCCCGGAGTATATCGAAACGGTACGCTCGATAGCCACAGGTGTAGTCGCGTACACCCGGGATCGGCATAATGAACTGAAATAGCAGTCTCGCACCGTAAGTCATCAGCACGCGGAACTGTGGCACGCCGACAACTCGGGAACCTGGTTGGTAGCGTGAAGCGGTGACAACGTCATAGCCCTCGGCAATTTTTTGCAACAGCGGATTAATGAATGCGGGAGGATGAGTGTCATCTCCGTCCATCGTGACGATGACATCGCCTTCCTTTCCAAGGCCAACGGCTGCGGTCATCCCACTTCGCAGAGCACCTGGAAGGTTTTGATTTTCGATGTGCTGAACCAAAGACACTGGCATGTCGGTCGAAGCTTCAATTGCGATCTCAGCTGTGTCGTCCGTACTCGCGTCGTCGACAACAATCACATGGTAAGCTCGACCATTGTCTGAGAACACTCGACGAATGCGATCGAGCAGCATCGGCAAGCCTTCGCCCTCGTTGTAGGCAGGGAGGACGACGAAAGTCATGCCTGTGTCAACGCTTTCAAAATCCCGAGAAACGTCTGCGATTCTCGTGACAACGTTAGGGTCATGTGCGAAAAGCTCCGAATCTGTGTTCGGAATTGCACTCGTCGTTTGCGGGGCAAGGGTGTTTGATGACATGGGGACGATCGAAGTTAGCTGGCTGCGGTACAATGTTAAACTGAGCGAGGCAAAAGTTTTGGTTTTGGACTTGCTATTTATAATGATAATCGCAGCCATCCAAAGTGTTAGCCCGAAGCTCGCGATAATCGATGAACCCGAGCGGATCGAAATGCTCGGGTTAACGGTTTTAACGATTAAATTGGTACAAGTTTCACCCCTATTTTTCCATGAATGATGCCCATTTTGATCAGATTGCCCAACAGTGGAAGGACCGCTCTAAGGAGCTGGGGGAGTGGGTGATGGAGCGGTGGGTAAATCGACGCGACATTTGGGGACGGTATCTCGCTGACAAATATCGTGGCGAAACGAACAGTGGGGCTCCCAAGAACAAAGCAGTTACGGCTCCGTTTAGTCGTGAACGAGGAAAAATTTCCCTGCAGGTTTCTTCTTTGGTGAAGCATTTCAAAGCGAGAGAAGGCTCAGGGCTGTTGGGCATTCATTCTCAAGCTGCCAATGGGACGAGCCGTTGGTTTGCAATCGACATCGACTATCACAGCCTCGACGACCACACTGGATCACGGGAGGCCAATTACCTTGCCGCGACGACTTGGTTCAAGCGGTTGCAAGCCAGTGGTTTTGATCCGCTGCTGACCGACTCTAACGGAAACGGGGGCTACCACTTGCTGCAATTTTTCAGCAGTCCCATGAACACCGACACGGTTAGAACATTCATGAAAGAGCTGACTTCCGATTATCAAACGTTGGGGTTGGACGAACTGCCGGATCTCTTTCCCGGTAGCCATGGAACGAATCACTTTGGCAGTTGGTTACGATTACCTGGCAGGCACCACACTCGCAAACACTTTACCCGCGTCTACAACGATGAACCGTTTGCGGAGTGCGAATGGCTCGACGGCCATGACGCGATCGATCGCATGTTGGCGACTCAGGCAGCTAGTGATGAGCTGTTGGAGAAAAGTGGAATCACGCCGAAGCGATTGACTGTTTGCCTCGATTTCGATGGTGTGATTCACTCCTATCAGTCTGGCTGGCAAGGAGCCGGTGTCGTCGCCGATCCGCCGATCCACAAAGTCGACGTCGCGATTCGCAAACTCCGCAAGGAATTTCGTATCGTCGTCCATTCGGTTCGCTGTCATACTGAAGAAGGTCGAGCGGCGATTGCTAACTGGTTGGTGAAACATAAGATTGAGGTCGATGAAATATGCGAACACAAGCCACCATCGCATGTTTACGTTGACGATCGAGCGGTTCAATTTTCCGGCGATTGGGAAAAGACGATTGCCGATGTTAAAGCTTTTCGGAAATAGAAACTTGGTGGCATAGGCTTCCAGTCTGTGATCTGCATGTCCCCAGGCTTTAAGTCTATGCCACCTTTGCCAGACCCTAACCGAGGCGAAATGGAATTGGAAGAAGAGTTAACCGCATGGCATGAGGCCGGGCACGCGATGATGGCAGTTTTATGCGGTGGCGAAATTGAACGCGTGACGATCGAGCCACCGGACGACGATGGTCCTGCTCGCTTTGGCGACACGGTGACTCGATGGAGAGGACTTTCCAATCGACAATTGGTCGAAGCTGAAATTCGAGTAAGCTTGGCCGGGCCCATCGCAGAGATGATCTATCGTGGGGAGCGCGCGGTGGAGTCGGTTCCCGAATGGGCTGCGGACTGGAACTCGGCTCGCGAAGCCGCAATGTCCCTCTGCACCAATCAGACTACTGCCAAGCGCTTGCTAAAGTCGGTTGTTGACGAAATATACGACTTGATGGATTCGGCCAATGCATGGGCTTCCGTATCGGCGATAGCTGATGATCTTCTGGCGCATGAAACACTCGATCACGAGCAGGTTGCCTACAGTGTTGATTTTTGGAACCAACGTTAAGCATATGGCATTGCGGTTTGGTAATCTGAGATACATTTGCGAACCAACGGTGTTCAAAACAATAGTATAACTCGTGCCCAATCTTGATGAGCAGGTACGATTGGCGTTGGTGACGCTTGAATTCACCCGACTCAACTGGCCCGAGGAAGTGATGGCAGACAGTTATTGGTACATAAAGAATTGCGATTTGTTTTCGCAAGTTTCAGCAGACGATATTGCTTGGTTGGAATCCAAATCTCGAATGCGGAAAGTCAAACGCGGAGAGACGGTCTACTTACCGGATGACGCTGCGGACGACATTTTGTTGGTTGCTTCGGGCCGTGTGAAAATTTGCCACGCAACTCCCGAGGGAAAACAGTCAATTATCGGGTTCATCGACCCGGGCGAAATTTTCGGAGAGCTGTCTTTGCTGGACAGCAATTCGGGGCGTGAGGGCATCGCTGAGGCGGCAGAGAAGTCAATTGTGGTCGCGATTCCCAAAAATGAACTTCTGGCGATTGTTCAGAAATATCCCTCGATCGTTTTGGGCGTGACGAAATTGATAGGGCTGCGGCGGCAGCGTGTTGAACGGCGATTGCGAAATTTGCTTTTTCGGTCAAACCGCGATCGAGTCATTCATTTGCTGCTTGAGCTGTCGGAAAAGTATGGGCGTCGGACTGATTCCGGAATTGAGCTCCAAATCCGGCTGTCGCATCAAGAGATGGCTAGTATCGTGGGTAGCACACGCGAAACCGTTACAGTCGTGCTTGGACAGCTCCAAGCTGAGGGTTTACTCTCGATTGCCCGCCGTCGAATCTTTTTGCTGTCGCTTGAAAAGCTTGCGGAAGAGGTCAACG
>CAZORS010000067.1:0-7478 GCA_964582025.1 uncultured Pirellulaceae bacterium | reverse complement strand
GCCCGCCGTCGAATCTTTTTGCTGTCGCTTGAAAAGCTTGCGGAAGAGGTCAACGAGCCGACTCCGAAGCTGAAGATCCCGGATCCACCCCAGCCGCCGATGAAGGTCTTGGCGTGAGCTGGCTCACGCTTTTTCCTGCAAACCGTTATCCATCCCACTGTAGAAACATTATTATTCAATCGGCTTTTGCCTTTCGACAGAATTAGCTCATTATATATGTGTCGTGCTAACCGAGTCGGTCCAGCATGTCGAACAATTTAATACTTGGTACTCTCTCGAAATACTTCCAATCGACTTTGCCATGAATCCAAACTCAAATAAAACAAATAGCGACTGGCAGCCTTGTGCTAAAGGTGCAATTGGTTCGGCTTCAGATTTAGCTAAATCTCGCAGCGACGCGATTGCGCGGCGTCAATTCCTCAAGTCAGCTTCGGCTGCTGCCGTTGTCGTTGCCGGAGCCGGTTTTGCTGGTTGGAGTTTGCTCGGTCAGAAGGACGAATTAGGAGCTCTCAGAGGCAATCCCAACTATCCGGGCGGCATCGCCTGCTCGGAGGTTAAGAGGCTGCTGCCGAAGTACATTGTGAATGTTCTTCCTGATCAAGAGTTGGTAGAGTCGATTTCGGTGCATTTGGCAGCGTGTAGCCACTGCCGCGACCATCGCGATGCGTTGACGAAGACTGCGTAGGCTTCAATTGTGTAGCTTGGTAGCGTAGACTCGTGACTGTTCGTCATGATACTTCGAAGTCACATTTCAATTGGTGGCTCGCTCCCGCAACGCTCAGACAATGTCCGAAACCAGATCGATCAGTCCCGTTCGAGGAGCAGTAAGCGGTTCTATCCGCCCTCCCGGATCCAAAAGTATCACGAATCGTGCACTCATTTGTGCCGCGCTTGCTGAGGGCACGTCGAGGCTTTCCGGGGTACTTGATAGTGACGACACACAAGTGATGCTGGAGTCGCTTTCGCGACTTGGTTTCACTCTATCGCATGATCGTGACCAATGCGTTGTCAAAATCGAGGGACAGGGCGGTTCAATCCCGATCGCTAAGGCTGACCTCGAGATCGGCAACAGCGGAACCTCAATTCGTTTTTTGACCGCGATGTTGGGGTTGGCTGGTGGTGACTTCCGAATCGATGGCGTCGAGCGAATGAGACAGCGTCCGATCGGCCCATTGGTCGAAGCACTCCGGCAGTTCGGTGCCAATGTCGAAGCGATTTCACCCGGAGGTTGTCCACCTGTTGTTATTAAGCCCGGAAGCACGCCGACGAAAGCTATTTCTGTAGCTGGAAGTTTGTCCAGTCAATATCTGAGTGGTCTGTTGATGGCGGCGCCGCAGCTGAAAGACGATTTGGCGATCACGATCGACGGCAAGCTGGTTTCACTGCCTTACGTTTCGATGACGACAGAACTCATGCAGAGCTTTGGCGCTAATGTCGAAATCAAGAAAGCGGATGGCGTTCCTGTCTCATTCCTGATTCGATCGGCCGAACGTTATCGCGGATGTGACTATTCAATCGAGCCAGACGCTTCGGCGGCCAGCTATTTCTTTGCGATTCCAGCGATCGTTGGCGGATCCGCGACCGTGGTTGGGTTAGGGGAAGATTCTCTACAAGGCGACGTGGATTTTGTTCGCTGTCTCGAGAAAATGGGCTGTGAAGTAATGGTCGACGTAAATTCGATTACGGTTTCTGGGCGTGCCAAGCACGGAATCGATATCGATATGGCCAACATCAGCGACACGGTACAAACGCTTGCGTCGGTCGCTCTGTTCGTCGAAGGTCCGACAAATATTCGCAACGTCGCTCACAATCGTGTGAAAGAGACGGATCGCATCGGCAATCTGGTCATCGAATTGCGGAAGCTTGGTATCACCGTCGACGAGCGAGAAGACGGATTGACGATTTATCCCGGTCCGATGAAACCGACGACGTTTGCTACTTATGATGATCACCGAATGGCGATGAGTTTCTCACTCATTGGGTTGAAGCAGCCAGGAATTGAAATAGAGGATCCCGGCTGTGTTTCCAAAACTTACCCAAGGTTTTTTGAGGACCTTGAGAGGTTTGTTGCTGCCAATTGACTACATGATCGAGAAGTAGTTCTCGCATGCGAAGTCCAGAGCTTCTTTGCTTAGTTCGAAATCGCGTTTCAAGTAGCGACAATAGTTCTTGACTTGAAGCAACAGGTCACGCGGGTGACAGTTTCGCAGCGGGCGATTTGTTGGTAGGTAATGGGCCTCCAACAGATACTTTACCAACGCCGGCTTATATTCGATTTTGAAGACTTTGGTACACATGATCTCGAACAACTTTACGAAGTTCTCGACAGATGGATCTGGGACTTCAATCTTGTAAGGAATACGGCGCAGGAACGCGTCATCAACGAGGTCTTTGGGTTCGAGGTTGGTTGAGAATACTACCAACTGATCAAACGGAACCTGGACTTTCTTTCCGTTACTTGTGTTCAGGAAGTCATATCGTTTTTCAAGTGGAACGATCCAACGATTGAGAAGCTCGTCGACTGTCATTTGCTGACGGCCAAAGTCATCGATCAACAGCAGGCCAGTGTTGCTCTTGATTTGTACCGGAGCTTCGCTGATTCCCGTTTCGGCGTTGTACTGAAGCTCAAGGTGCTCCATTTTTAGTTCACCACCAACGACGATTGTTGGTCGACGGATTCGAACCCACCGTTTGTCGTAGCGGACTTGGTCGAGGATGTCGTCATTCTCTTCGAGTGGACACTCTTCGTGGTTCATTGGATCGAAAACGCGAACGATGTCTCGGTCAATGGTCACGGCTTTGGGAAGCCAAACGTACTTTCCGAAAGCTTCAGTGATTCTTTCCGCGATACTGGTCTTTCCGTTTCCGGGAAATCCAAACAGGAACATACCGCGACCACTGTTAACTGCCGGTCCAAGGCGAATCATCATTGTCGGATCGATCAACAGGTCAGAAAATGCTCGATCGAGGTCTTCTTGGCTTGGACTTTGATCGTTGATCGTCTGAGCGTTGACACTGTCAACGTAGTCTTCGAAGCTTACCGGAGCCGTTCCGAAGTACGTACATGATTTTGAGTAATCCTTGGCAAGTTGACGTCCTTTATCCGTCAAGCGACAGATGTAGTCGTTCATTGCTGCTTGGTCGATGTATCCCAAGTACTGCTCATTCTTGAGACGTGTGACGAGATCTTCAATCACCGCAAACGGCACACCGAGCTGATCGCTGATGTTTCGAATTGACGCTTCGCCTTTTGACAACAAGTATTTGCAGGCAAGTTCTTCGACTAGCGACGCCGAGATGCCTAGATCTGCTTGAGTTTGCGGTTCGGCGGGGACAAACGTGTTGCTGTCCTGAGGCTCTGAAGAAGTCGGAGCCGGCTCCATTCCCACTTGCGGTGGAGGCGGTGGAGAAGCAGTCACCAAGCCGACGGCGGGTGTCTGCGATGGGGTGGTTGCAAGAGGGGCAGGGATACCTTGAGGGATCGGTGGAACTGATTCGCCCGACGCCATCCGATTAATCCGATCCAACATCGCATCGATGCTGATATCTCCTGATTGGTCAGATTCCAGATTGGAGGCATTGCTCATTGGTTGGTTCCACGGAAGCGTATCGAATGATCCTACATCCAGGGGGATCGGCAAAAATCAGCCTGCGAGAATACGTCGAGAACACAACTGAACTCAATTGACCGCGGATTTATTGCGTAAAACCCGTGTTCGTATCGACTGTTTCGGAAACGTAATGGTTTCAAAAATAGTTAAAGTTGACTCAACCGGATAGAAATTGGACCAATTGGCATCGCGACCAACCAAAAAAAGACCCGGCATTGGACGCCGAGCCTTTGGAATCGAGGTTCAGGATGAGTTACTTGCCGAGTTGATCAGCAAGATTTTCGGCATCGTAAACGTATCGCAACGCTTCACGGATCGCGTTGGAGTGCACGCTGACGGAACGCCCCTGTTTGTCAGTGTAAGCATAATCAGCGATCAACGACTGAATGTTGCCATCGAAGATTAGGCCTACGACTTCCAGATCTTTGTTGACAACGGGTGAACCTGAGTTTCCGCCAATGATGTCGGCGGTGCAAACAAAGTTCATCCTAGTTCCGCCAGGAATTTTACCTCTTGCAGCAGCCCAAGTTGCCGGCAGATCAAAGTCTTTCTGTCCGACGTGACCTTCTTCGTGAGCAAACGTTCCGTCGATGTCAGTGAATGCCGGAATCGATTTACCTTTCTCTTCGTAGCCCTTCACTGGTCCGAAAGCCAAACGCAAAGTAAAAGTCGCGTCGGGGTAAACCGAAGTACCATTTGCTGCGAAAAGAACTTTTGAAATTTGAGCGTAGGCCTGTTTCTCAATTTCACCAAGCTCTTCAGATACTTTTCTGTCCGCACGAACTTTGTCATCCACGACCAACGCGAGTTTGATCAACGGATCGTCCGAGCTTTTGATGGCTTCAATTCCGCCAGCTGCAATTTGTTTGCGAACTTCCGGATCTGCAAGTTTTGATCCAAAGATTAACTCCGATGCACGATCGATCGGATTCTTTCCAGCCAGAATCTTTTGGCACAATTCATCGTCAGCTCCACGCATCTCGCACATGCGAGCGATCTCGTCCGCCAAAACAGCTTGTTGCAATTCTGGATAAATTGGGGCTGAAGAAAACAGTTGTTGCTCAAGCGAAGCACGACCTGAATCTTGAAACTCGCGAAGTCGTTCGCTTGAAGGTTTTTGATCTTCGGTCGCCATTTGAACAAGCTCTTGTGCAATCGAGAACATTCGCGAACTGATCAAAACTCCTTGCCCTTGCATCTCTGCTTTGCGTTTTTGAACGTCTGCAATCTTTTCCCACGCGGACGCGTATTCCTGAAGTTCTGGAGTCGATTTCACTTTCTCCAGAAGCTTTTGTTCTGCCGCTTCTGACGTCGCCATCACGCTAGGATCCTGCAATCCGCCAAGCATGCCCATGTAAGCTTTTCGAGAGTTTTGAATTCCGAATAATTGGTCTTTTGCGATACGTTCTTTTTCAGGTCCGCCGAGCCCGAACTGTTGAAGTAAAACTTCCCGGCGACGAATGAAATCTAGAACGTATGGCATCCGCGTATCGCGTTGGTGCTTTAAGGCGGCAGTGGTGAAAATTCTGCTGGTGCGCCCGGGGTTGCCGGCAACGAAAACCAATTCGTTTTCATCGGGACCGTTTTCAGACCACTTCAAAAAGTGTTCTATCTTTGCAGGCTTGCCATCTTCGTAAACTCGAAAGATCGTGGCGTCCAGATTGAATCGCGGGTACTCGAAGTTATCCGCATCACCACCGAAGAATGCGATGCCGGCTTCTGGGGCCCAAACCAAACGTACGTCGGTGTACTTTTTGTACTGGTACAGGTGGTATTTGCCGCCGCCATACAGCGTAACCACATCCGATCGCAATCCTGATTCTTTGGTGGCTGCCGTTTGAATCTCGTCGATGCGAGCCCGTCGGGCTTTTGCCGCGTCCGCGGGGGTCATTTCGGCGGTGACCGATTCGTTTACTTTGTCTGTAACGTCGGTGATTTTCTGAAGTTGGTTAAGTTCCAGATCCGGTGCTTTCAATTCGCCTTCCATGGAACCGGCGAGGAAACCATCCTTTGCATAGTTGTTGTCTTTGTCGCTGAGTTTCGAAAGCGTATCGAATGCGACATGATGATTGGTCAGTACCAAACCGTTGCTGGAGATAAACGAAGCCGATCCGCCGACGTTGAATCGAACGCACGACTTCATCAATTTGTCAGCCCACTCATCCGTCGGCTCGAAGCCATACTTGTTCTTCAAGTACTCTTTCGGCAAGTCATTGAACAACCACATGCCTTCGTCGGCATTGGATTTGGATAGAGAGCTGATCGACACGGCGACCAGCAGAAAGCTTAGGAAACAGCAATGCTTATAAAATGCGGACATGATGTCTGGCTCCGATATTGAACTGTGCCGAAACGGTTGAATCGGCGAACTCATATTCTGATCGGGAGCCAAGGATTTGTTAAGACCCGCCAACGGTCAACGCGAAAATCATCGAGAGATCAGAATGCAAATACACGCCCCAAGCGGAAGCGAGTGAATGCTGGGCACAAAGAAACGGCAGCAAGTATTCACTCTCTTGCGCTTTTTAAAGTAGAACAGTGTTTCAGCCCAGCGGACGACACAGAATTT
This sequence comes from uncultured Pirellulaceae bacterium, assembly GCA_964582025.1. GTDB lineage: Bacteria > Planctomycetota > Planctomycetia > Pirellulales > Pirellulaceae > Mariniblastus. Next base: position 1,298 of record CAZORS010000067.1, on the reverse strand, counting down.
GTGCTGCCGGAAACTGAGTCGCCCGCTGGGCTAGAATATCTGAAATGGGACAAAAAGCGGTGCCTTACGACGCTTGGCGACACCGGCAATGGCTGTGTCGCCCTCCGAGCTAAAGCAATGTGCAATCGCGACGCGGAAACTGAACTGGGTCAGTGACGCCGATACCACCAACGGAAACAGGTGGCAAACAGAGAAAACAAAGGCTAACCTAAGTCTTGGAGACCTCGGTCTACTCACCACGAAGCACTCATTCGGGCAGGTGTGAAGTGGTTGGATTTCCATTCGTGATCGTTGACGTTATCCGGCTTGAAAAATGGGCACCAAAAAATATCAATTTAGTCTAAGCCAATTGATCATTTCTGTGATCGTTTTGGCTTTTTGTGTCATTCTGTTGGTAACGTGGCAAAAACAGATCGCCAATGACCGCGCGATCGCTTCATTTGTTCGCAAAAGCAATGATATAAATGTTGATGACGATGACAACGTTGTGTCAATGTGCTTCTTCGAAACAACTTTCTCTTCTGCAGACCTTGCACACTTTGCTGCGTTCCCAAAATTGAGAGAACTTGATCTTTCCATATGTGAGGTTGATGATGCAATCTGGCCGAATTTAATTGGTATGTCCAATCTCGAATCGCTCAGGCTCTGGCGCGCGGCCATTTCTGATGACGGGCTGAAGAATCTGCGTCACTTCCCAAAATTGAAGTCCCTCGATATTCGTCAAACCGCCGTTAGCGATGCTGGTCTGGCTCATGTCGCTAAATTGACATCGCTCGAAACTTTGGATCTTCTTGGGACTCGCGTTACCAACTCCGGCCTTGTTCATGTACGAGGTCTTTCCAACCTCAAAGAACTCTGTCTTGTGCAAACCGATGTCGGTGATAATGGCTTGCAACACATTTTAAAGCTGACCGGCCTTACCGAATTGAGTCTTGAAGGCTCCGCGATCACCAACGAAGGCCTTGTGCACATTGGTCAGCTAACCAATTTGGAACTCCTGACTATTCACGATACTGCGATCACGGAACACGGGCTCGTCCATCTCGAAGGACTTACCAATCTGAAGACCTTTTATCTTTGTGTGCCCGTCACCGAGGCAGGCTTGCGGTCGCTCAAGAAGATGACGAATTTGGAGCACCTTTATATCAGCGATGTGGCTAGTGAATCTCGCGCGTTCCTAGAAGCACAACTTCCCGATGTTGGCGTGTACTAATGGTGCATGACGAATCAACATTCCGAAACACTGGATAACAAATAAGAATTTGACATCGCGTAGTGAGGTACGAACGTAGCCGATG
>CAZORS010000066.1:2303-24906 GCA_964582025.1 uncultured Pirellulaceae bacterium | reverse complement strand
AGAGCAACGTTCAACGTTCCCGGATGAGGACCAGTCGTAGAATAAATTCCATCGACACCCGCGCTGCCTTTGATTGCGGCGCTTGGGCTCTTTGGTGGCAAGATTGTGTTGAACAAGGCAACGCCGGCGCGACCGTCAGCCCAATGGCCTCCTCGACCAATCGTGCTCAAGGCAACACCTTTGCGAAACGTCCAGCTCGCACGATCTCCATTGACCAATGTTTGACACTGCGAGGGATCTTCGAGTAGCGATGCAGGCTGGTCGATGGCAAATGGGCTTTCAAATTCGCCTTCGACATTCGAACCGATTTCACCAAGGCAAATGGTGTTACTTGAACCGTCAGTGATTTCCCAAAAAGAACTTTGTAGACTTCCGCCAAAAACACCGCGAAGACTTGACGGTGAAGCAACATTTCTCGCTCGATCGCCGATGCAAAATCCGTAGTGAGCCATTCCAAACTTTTGGCTTTCGTCTGACAGACTTGGGCAAAGAAGAGCTGGAATCCTCGCTTGCCACGGCTTGTAATTTGATTCGTGGAGCGGAGGAAATGCGGGATACTCAACGCCATCGATCGTTGTTGATTGTGTGATTTGTTCGTAGAGATCGTTCTGCTCAAGAAAAGGAAGTATCGCAACAAAGCCGCCGAGTTGATTGGCACTTCCGTCGTCGCCGAATCGGCCAATCCCAGTGCATGCCGGGAATTTCATGTTTGCTGATTCATAATTTAAAGTTGCGAGTGCAAGCTGTCGTAGATTGTTCATGCACTGTGTCCGCGGGCTGGCTTCTCTGACTCGGCGCACCGCCGGAAGCATCATCCCAATCAAGATTCCGATGATGGTGATTACCACCAACAGTTCAAGGATGCTGAATCCTCGACTTTGACCGGCAATTCGTGGTTGCTTAGTACTCATCAAACACCTCTCCGCCGTTGATCGTTCCCAGTGCTCCCCAAGCTCCAAATGGAGTCGCTGCACCTTCACTCATTTCCTTTTCGGTGAGCGTCGAACTTGATGAATCTCCCGCATCGATTTCTGAATTGATAAACGCAACGGATCCGTCAAACCGGGCGAAGCTAATTCCTCCCGGATGAGGTCCACTCGCTGAATAAATTCCATCGACGCCAACGCTTCCGGAAACTGCAGCACTTGGGCATTTTGGAGGCAAGATTGTATTGAACAACGCCACGCCGGATCGACCGTCAGCCCAATGTCCGCCGCGGCCAACGGTTCCGAGCACTACTGCTTTGGAATAAGTCCAGCCTTCATCGCTACCCGAAGTCAATGTGAAACATTCGGCGGGACTATCAAGGAAAGATTCTGGCTGGTCGATCGCATACGGATTCTCCGAAGCCTCGTCGATGTGGCTGCCGATCTCGCCGACCATGATCGTGTTGCTGGAACCATCGGTGATCGTGTCGAAAGTACACTTTAACGAACCACCGAATCCGCCGCGAAGCTTTTCTGGAGATGCAATGTTTCGAGCACGGTCTCCAATGCAAAGGCCGTAGTGAATCGGAGCGACGCCGTCTTCTTCGACGGTCAGGCTCGGACAAAGAAAACTTGGCACTCGCGTCTCCCAAGGCGAATACCCTGAAAGATGCAACTGCGGAAAGGCAGGATATTCAACTCCGTCGATGACGCTGGACTTCGTGATCTGCTCATAGAGATTGTTCTGCTCAATGAATGGCAAGATCGTAACGAATCCGCTCATTCGATCACTGCTTCCGACACCAAAACTTTCAACGCCGGTACACGCGGGGAAATGCATGTGCGCTGATTCGTAGTTTACGTTCGCCAACGCGATCTGCCGCAAGTTGTTCTGGCATTGAGTTCGTCGGGCCGCCCCTCTGACGCTGCGGATGTTGGGTAGCAACATACCCAAAAGGATCCCAATAATCGCGATCACGACCAACAGCTCGACGAGGGTGAATCCAACAGGTTTCGGCTTTCGCATCATGACAACGCTCCCTTTGAAGATCCATGAACCAAATGCCGCCGAAGTAGTCTTCTGACCTCAAAGACTGTCAGCGGAATCAACCAACTTCCCCACGCCGCGAATCGATAAGTCCAATCGCCCTCAACATCGAACACGATCGTTGCTCCGGTCATCATCCTCAGCAGCATCGGCGAGCAAAGAAGAATGAAACTGCGAGTCGCCCAGACTTGATGGATCGCAAATCGACGTTGGCTTGCGTGCCACGAAGCGAAACATACACTAAACGCCGTAGCGATAGTCAACGCAAAGAATGCGGCTCCAGCGATCGGGCCCGTCATCGCACGCGTCGCCATCACGAATCCGCTGGGCAACATCACCAGCAGTACCAAGTACGCCAGCGCTTTACCCAATCGCCGATGCCAATGGCCCCATTTACGTAATGACTTTTGCTTCCCGCTGAACATCAGGAACGCGGCGATCAGCAAAGTAATCGGCCCGCTGATGATGTGGGCGTAAAAAGCAAAACGATAAATTCCAGCAAAGAATTCTCGCCGGCCAAAGAGAAAATTCGAATCGAAGTTCGCTGGAAAGTAGTTCTGATACTCCAGCACGATCGAACCGAGCACTTTAAAGAACAGCACCACCAACAGCCAGAATGCGATCCGCTTCATCGCCTGAAGACGACTCAAAGGTTCACGTGTTGTAGTGGCGAGCTGTGACAAACCGATCCCTCCATCAGTCAGCTAACAATATCGCGGCGTAACTTTCTGTACGAAAGCTAACGAAAACTGTTCATCAAAAAAGTTCACCCTGAACGTTGCCGTTTCGCTCCACAACGCGAAACAAATCGCATCGCAACTTCGGGCGCTGCGTTGGCTTTCCATAGCTGACACCGCAGTCCAAACCGTATTGTTTGCAAAACATAGTCATCAACTGACGAGTTTGATCGCCCCAGACGCCTTTGCCGGTCATTCTTTCGCCGAACGTTGAGCTGTTCATCTTTCCGTCTCGCATCGTGCGAATTCGTTCGATGACTTTCTGTTTGCGATCAGGAAAATGTTGTTCCAGCCATTCAAGAAACACGGGCTCGACGGTTAGCGGTAATCGCAACGCGACGTAGCCGGCTCGCGTCGCGCCGGATTCCGCGGCTGCTTTGAGCACGGCTGGAATTTCCTGTTCGTTGATCCCGGGAATGATCGGAGCCACCATCACCATCACCGGACAACCGGTATCTGAGATTTGTCGAATCGTATCTAACCGCACCTGCGGGGCGCTGGTGCGGGGCTCCATGATTCGAGTTAGCGATTGGTCGAGCGTCGTGATGCTGATCGCAACGGAGACCAATTGCATCGACGCGAGGTCTGCAATCAAATCCAGATCGCGGCGGATCAAACCGTTCTTTGTGATCAGTTGAACGGGATAGCGAAAGTCACGTGCGACTTCGAGACATTGTCGTGTGAGTTCAAACTTTTTCTCACAGCCTTGATAGCAATCCGTGACTCCGGAGATCATCACTGGCTCGACGGCGCGGTCTTTGCGGCTCCCTTCGACAAGCCATTTACGAAACAGCTCCGCCGCGTTGGGCTTGATGACAATTTTCGATTCAAAATCCAGCCCTGGCCCGAGCCCAAGATATTCGTGCGTCGGCCGAGCGTAGCAATAGCTGCAACCGTGCGAGCATCCGCGATACGGATTGAGGCTGTAGCGAAAGGGAATGTCGGGACTGTTGTTTTCACTGACGACAGAATTTGAGCAGTCTTCGAAGTATTCCGTCGCCACTTTTTGACCGAGCGACTCGATGTATTCCGGATCGTTGATGACTTCTTCATCGTCAATTCGCCGGACCGTTTCGAACCGACTCACGACCCGCAGGCTTGAGCCACGTCCGGTGACATTTGTTTTAGAAGACGGATGCTTGGACATCGATCGATTCTTTATTGAGGCTACTTTTACACTGTCCCAATTGTCGCTGTCGCCGTGTATCAAACAACCATCTAATTAACCGCGGAAGATAGCTGTCATCTCGTGATTCGCGGACATGGACTTTTTTGCAAAAAAATTCTACGTGTCGAAGAACTTCAACTGGAAAAACTCGACCGCAGCTATCTCGACCCAAAAGTACTACAAAAGTTGTGCGTTTTCTAATTGCACTGGTCCAATCCCCTCAGTTTGAAATTGTCTGCATTGATTGTTTTGCACTCGACAAATAACATGGGTCGACGCTGTGCGGCCTGAAATTGGGCAGCGTCGCCTTCCATCACTGACATACTTTCCTTCCTGAGAATTCAAATGGCAAACAGATCGTCCCGCATCGCAAATATCACTTCTTCGAGAAAACGAAACAACTCTCATTTGGAGTATCAGCGGTACGAGCCCAAAATTCTTCTGGCGGCGGATTTCAGTCAACTTCCTCAAAACGATTTGCAACTAGTCGATCAACTCGCTGTTCGACAAGATACGGCTTGGCTTCAACAAGGTTTGAATCAACTCACGGAAGTTGCTTCTGAGTCCAATGGAGTGGAGACAACCACTGTGTTTCAGCAATCTTGGAATGGGTTGCCAGTTTCCAATTCGTGGCTGACAGTCGTCCAAGATGTTGACGGTAACATCACGAACGTTCGCGACCACGCTAAGCCAAACATCCAAGGTTACGCCACCGATGCGGATCCGATCGACGCCACTAGCGCGACAAAGATTGCATCAACTGGATTGGGCACAGCCTCAAACTTGAATTCCGATGCCCATCTCGCTTGGTACTACGCCGGCAACAAAGCGCGGCTTTCGTGGCTTGTTGAGACAACCGTCCTCGATTCCAACGGAGAGTCCGCTGGCGAATTCGATACGTGGGTTAACGTTTTTGATGGCCAGATCTTCGACCGGGAAATTCGATCTTCGGCGGTCGAAGATCTCTTGTCTGACCCACTGACCGAAACCGGAGTCTTTCCGCGGATCGTGATCAACGATGCGATTGGCGCTGTTGGGTCTCGAGACTATGCGGCACCTTTTGATGCGGTCGTTTCGATTTCGGTTGGTTGCACAGGAACTTTGATTTCAGCCAATACCGTGATCTCGGCTCGGCATTGCGGAATTAGCACAAACAGTTCCGTCAGTTTTGGTGACAACAGTAACAATCCGGATGCAACTTTCGGCATTTCTGCGGTCTCAAACCCCGCTGGAGGTAACGCGAACTCGAGCCTTCTAGATGGAGGTGACGTTTCGATCCTAACTCTTTCGAGCAACGTGCCTGCCTCGGTAGCGACGCCGATGCGGTTCATCGACGCGACGAATGATCTTGTCGGGCTGACAGCCGTTACTGTCGGCTATGGCTACAACGGTGTTGGTAGCTCTGGACATGGCTTCACAGCCGATGGCCGCCGCTGGGGCGGTGAGAACGTGATCGACGCATACGGTAGCCCGTCTGCTCAGAATGGTTCCAATATCATCTCAACCGATTTCGACGACGGATCCAACGGAGCCAACACGATCGGTGGCAGTAGTTCGACGCCACTAGAATTCGAAGCAACGACAGCGCCCGGGGATAGTGGCGGTCCAGTCTTGGTTGACGTCAACGGCGAATGGGTTATCGCCGGCGTTCTCTCAGGAGGCACAACCAATACCAGTGTCTATGGTGACATTTCATGGTGGACTGGAACCGCAGTTTATCGCTCGCAAATCGAAAATGCTGGCGGCCTGTTCATCGGTGACGGTGCCGGTTCGGTCGACTTTGGCCAAGCCTCTTACTTCGTTGGTGATTCAATTGAAGGGCAAGTTCGCGACGGTAACGCGGTAGGCGATGTCACGGTGACGATCACATCGGACTCAGGAGACAGCGAAACTCTAACCGTTTCACCCACCTCTGCCGGAAACTATTCATTCTCGATCGGTTCAGCCGGGGGTGCCGCTGTTCAAAACGACGGCACTCTTCAAATAGATGTTGGAGATGAAATTGAAATCACGTACTCCGACGTCGACGATGGCGATGGGAACACGGTCAGTCGAACCGACACTGCGACCATCAGCCAAATTGGAGCTGCTGCCTTGATTGGCGTCGACTTCGACAGAACTCCAAACGCGCCGGTTAACTGGTTTGCGTTTTCCGGAGACGACAACAGCGGCACCAGCGATCTCGGTAACGAAGAAGGAGGAGCCTCCGATATCGATTTGACGATCAATGGCGGCTCATCTGACTTTGCAGTTTCCCTCAACACGAACACGATCCCGCAACACACCAATTCGATCGCCAACATCGATGGGCAGATCTTCACAGGTGGTGATTCCATTGAATTTGTTTATTCCGAATTACTGCCGTCGACAGACTATTTCGTTTACGTATTTTCGGCGGAAGGCTTCTTTGACACAATCGAGCAAACCGTTTCGATTCAAGGATCAGGCGCTGCCGTTTCGTTTGAGCAACGATTCAACCAGGACGACCTGTTCATCAACGATCAGCTTGGCGACAGTTCACGCGAACTCTCAGAGTACGCTCAAGTGATCACTGCCTCGGCGAGCGGGGAAATATCAATCAACATTGATCCGATCGCAGGCACCGAAGACGTTGTTGTTGCTGGACTGGCGATTTTTAAAGTTCCAGAGGCACCGATTACCGTGGACGACACGGCCGTGACAGATGAAAATGTATCCGTTACGATTGATGTCCTCGCAAACGACACTGATCCGGACGGAGATGCGTTCTCAGTCGACAGCGTCAGCACTGCCGCCAACGGCTCCGTTTCAATCAATGGCGACGGAACCGTCGAGTATACGCCTAACCTAGACTTCACTGGAACTGACTCATTTACTTACACGGCGATTGATTCGGCGGGTAACTCTTCAGTAGGCAACGTTGCCGTTGAAGTGACCGAGTTCGTACCGGCTGTTTCTGTCTCCATCAATTCAGGTGAAGTCGAACGGTCGATGATCAACGAACTTGAAATCAGCTTCGACGGCGTCGTAACTCTTGGTTCAGGAGCCTTCGAATTGATCCAGCGCGGTCCTGGCGGTGGCTCGGTGAATGTCACGCCAACGATCGATAACTCCAGCGGGCAATCGGTTGTCACCCTCACGTTCTCAGGAGCCTTTGTCGATGCCGATTCGGGATCACTTGCCGACGGCAACTACCAACTAACGATTAACGGTGACCAGATCACAACGTCCTCTGGAAACACGCTTGATGCGGATGACGATGGAACCGCTGGAGGCAGTTCTGTCTTCGGCGACACTGCCGCAGATAACTTTTTCCGTTTCTATGGTGACGCCAACGGCGACCGCAATGTGAACGTCTTTGACTTGTTGGAGCTGCGACAAACCTTTGGTGAATCTATTGGAGACGCGGCGTTTGATGAGCAATTCGATTTCAATGGCGATGGAACCATCAACGTCTTTGACTTGCTGGGCTTCCGCCAGAACTTTCAAGAAGAACTGGAATTTGTGTAGTCTTCTGAGCCTCAAAGATTGTGGCTGCGTGGTGGAACTCCGTCTATAATTTGTCGGCCAGTTCAATCAAGCATCCTTTTCTTTGCAGGAAACATCTCTTGAAAACTATATCTACCACGTTGGCGATCGCCATTGTTGCGGTTTGTGTCAGCTCAACTCACGCCCAACTTTCAAGCGGCTGGAAAGCTCACGACAACAATCGCCCACAACCAAAGGTCGTCGATCCTGGCGAAGCGGCTGCGAAATCTTCTGTTCCGTCCGATGCCATCGTCCTGTTTGACGGAAAGGATCTATCGAACTGGGATGGCCCCAATGGCAAAGAAGCAAAATGGATTGTCAAAGATGGTGTGATGGAGTGCGTTAAAGGCAGTGGCTTCATTTACACGAAAGAGAAATTTGCAGATTGCCAACTACATGTTGAATGGGCCTCACCTTCAAACGTAAAAGGTAAAAGCCAAGGCCGTGGTAACAGCGGCGTGTTCCTGCCTGGCGGATACGAAGTTCAGGTGCTCGATAGTTTCGACAATAAAACTTACGCCGATGGCGGAGCCGCATCGATCTACGGCCAACATCCTCCGATGGTCAACGCCAGTCGTGGACCCGGACAGTGGCAAACTTACGACATCATTCTTCGCATGGCGAAATTCGACGAAGACAAGAATCTCGTATCGCCGGCGATGGTTACTGTGCTGCACAATGGCGTGGTCGTACAACATGGATCGGAGCCTTACGGCCCAACATCTTGGGTCTTGCACTACGACTACGACCCGCAGAAAACAGAAGCACCAATCGGACTTCAAGACCACGGAAACCCGGTCCGCTTTCGCAATATCTGGATTCGCAAACTGGACACAACGGTCACCAAAGGAACTTACGCTAAGGAACGTGCCTTCACAGAAGACGAAGTGAAAAAGTTCGTTGGCAAATACGAAGGCGACCATGAAGTCAGCCTCATCGACGGCAAATTATGGCTTAAGAATTTAGGTCGGAACATGGAAATGCGAGCGTACGCTGATGACACGTTTGGATTGCTCAAATCCGCAGGTTCGATATCGTTCACCTCAGACGATGAAGGCAAAGTCATTGCGATCAAGTTTAAATTCGACGCTGGCCAGAGAGGCAATTTCAAACGAATCGAATAAGCTTGCTTTCGCAATCACACTTAGTCGAAAGATCACGAAATGAAGTTTGTTTTACTGAACACGCTTGCCCTTGCGCTCACACTGCTTTGCTCGACAACTATGCTGGCGCAGGACATGGCGGTCATCAATGCGAACATCGCAACGATGGACCGAAGCAAACCTAAAGCGGAATGTTTGATCGTCAAAGACGGTCGCATCGCAGCGGTTGGCTCGAAAGACGAAATTACGAAGCTGATCGAATCCGACATGGAGGTCCTCGACCTCGACGGAAAATTTCTCATGCCGGGCTTCATCGAGGGACACGGCCATTTCCTGATGTTGGGCGAGATGCGAATGAATCTCGACCTGACGAAAGCGAACTCTTGGGATGAGATCATTGAACAGGTCCGTGTCGCCGCTGCGAATACTCCGCCTGGAAAGTGGATCATCGGTCGTGGCTGGCATCAGTCGAAATGGGAATCATCTCCTTCGCCTAACGTCGAAGGATACCCGACGCATGAAGCTTTGTCCGCTGCATCACCCAACAACCCGGTGTTGCTAACGCACGCCAGTGGACACATGGATTTCGCGAACGCCTACGCGATGCGAATGGCCCAGATTAGCGACGACACGAAGGATCCTAAAGGCGGCACGATTCTTCGCAGTGAAGACGGCTCTGCAACTGGCGTTTTTCGTGAGAAAGCCTCCGGTTTGATTCACTCCGCTCGATACAAAGATGAAGGCCAAAGTAAAACGATCATCTCTAGCGTCAACTACTTGAATCGCGCCGCTGAATTGGCTTCTGAGGAATGCGTTCGCAAGGGCATCACTAGTTTCCAAGACGCTGGGATGCCATTTGCTCAAATCGAATACCTCAAATCCGTTGTCGACGGACGAGTCAAACCGCGACTATGGGTCATGGTCCGCGACACCAATCAATCGCTGATGCGACACCTGAAGAAAACTCGAATGATCGGCTATGCGAACAATCACCTCACCGTCCGCGCGATCAAACGAGCAATCGACGGCGCTTTGGGAGCTCACGGCGCCTGGTTGCTGCAGCCTTACAGTGACATGCCGTTGAGCCGCGGCTTGAACACGCGTTCGATTGAGTCGGTGGAAGAAGCGGCTGCACTAGCGATCAAACACGACTATCAGTTCTGCGTGCACGCCATTGGCGATCGAGCCAATCGCGAGGTCCTCGATATTTTCGAACGTCAATTCAAAGCCAATCCTTCTGAAAAGTCTCGTCGTTGGCGAATCGAACATGCTCAACACATTCACCCCGACGACATTCCGCGATTCGGCCAACTGGGAGTGATCGCGGCGATGCAGGCAGTCCATTGCACGTCGGACGCCATCTTCGTCCCAAAACGACTTGGAATGCGACGTTCCAAAGAAGGTGCCTACGTTTGGAAATCATTGCTCGACAGCGGAGCCATCGTGACCAACGGAACAGATGCTCCGGTCGAAGATGTCGATCCGATTCCGTGCTTCTTTGCATCAGTGACTCGGCAACTCAAGCCCGGCGTCACGTTCTTTCCCGAACAATGCATGTCGCGACAGGAAGGACTCGAGTCCTACACGATCAACAATGCCAAGGCTGCGTTCGAGGAAGACATCAAAGGATCGATCGAAGTCGGCAAGCTGGCCGACTTCGTTGTGTTGTCCAACAACCTACTGACATGTACTGATGACGAAATTTTAGAAACAAAGGTTCTTCGAACCATCATCGGCGGCGAAACCGTTTACGAATTAAAGTCTGAATAGAGCAGTTAAAAGTTGTCAAGTTTTTCTGGTTTCTCTACTTCGTCGATACTGCAAAATGTTTTCAGAATATCAACCGAGATGTTTTGATCAACATACCGAATAGCACCATCGATTAGACTGAATTGGGCTCCACCGGGATGGTTGCTGGAGAACGAAATGTCGTTGATTTGCCCTTCATCAGTGTTGATTCCGAAACTTACTGATTTTGCACTTAGCATACGAATCGGGATTCGGTTGGATCCATATTCGGCACCAAAGGCCCAACCACCACGCTTGATTCGTTGCTCCACTTCTTCTTTCAAGTTTTCGAAACCCGAAATTTCACCGAATCCAAACGTATAGGACGTGCCATCCTTTATTTCTTGGATCCTTCGACCAACGAATTTGCCGTTTTGCCCCGGAGAAAAAAGTCCTTGCAGTGCAATTGGGCCATCGGGACTTGCTGGTGACAATTCAGCGTAGTCGTAATCGTGCGAGCCATCAGACGCCATCGCCGACCCAGCTGGCCCCATAATTCCATAGTAATGAGTCGTGAAGTCTCCCATGTCATTCATGTTCGACTTATCTTCGCCCGGGTAAGAAGCTGGACAAATCAAGGTTTCGATATCCAGTTCCGACATTTCCAGCAACAGATCGCGATAAGTATCCCCTGGCTGTGCACCTTGGTTGTGGAGTTCATAGAGATACTCCTGCTTCAAGAACGAAAGCAAAGGAACGATGCATCCGGCTCCTTGCCCATCATCTCCTGGTGGAAACACCATCTGTGCGGTTTCGTAAGTCAGCGTTGCAAGGATGACCTGTCGAATGTTAGCAGAGCAATATGTTTTTCGAGCAGCTTGTCGAACCGCCTGCAGCGCTGGAAACAACAGACCGACAAGGATTCCGATGATGGCAACAACAACCAACATTTCTACAAGCGTAAAACCGCTGCGATGGCGGCGATAACGTGGCGGGTTTGGCGAGAGCGAAGGAAGCATCAATCGGTCTTTCAAATTCGGTTGGTGATTGGCGGAGAGGATACGCCTTAACCTTTAAGTTCAGGTTCACGAACCAATAAGAAAATATGATCGTTTTATTTAGGCATGTTCACGAAACCTTCGCCAAATCCAAATTTCTTGTTCGGCAAGCCTTCACAAACGACCTGTATCTTCCCGCCTTCAAAACCACTTGAACAATTCAATACTTGAAGGAAACATTGATGACTCGAAATCGTAAGCGTGGATTCACGTTGGTAGAGCTGCTGGTTGTGATCATGATCATTGGCGTGCTGATTGGAATCGCATTCCCCGCCTTTGTTGCAATTCGAAAGGCAGCACGATCCACGCAGTGCAAAAGTAACCTGCGACAATTCGCAATTTGCCTCCTCAATAAAGCGGCGAACTCGCCTGATGGCGCTTTTTGCTCCGGCGCATTTGATTCGGTACGCGATGGAGCGTTTGATCAGTACGGTTGGGTCGCTGATTGCTATGCTCAGGACGTTATCGCTGGACAGCTGCTTTGCCCATCTTCTGTTTGTGTCGGTTCAGAAAAACTGAACGTTTCTTCTTCATTCTCTGGTGGAGACTCGGGTTCCAAAGCTCCTCCAGCAAGACGTTTGGTCGGTTTTCGTAACGGAGCGACTCTTGAACAGGTCGTTGTCGAGGGATACAACACGAACTACGCATCAAGTTGGCACATGGTTCGCTCGGAACCAATCTTCTTCAACAACGGCACCGTTGGTGGCCTGAAAGACTGGTGGTCTAGTGGAGCCAACCCTGTCCAGCGATGTCTTGGGCCGATGACACTACGTCAGTTGGATGCCGGTGACGTACCAGCTCCAGCGATTGCTCTACTAGGTTGCGGTACTCAGGGCGACGTAAATCAATCCTCAGGCACAGGTGATGGAATTTTGGACAAAAACATCGATGCAGTTTTGGGGCTGGTTCAAGGTGTTCCAGTTGCAGAAAGCTTTAACGATGGTCCTTCTGTTTCCAATGGATCAAATGCAATCCTGTTAGCAGATGGCGGGACTCCTCGAACCGCATTCTTGAACCAGACCTACGGTAAAGTGGGCGAAGCTGGTGTTCCCGGACAGTTTTTGCAGGACACACGTGATTGGTACGCCTATCACAGTGCAAACGTTAACCTCGTCTTCGCCGACGGAAGCGTTCGTTCGATCGAAGACGTCAACAAAGATGGATACATCAACCCCGGCTTCGTTGTTGACGGGACAGCAACCAGCGTCGCGACAGGCTACCTGTCATCGGAAATTGAAGCCAATCCATGGGACCTGTATCCTGGCGTTCTACTGAAAGGAACATTCCCAACCAAGAAGTTCGAGCAGTAGTTTCGAACTCGGTCTAGAGAACCTGAAACCGACCTCATCTGAGGTCGGTTTTTTCGTCGACACAATGAAACGAGATCGAAGTCAATCGAGGTCATTATCTGAAGGACTTTGCCCAACCTCTGCAATTTGCAACTCGTCTCGTTCGGGCGAAAGGCGATAGACTTTGTCGGCATACTTTTCGAACAGGCCGATGTCATGATGAGAAATCATGATGACCTGAAACTGCAACTCACGAGCCGCTTGATGAACGATTCTTACTAAACGAGGCACAAGCTCGGGACGCAGCCAACAGTCTTGCTCGTCGAGTACCAGAAAACGACGATGCGTTGACTCATCCAGATTGGCCAGAGCAAACATCCGCAGTCCGACGCTCAAAATATTCTGAACCGATCCGCCTTGGCCGCGTTGAACATCTTCCTTGTTGCCGTCGCGTTCGACAGAAAAGCTCACGTGAGCCGCACCACTTTTGAATGCGGCTTCTGATTTGAATCGAATTGGCTGGTCGAGGACTTCTTCGATCGCCTTGGAAAGTTTTTCTTCCATCAGGCCGAGAACTTCTTCGAAAAGCTCCTTCCCAAGATACTGGAGTGCATCGGAGACGTCCGCAGCGATTTCCATATGCTGATCGAGCTCCTTTAAACGGACCGCAACACGCTTCGCTTTCTCGGTTAGTTCATCGCGCTGCCATGAAAGGCGATCGATTCGCTTGCGGAGTTGTTCAGGTGATTGGAGCATTTGATCTTCGGAGAGGATGTACTTTACATCACTCTCCCTCTGGGAGGGTCGGAGCCTAAGCGACCGGAGCCTAAGCGACGGGGAGGGTGCCGATGTAAAGCATGTCATTGGAAAACTTAAGAAACTGCGCCCTCCCCAGCCACTCGTTCCTCGCGTCTGACTCTCCCAGAGGGAGAGTGATGTTCTTCAACGCTCAATCCTCAACTTCCGTTTCGGAAAACTCGTTTTCAACTTCCTTCAACTTCGACTCGATTTGATCGAGTCCTTTCTGATATTCCGATTGCTTCTTCTCGTTCTCTTTCTTCATCGCTTCAAGCTTCTTCTGCAACGCCTCGACATCGTCGGTGCCGAACTCCTGCTTAGCCTGTTGCTGCAATTCCGAGAGCCGTTTCTGCGATTCTTCGAGCTGAGCCTGAACGCGGATTTGCTGTTCGTTGAATTTAGCGTATCGCCGCTGAAGTTGATCAATTGTTTCGCTGGTCATTGCTAGTTTCCTTCTGTCACTTGTTTGGCAAGCTGTCGAATTTCAGTCGCCACGCCATCACTGTATGAATCCAAATTTTTTTCCAAAAATTCAATCAGCCCAGCACCCGAAGCAGTGCGCCGCTTTGTCAGATCGGCCAATCCAGTCACGAAACTAGAAAGCTGCTCTTCCGATTCCTTTTCGGCAACATCATCGAGATGAAACACTGCTTCGAATGATTGATGCGGAACTTCGACCGTCTTCACATCGTAGCCAGATTTTGGAAAAGTGACTTCTAACACCGTCGGCACGTGATTGCGAGCATGCTCCGAGCGGGAACGCCGCGAAATGTTTCCTGGATTCATCCAAGTGGTTTGGCCGCGACGAACTGGCTCGGCGGGACGATGAATGTGGCCATTGATCAAAAGGTCGACGTTCATCATTTCGAACGGGCCGAACTTTCCATTTTCGTAATTGCCAATGTCGATATCGTGATGCGTCATCCAAACGACCGTTGGCTTCTCATCAAATAGAGAATCTTTTGGGACGTTGTCCAAATCGAAATGTTGAGGAATGCGTTGTCGATAGGATGACCCGGCCACCACAACTCGTCGGCCTTCAACATCACCCGTCCAATAGTCGAGCTCGCTGACCAACCGCAAGCAGCCGGCCTTGATCAAAATCGAAAGCGAATCATTTTCGCTCAGTTGCGGATCGGCACAATCATGATTTCCATAGATTCCGATCGCCGGCCACGGCATCATCATCTCGATCAGCTCACCAATCATCCAAGTCGGATTGTCGCGCGGCTTGTCGAACACATCACCAAGAAACGCAGGCAGCAGCTTATTCTTCTGAGCGTACTCGAGGCACCAACGGACTTTACCAAGAATCGTTTCTGGAAAGTTATCTTTGCGGAATCCGGGTTGGCGACCCTCGATGTGCGGATCACCGATCACCAACAGTCCGCGATACTGTCGTTTGTTTGATTTAACCATGCTGATGACCTCCGCCGCTGAGGATCGTTTCGGCGTTGACTTCACTTCCACATGTCGGACAGCTCGGATTGTCAGCTGCCCAATCTTGAATCGCCGATTTAGATTTCGAAACCTTCTTAGCAACGGAGGCCAAATCCTTTTTCATTTGCTCCACAGACTCATGTGCGATCTGCAGATTCACCACGGACTTCGCGAGCGAGGATACCGATTCGGCATCAGTCGGCTTGGGCGGCTGAGGGATACTCGCAAGTGCTGACTGGAGCTTTGCGAGGCGGCTAACCAATCGCTGTTGTAGCCGAAGTGCGGACAAATGGTTCTGCAGCGAGGTCGCGTCAGCAAGCAACGGAGGTTCGGCAAGCGACTGGAACACTTCGTGGCATCGGCTACTTTTACAAATTGAATCATTAAGCATTCGAAGTTGCGCAACACGATTTTGCAAAGGCTCAGGATCGGCCAGTGCCGGCGGTTCGGCAAGCGACTGGAAGGCTTCTTGAAAACGACTACTCTTCTGAATTGTATTTTGAAGCCCGCACAATTCAGCAACTCTTAGCTGCAGTGGCTCGGGGTCTTCGAACTGGGGCGGCTCAGACAACGTGCCAATCACAGTCTTGATCGCAGCAAAACGTTTCGCATCAGTTTGCTTTTTCGCAAGATCCGACTGCACACTTTCCAAACGATCGATCGCCAACTTCTCGGCATTGAGTTCCGCAAACTGCTTTTCAACTTCGCTCAATTCTTCATTGACGGCCCCAATCGGATCGAGAGACTCCAACGCCTGCGCGACTTGAGTTTGCTGGTTCTTGAGCCGAGTATGTTCCTTTTTGTTTTCGCGAACGTTTGACTTATGCAAGTCCTGCATCTCGACGAGCTTAATCGCATCGGAGGAGGACGCGAAAAACTGAGCCGCTCCTTTTCCCTTATCGCCAAGCAAGAAAACCGGATTGCGTTGCTCTCCTATGTGAACGTCGAACTTGCTGTTGTCAAATTCAACCCGCGGCAATTTCAGCGTGCGTTTCAGCTCGTCCCAAACACCACTTTCGCCTCTAATTCGATCGAACTCTTTTCCGTCGATTTTGTAGCTGGGCGAACCACTTTTTTTGCGGCTCCATTGGATACGATGGCCAGCATCTGTTTCGACGATGATTTGGCACTCTTTGGCACCATGACGCAGCACGTAAGTTGAGTTGTCGTTGTGGCAGAGAATCTGCAGAGCCGTCACGATCGCGGACTTGCCACAATTGTTGGGACCAACCAATACTGTCAGCCCGGCAGACGGTTCGATCACCGTGTGCTTATGCGACATAAAGTTGATTAATTCAATCCGTTTGATCACTGCAATGCCCGCCCGAGCGATTCAATGACACCCGCAACGCTGCAGGCTGTCGATCCTTCTATCATTCGCCAACCCATGGACACGTCTGGTCCACTGGTCGGATTTCTTACTCATTGGTCAAAATTATCGGGGTATTCCAAAATTTAGCAAGGAACAACTCCGCTCGACAAAAACCTGTCTCTGAGTGCGTGTCGACAACAAGTCAAATCCGAATTGGACGATTGGGCAACGAGATTTGATTGAAGCGATTGATGAAAGTAGGATTGCAAAGGTCGAAAGCAATTCAATACCGCACCGACGAGACAGGGATCATGGCTGAACAATTTGCCTACAACGCAAACCAAAAGTTTGAGCTGCCGTGCTCCAATCGGGTCGCTGTCGGCTTAATTATTCTGCTGGCTGCGATTGCAACATTGATTATCCAACAGGTTTGGTGGCAGATTTTCATGTTGATTGAATTGGTCATCGTGGTTGCATGCGGTGAACTATTGACCCGCAATTTACCTCGACGCTTACGTCATCAAATCAAACTAAATTCACATCGCGCCGACGGCAGTAAATCAAAGAAGCGTGCTCAAATCGAGAAAGATTCACTGCGCTCATTCAAACAAAGCGCGACGATTTGTTTTGCGTTCATGCTTGTACCGGTCAATGCGGTCATATTCGCGTACTGTTTTTTTGTGCCCTACCTCGATGGATATCGTGACAGCCATGTTTTCAAGCAAAATGAAGATTGGCTTCGAATGCTCCTGAATCCAACATTCCAAGTTTGTGCCCTGACGTTCCTTTTGGTGATTCTTTGCTACGACGCGATGAAGAACATTTACTTTCGGCTCATTAAAGACCTCGACGACGAGATTTCATTCCGGGCAGAAAACTACTCGGTGCACGACCTTATTCATCCGCACCGAGGTCCACGAAGCAAGAAACAAAAAACGAAACAGCAGGTCAGCTAGTTCTCCGCACGCTATTCTTGGACAGCAAACTCTTTCAAGTTGTCCAAGTTGACGAATTCGACACTGGACATGTGAGTGGCCTCGAGGACAACATGCGGCGCCATCCCGGCGTCGTAAGCCTCCTGCCAACGCGAAGCGCATAAGCACCATTTGTCACCGGCTTTAAGTCCTGGAAATTGATACTGAGGCATAGGCGTCGAAAGGTCATTGCCGGCTTCTTTGGAGAATTTTAAAAACTCGTCCGTCATCACAGCGCACACAGTGTGCACACCGTGGTCTCCCATACCGGTACGACAGTAGCCATCGCGGTAGAATCCAGTCATCGGATCGTTGCAGCAACATTCAAGTTCCGTGCCAAGAACATTTTTCGGAAGCGCCATTTATCTCTGCTTTCTGTTCATCGTTTCGGATCCATTGTAGCCCCGCCGACAACGATTACGATGGCACTATGCACTCAACACCAGACAGCGATGAAACCGAACATTCGGAGCCGCCGCAACCTCCTTTTTTGCCGATCGAGAAAGTCGACCTCGTGATCTGCACATGGAACCGCGCCGACTTACTGAAGAAAACGCTCGACAGCATTAGACGGCTGATCGTGCCCTATCAAGTGAAACTGAGAGTCATTGTGGTTGACAACGGATCGACGGATGAAACTGCCAACCTTCTCAAACAGTTTGCCCTCGATGAGTCCTTCACCAAACGACATCAAGTCTTGCTGTTGGACGAAAGCCAACAAGGTCACACTTACGCTCGCAACAAAGCCGTTGAGCACATCGACAGCGATCTGTTAATCTGGACCGACGACGACGTGATCCTCGACGCGTTCCTGATTCAGAAGTACGTCGAGTTCGCGGACGACAATTCGGACACCGCATTCTTTGGCGGCAAGATCGAGCCCGACTTTGAGGAAACCCCAGAAGCTTGGATCACTGAGAATTGGGAAAAGCTAAAAGGTTGTTTCGCGGCCAGAGATCTTGGTGACCAGTCGATCCCTTTCTCAAAAGACTGCTTGCCGTATGGAGCCAATTTTGCGATCCGATCAAGTGTTCAAAAGCACTTCCCATTCGATGTTGAACTTGGCCGCCGAGGCCAAAAAGTAAACGGCGAAGACGAACTCGAAATGATGCGTCGCGTGCTCGATGCAGGCTATTCGGGACGTTGGGTTCCTGATTCTAAAGTCAAGCATTTCATCGATCGAAGCCGAATGACGGAGCTTTACGTTCGCGAATATTTCCTCGGACAGGGCAGGGCACTGGTAGCCAAGGGCGAAGCTTGGAGCGACAGCATTCGTGGTTTGAAGTGGCGGTCGTTGCGAAAGTTCATGGCCTATCGCTTCAAACGGCAATTCGCATCCTCTGAACAATGGGTCTCACTGATGTTGGAAAGCTCGCTGGCGGCGGGTCAGGCAATGGAACTGGAACGTTGATCCGTCTTCGCTGACGATTCCATATCCTCTAAACTATTGTTCGAATGGCTTTCAACTCGTACGTGGCCATCATTCAATGAAGAGGACATGCGTGAATATCGCCAAGCAAAAACTGATCAAAACGCTCCTGTTGACCTTGGTCCTTACCGTCACAATTCCTGTAACTGCGACCCCACAGGAATCCAACCGCCAATCCAATCCGTCGAATCGCTCCACTCGGCGCGACGCAACCGAAGACGATCAAGAAGACGCAATCCCACTGGAGACGCCCAAGACCCAACCAAAGGCAGACTTGATCACCATTGAATTGATCGATGAAGAGAAGGCAAAGATCGATCAGTCTGACATTGGTGATGGACTCAAAGGCGAAATCCAAAACCTCTACATTCAGGCAAGACAGTCTCTGGCGACTGCGAAAACGGAGTCCGTCGAAGCGGCTGTCTACCGAGAACAAGCTCAAGCTGCACCTGAGAGACGGCAAGAACTACGGACCAACCTCGACACGCTCAATAATCTTCAAAAACCAAACACCGACTATTCTCGCATCACTCTGGATGAACTCAACGAAGCGAAACGCAAACTGGAAACTGCGATCGAATCAAACCAGGAACTGATCGAAACTGCATCGGCAGCGCCGGGCAACAGGCAGGCTTCGCAACTGGCGCTTCCAACGCTTGAAGAAGATACGCAAAACGAGCTCACGGAAATTCGCAAACAGCTTGCCGTGGAAGCCCCGGATTCTGACGATCCAATGCTCACCCGTGCAAGGATGGTCGCGCTTCGAGCGAGGCGTCAAAAGCTCGACCAAGACCTTGACATGTTCAAAGCAAAACGCGAATTCCATGAAGCCACCGAGGGAATTCCGGCACTTGAAAAAGAACTGGCGACACGAAACCTCGAACGCAACACCTCGGAACTCAAGCTCGTCCAGCAGGCAATTGGCAAGCTTCGCAAAGACGAAATCAAAAATATCCTGAAGAATTCGCGGTCCGACCTCGAATCCGTTGGCGACCTTCTGAAGAAGATTGCGGAACGCAATTTGGAACTAGTGGAGACGCTTCAACAGAAAACGGACCATCTACAAACAATGAAATTGATTGAGCAAGAAGGTGTTGTTTCAGTAGAGGAAGTAAAAGCCGAGTTGGTGTCAATGCGTTCTAGGGTCGAAGCGATTGGACTCAGCTACGAAGTCGGCTCCATGCTCCGGCGAAACAAAACGGAATTGGTTAGTCGAAAGACTTCACTGCAAGACGTGGACGTAAAACAGGAACTTCCCAAAACCCAGCTGAACATCTTTCAATGGCAGGATTTTCGAAAGGATCTGGCAGATCTTGACTCAGCGGCTGAAAAACAACTGGCCGATCAAGAAAAAATTGCAGCCAATGCACAAGAACGACTAACCCAGCTTGTTCCGGATACAGCGACTGAAAAAGGAAAGCAAAAACGACTCGAACTTTTGGAAACAACCAAGACATTGCTCAATTCACGGCTCTCAACGCTTGAGAAACTTGAAGATATTGATACTGAAATTCTCAACGTGTTGACGGACGTCCAATCCTTAAAGAAACAGTACACACTCAAGCGGCAGGAATTCGCGGACTTCCTTGACGAAAGAATCCTGTGGGTACGATCAGAGCCCGTTCTTGGAATGGTGGACCTACAAGGAGTAAGCGATATTGACGGGATCTGGAGTGCCACCAAATGGCTGATCGCTCCTGACAATTGGAGAACTGCAACCCGTGCCGTGCTTCGAGGCGTCAAAAACAACAAGCCTGGCTTCACGATTATCGCCATCGGATTGCTTGGTCTGATTATGCTGCAACCAAGATCTCGCGGAGACTTGAGACGGTTGGGGGCGATCGCTGCCAAACGTGGTTGCCGCGAATTTTCTCCCACCGCAACGGCGATGCTACAAACGATTGTCTTAGCATCTTTCTGGCCTGCGGTTGGACTTGCGATCGGTTGGCTTTTCACATCAGAAGCCGGCACCAACATGTTCGTTTGGTCGATCGGACGCGGTTTGACGCTGAGCTCACTTTTTGCGATTCCGATTGAACTGCTGCGATGCACATGCCGCGACGAAGGACTGGCGGAGAATCACTTTAGCTGGTCGGAAGGCTTTCGAAATGCGATTCGCAAACACACCGGTTGGTTCATTGCACTTGGCTTACCACTACTATTCCTGATCATCACGATTGAGTCCGCCAACAACAGTAACTTCAATCGAATGGGCCGAGTCGCCATCTTGGTTTTGCTGGGACTGTGCATCGTCTACATGCTCCGCCTGTTTGCTTTGTTTCGTCCCGGAGGCACCGCTCATGTTGATGACCTGTCGGGTTTCGACGCGACCGTAAGTCGAATCAGATCTCTCCTGTTCATTGCCGTCACCATCGGGTTTGGAATGCTAATTCTGTTCGCCGTGATGGGCTACTACGAATCGGTCTATAAGATCGCAGGGAGTTTTCTACAGACAGCCTCGCTATTGATTGGGAGCATTATTGCGTTCGCGCTTGCGATGCGATTCTTGTTGGTTAGGCGACGCAAACTTAGATTTGAACAATTGATTCAACAAAGAAAAGCTGCTATCGCCGCTGCCGAAAAACAAGCTCAAAGCGGAATGAGTACCGCCAGTGAAGCTCTTGAGATTGACCTCCAAAACGAAGCCGGCATGGATATCACGGATGTTAGCCGGCAGGCACGTGAGCTTACCGCTGTCATATTCTTAATTGCAATCGCTTTGAGCTTGCTGGCGATATGGCAATATCTTTTGCCCGCCACGAAGATCCTTGACGGAGTTGTACTGTGGCCCATTACCATTGGGACGAGCGTAGAGTTTGTCACGGCCCGCGACCTGTTACTCTCGCTGCTTGTGTTTGCACTAACATTTTTCAGCGTCCGGAACATTCCCGGAATGCTGGAACTCTTGCTGCTTCAACGCCTGCCACTTGATGCCGGTGCTCGCTATGCGGTCGCTTCAATCTTTCGATACATATTGCTGGTCGTCGGAGTCATCATTGCCTTGGGCTACCTTAAAATTCCGTGGTCGAATTACAGCTGGTTGGTGGCTGCAATATCGGTTGGCCTCGGTTTCGGTTTGCAGGAGATTGTCGCCAACTTTGTGTCGGGCTTAATCCTACTTTTGGAACGTCCGGTTCGCGTTGGTGACGTTGTCACGATCGATGGTGTTACCGGTGTCGTTTCACGGATTCAAATGCGAGCCACAACCGTAACCAACTGGGACAACCAAGAATTAGTTGTTCCCAATAAGGACCTAATTTCAGGAAAACTGTTGAACTGGACTCTGTCCAGCGTTATCAATCGCATCGCTTTGAAGGTAGGTGTCGCGTACGGCACAGACGTGGCCAAAGTTCGAGAGATCTTGAACAAAATCATCGATAGGCACCCTGACATTCTCAAAGAGCCACAACCGATCATTACGTTTCAAGAATTCGGCGACAGTAGTTTGAATTTCGTAATCCGCTGCTGCACGACTTCCATAAGTCGTCGCTGGCATTTGATCGACGAAGTGAACTCTGCGATCAACGAAGCTTTTGAACGAGAAGGAATCGAGATTCCGTTTCCTCAACGTGTTGTTCACATGGTGGAGGAGTCGCCGGACTCACCTGCCCCTGAAGCTGACTCTCCGAATTGAGTGATCGAATCTGATACGCAGCTTGCTGACAGAGCGGCGCAATAAAAAACGACCGCGAGTCGATTGACTGGCGGTCGTTTGATTTAGCAAATCTAACTGCAGCGATTTATGTTTCGCCTTCAGTGCTCTCTTCGTCTGAATCAGGACCAGGTGATTCTTCGGTTGCAGCCGCTGGTGGCTCAACAACGTCAACGCTGTTTCCTGCTTCTACAGCACCTTCAGTGGATACTGCTTCGCCACCTTCAACGACGACGTCAGAAACGATTGTTCCTTGGATCTCAGTTCCGCCTTCCCAGCTAATAATCTGGCCGCCACCGATGGTGGTGCCCATTGGAGCAGCGTTCATGCCACCGCTGACGATTACTTCACCACCCATGACGGCTCCGCCCATTACTGTGCCACCACAGCTGTTGCAACCGCTGGCAATTGGAGCGCTGGCAATTGGAGCGCTG
>CAZORS010000066.1:0-2203 GCA_964582025.1 uncultured Pirellulaceae bacterium | reverse complement strand
CGCTGGCAATTGGAGCGCTGGCAATTGGAGCGCTGTTGTAAACAGGTGCACTTGAAACGATTGGTGAGCTGTAAACTGGCTGGCTCATCATTGGAGCGCTAACAATTGGAGCGCTGTATACTGGCTGGCTCATTACGGGAGCGCTGTAAGCTGGCTGGCTATAAACCGGCTGGCTGTAAACTTGCTGGCTCATTACTGGCGCTGAGTAGGTCGCCTGAGGAGCGTAGCTCATGACCGGCTGGCTGAAAGCAGGAGCTCCACCACCACAAGAAGTACACTGGGCCATTGCAGGCACAGCACAAACAGCGACGGCAGCTGCCACGCAAAACGATACAAACTTTTTCATTGGATATCTCCGGATTGGATTGACGTCTCCGTCACAAAATTCAATCTGTACTCGCGGACGGTTTGCCGGAGACAGAAACACTGTTGATTTACGCGGCCAGCGTATTCGAAAAGGCCGCAGAGGCTAGTCAGATCCCGAAAGATTCCGAATCAAATACCTCACCCTCATATTTTGCCAAATAATCCCGCGCGATGGCAGGACCGCAATCGAAAAATCCGCAAAAAGGAGTAGGTAATTGTGAGTCAACCGCGGTGGACAACTCTCCGCTGCGCATGAAAAAAGCACGGCAAAAACCGTGCTTTTCGTGGTTTCAGATTGGAAACGTTTGATTCGTCCCCAGCAGCCAGGACTAAGACGGGTCGTCGTCTGCCTTTTTGACCTTCTTTTTCTTTTTCAGAGAGATCTTCGGCACGCGTACTTTCGGCAATCCGTACACCGGATCTCCTTCGCTCCAACGCTCTGTCTCGATTAGCTTCGTCAATCGCTCCGCACGAGTCATTACGTTACGCATTTTCGCGGATCCGGCTTTGATTTTCAGGCTCTTGTCGATTGTCATCGGATTTCGTCGGCTAAGTTTCTAGAGTTTTGTGACGCGACAGTCTACGCATTGAGCCCAGTTGACTCAAGACATTACTTCGCCGTTTTATCGACCATTCCGGGAAAAAACGCCAGTTCGGTCGCTTCCTGAGCGTCGGGAATCCAATAAAATCGCGTCGTGACCAAAACACACACAGAATACCCGGAAAAACAGGTCTCCGAGCCATCTTCGTCGTGGAGAACATTGTTCCTTACTCGCGCGGATCAGACCGCTTTTTCGATGCTGTGGATGGCAGTTATCCTCGGATGCATGTGGTATTTCGTGACCGCTCGAGGCGTCCAACCCATCGATATCGACGAGGCCGATTCACAATCCAGCCAGTTTGCGGTCGAAGTCAATTCTGCCAGTGAGCACGAATTCGCCTGCCTACCAGGCATCGGTGAAAAGATGGCTCTGTCGATTATCGCGTTCCGTGAACAGCACGGTCCGTTCGAGACTATCGATTCGATGACGGAAGTTCCACGACTCTCGCCGAGACTGCTCGATAAGGTTCGATCGTTTCTGTATCTTGAGTCACGGACCCAAACAGCAGACAACATGGACAAGATAGACGATGGCTAACTTCACTGGATTTCCACCCGGCTTTTTCAAGTTCTACATGGAGCTGGTCAAAAACAACCAGCGCGATTGGTTCAATGCCAACAAGGATCGTTACCTCGATGAGGTCGTTGCACCGTCCCTCGAGTTCATCGCGGCGATCGAACCGAAACTGAAGAAGGTCTCGCCGCATTTCCTAGCGATCGCAAAACGGTCGCGAGGTTCGTTGATGCGAATTTATCGCGACACGCGGTTTTCAAAAAATAAGCAGCCTTACAAAACGAACCTCGGTATTCAGTTTCGCCACGAAATGGGCAAGGACGTTCACGCTCCCGGATTCTATTTCCATTATTCGCCCAAGGAATCGTTCATGGGTTGTGGTGTTTGGGGGCCCGATCGCGAACCGTTAAGACAAATTCGAACGACGATCGATGAGTATTCCACTCGATGGAAACGTGTCATTGGCAACAAGAAGTTCAAAGAAGTGTTCGAGCTTTCCGGATCTTCGCTGAAGCGCGCCCCACGCGACTTCGATCCAGAACACAAATTGATTGAGGACTTGAAACGCAAGGACCACATCGCTGTCTGCCCGTTGAAGGCAGCAGACTTGAAAACGCCAGCGATTGTTGATTTGACCATTGACCGAATCAAACGCTCGATGCCATACGTAAGATTTCTCTGCGATGCGATGCACATCCCAAGCTAAAATTGCATGTTGTTTG
>CAZORS010000065.1:0-24980 GCA_964582025.1 uncultured Pirellulaceae bacterium | reverse complement strand
CGAATGAACAAGTTTCGCTGAGCTTCATCGAATCTGCCGAATGCCGTCCAGCCGGAGAAAACTTGCCGACTCCGCGTGTCCTCGCGGCAACGAAACGAATGCTGGGCTTACTCGAAAGTGCCGACGACCGAACTTTGGTCATAGCACTAATTTCCGGTGGCGGATCAGCACTATTGGAAGACTCAGTCCTACCGCTAACCGACATCATCACCGCCACCAATTGGCTCAGTTCGCGCGGCGCAGACATCCTGCAACTCAACGCCGTTCGGATCGCGATGAGCAATCTCAAAGGTGGCGGACTGCCACGATCGATGTCCGCCGGTACGCTTATTGGATTGATTGTTTCCGACGTACCGAACGACGACTACCGGTTTGTTTCATCAGGTCCAACTTGTGAGTTTGGAGGGGAAGTATATTCGCAAGCGAAATCCGTGCTGAGTGATTTCGATGCAGCACCTGAATCGGGATTCCCAGCAGCTGCGATTGCTCATATCGAAAACGGATCGGCCCCAAAGAAAATTCAGGCCAACGTGTTCAACTTTCTGATCGGCGACGCTGGTGTCGCTCGCGATGCTGCGATCTCAAAAGCAATCGAACTCGGATATGAAATTCTTCCCGACGTCCTAGTCGACACTTCAACATGCGAGCAAATCGCCAACGCAGTGTCGAATTGGTTTTCAGAAAGCAGTCCTACACGACAGTGCGTCATCAGCCTTGGCGAACCGATCGTTGAGACCGGAGAAAGTGCAGGGCAGGGCGGTCGCAATCAACACGCGGTATTAACCGCAATCGGCAAGTTCATCGGCGATGTGCCGCCGAGAGAATTCTGCTTCATGTCAGCTGGCACTGACGGCGAGGACGGGAACACTTCCGTAGCCGGCGCAATCGTGACGGATCACGATCTTGCAAAGCTTTCAGATCAATCCGCGCAGGTATCTGATAGCCTCAAACGGTTCGACAGCCACCCATTTCTGGCCGAGCATGGACTTGTTTTCGATTCAGGTCCAACCGGAACCAACGTGGCAGACTTGCGAATCTTGTTGCGAGCTTAGGAATGCAAAAACAAGAAAACACAATGATTGCCGGAGCTTCTGACGCACTATAGAACGTGGACCATCCTTTGGCGCATCGACCTGAATCACTTTGTTTTGCTGTTCCCGCAATTTACGCGTCTTCGATCCGGCCTACAAATACTGACGACCCCATCAGGGCCCGTTTCCCCCTCCGGACTGGCATGAAATTGACGATAAATCCCTTCGCGCCAACGCCAAAACACTGGATTATCCCTTTCTGTTACCAGCCTTTGCCAATTCCGGTTTACTTCCCATGAACGATTCACAACCATTCGAAGTTTTCTACGACGAGCAATGTCCGCTTTGCCGCAAGGAAATCAACTTCATTCGCAAACGCGACAAGCACGGTCGATTAACGTTGACGGACATTTCCGCAGCCGACTTTGACGCCAGCTCAACCGGCAAGTCGCTCGAGCTTCTGATGCGCGAAATCCACGGCCGCTATTCTGATGGTTCGCTGGTCACGGGAGTCGAAGTCTTTCGCGAAATCTATCAGCGAATTGGATTCGGCGCTTTTGTTGTTCCAACGCGATGGGTCGGCGTCCGATGGGTAATGGACCGCATGTACAACCTCTTCGCCGCGCTGCGCTACCGGCACGCCAAGAAGCGGATGGAAAAGCAATCTTGTCCTCTGCCGACAAAGTAATCCGTAATCGACTGAGGCCCTCAGTCGCACCCAGAAGCTGAAGTGGCATTCCTTAACCGCCTTCGGAAAGTCGGACCGACGGATACTGGGCTATTCAATGACCCTTCGCCGTTTATTCCCTTTTACAGTTTCATGGCTTGCTCCGTACGATAAAATATCACAGGTTGGTTTGCAACTTGTTCCGACAAGAACCGACTAGTAAACTGATGTTGTGCGGCAAACACACGGCGTTTACTTCCCGTTTGGCGCAGGTAAACACCTTGTTGTATCCCATATGGAATTCTTTACTCCAACTGTTGGTGAAGTGCTTACGATCGGCGGTTTAACCGTCCGATGCGACGGTGCGTCAACACGTTCCGCATTTTTTATCGTGCTCCGATTGGATGAAGGCTGCTGCCGCCAAGAGGGCTGGATAGATGCAACTTGGTGCGGAGACGCGGAGAGCGGCAAGGTCTTTCTTCGCATCGCAATCATGCCAGAAATCGCAACGATTCGACGTGCGAACGACATAAGAATTGATCTGTACGCCAAGCTGGGGATACCTTCTGACACACTATTTCAGAAGCACGTTGTCAACTTTAGACACTCCACCGAAATTCATGACGGCAGAGGCTGTATGATTTCATCCGTAGTCGAATGCGACGGTGATCCTGCTTTTGATCCGTTGGACAGGCCTTTGTTTGGAATACGCGAATCATAAAAGACGTGAGAAACATACTCAATTTCCCTTTTTTCTGGCCGACACAATAGATAAAACAATCTCCTTTTCAGACGTCACATGACCCAATCGACGAACGCTGATAGTCCAAACCCGTATACGCCTCCTTCACTAGATTCCGCAGCTGACAACGACCGGATCCCTTTTGCCGCAAAAATTGCGTTGACCGTGGTTGGTGCGGCATTCGAAATCGCATTCGCCCTGGCAGTCGTAGGGCTCTTCTACCTTGGTGGCTACTGGGCGCTCTTTGCTACATTCGTTGGAGTACCGGCATTGATAATTGGGGCTGCCATGCTTTTGCTTCGTGGATGGAAACAGAAACGCCATGCATACCTTCGTGAAAAACGCGCGAATAAATACCCAAACGATTAACACGCCGTCACTCTCGTCCCCAAAACGAAATTTCCATATCTTTTTCGACCTTGAAAAATCGAAAAAGCTTCGCATTTCATCGGTCAGAAAACGAATTTGATGGTTTTTGGCGAGAAACCTCCGTCCAATATTTGCCCTAGAACCGATAATATAGAGGTTGGACAACTTTCAGAACTGAATGGCAAACAAAGCATGAGTGAACAATTGCTAACCCAGCAAATTGCACTGCTGAAGGCAAGCAGATCAGAATACGAAACGCAAGCAGGAAATTGGTGCCCGAAGGACACCGACGAAGCGCTGATGGTCCACGATTTCCAAGATTTCATCCGTGCTGGAATTCAACACTGGGAGCAGACATGCCGTATTCGCGATTCTTTTCTTGCACACGAAGCTGAATGCGAACAGGATCACAAAGACGTTTACGAATTTATTGAAAGCTGCATCAAAGATTTCCAGTCCAAAGCTACAGCGGTTGAAGAACTTCTTTGCCGAATCGAAAAAGACTACGATGTCAAAAATGCGAGCAAGTTTCGAAACGCCTTACGCGAAGCTAGTTTGTTGGCCATGGACTTTAGCAAACTGGAAAAGACTACTCCGTTAGATACGGCGGAGTTCTAGGTTTGACGATTCGAAAAGGCACCGTCGTAAAAGTTGAACTAGACCCGCCTGCCGACGGAGAAGGTGGCGAAACGAAGCACCGGCCCGCTGTCGTTTTAGTAGTGGCCGCCGATGAAACAAACTGTACCGTGGTCGGTGTGTCAACTAACTTGGACATTGGTGATTCCAACTACTTTGTCGACATGCCGTATTCACACAATCGAAGTGGCTCTAGCGGAAACAGCAAATCGGGTTTGTACGAAAAGTGCGTTGCAAAATGCTACTGGTACGACAATGTCTTGATCGCAAACTGTGTTAAAATTGGGTACATTCCGACCAAAACACTTACCGAAATTCTCGGGCTAGTGCACCAACACGAAAGCACTGCAAAGGCAAACTCCCCAGCCAAACCCGCCCCACCCTCTCATTCAACAAACGGCGAATAGCGATACCTGTAGCGGAGGTCGCGCGGTTCTCATGTTAAGTTTGGCGCTGGCTGAGATCCCTCGTAAACGCAACGCATAATCACGTGTGAACTATCTCACCCCGAACTGACAACTTCAAACTTCTTTCGGACGCCAAATATCAGCCAGTTCGCCGTCTTCGATATCACTCCACGAATCGTCTTCGAATCGAAAACAGGCGATCGCCGCGGTGGGCATCGAGTGATGGGCCGACTCAAAATGCATAACAAACTCTTCGGCACCCGGGTTGTGGCCCAGAAACATCACGGAAGAATAATCGTCTGAAATTTCTGCCAGCTTCTCCAACCATTCGCTCGCTGGCGCATGGTAGAAACTGGACTCGATTTCGACCGTCGGTTCGGCACCAAACTTCTCGAACACCGGCAACATCAGATCCAAAGTCTCGCACGTTCGCTTAGCATCCGACGAGACAATCAATTCGGGTACTTCATCATAATTGCACAGCAGCGATGCCATCACAGGAGCGTCCTTGCGACCTCGTTTGTTTAGCGGTCGTTCGTGATCCGATGCAACTCCCGAGCCCCAAGACGATTTCGCATGACGCATCATTAGCAGCGTTTTCATAGTCAATCCTCAATTCGATCCGGCTCAACGACGACAGGTTTATCTCGGACCACTTCGCCGTCTACCGTGTTGGCATCGCGTGGCATTCCCTGGGAAAAATCTGGCTTGATCACGTGAACTTTGAAATTCTTCTTGACCCACTTCGTGATCATGCCTTTGTAAAACCGACGACATATCGGAGTCAGCAAACTAAACCCAAAACAGTCCGTCAGTAGGCCAGGCGTCAGCAACAAACCAGCGGCAAAGAAAATCATCGCGCCGTCGGTGAGCAAGTCAGCGGGCGATTCCTGCTTAGAAAATTGCGCCATTATCTTACGTCGAACTTCGGCTCCTTGAAGCTTAACCAAGTACGCACCGATTGCGGCGGTCAAGATAACTAACCCAACGGTGAGCGGAAATCCGGCATAAGTCGAGATCTTAAAAAGCAGATAGAAATCGATCAGCGGAACGATGATAAACAGCAGAAACAAACGACCAAGCATTAGAAAGGCCACTTCTTTCCGATCGCTGACTTCTGCAACGCCGTCAGCTCCTTGCAACCTTTTTTCGCCAGCGTAATCAAGGAACCCAATTCTTCTTCGGTGAAGGTTGCTTCTTCGCCAGTTCCCTGCACTTCGACAAAGTTTCCCTTGCCCGTCATGACAACGTTCATGTCCACGGCAGCGGCGTAGTCCATCGGGTAGTCCAAATCAGAAGTTGGTTTCCCATCAACTATGCCGACGCTGATCGCCGCAATCGAATCTGTTAGGGGAAACTTCTTTGGATCCGGAAGTTCTTTTTTGATTGAGTTTATCGCATCGACCAATGCAATCATGCCACCAGTTATACTTGCCGTTCGCGTCCCGCCATCCGCTTGAAGCACATCGCAATCGACTGTAATTTGTCGCGGTCCCAACGCGTGTAGGTTGGCAACGGCTCTCATCGACCGTCCGATCAAGCGTTGGATCTCCGTTGTCCGGCCGTCGACTTTGTTTCTATCGCGTCGTTTGCGCGGATCGGTGCTACCGGGAAGCATGTTGTACTCGGCCGTGATCCAGCCCTTGCCACTTTCCGCCATCCACGGCGGAACTTTTTCGTCGACGCTGGCCGTGCAAAGAACGACGGTGTCTCCACATTGATAGAGGACGCTACCGGGCGTCTTCTTCGTGAAGTTTCTCTTGATTTTGACAGGGCGGATTTGGTTGCGTTTTCTTTTCATTGCCGGATCATACCAGCAACAGACTTTTTTAACCAATACAAGCCCGAAGCGCGAGCGAGTGGTTTCCGAGTATGTAAAACCTTTACCCCGGAGGGCGACACATCTTCTACAGCACAAATTTTGTGTCGCCCGCGGGACTGTTTGCAAATGAAGTATCCTATCCGCTTACGACACCGGCAATGGCCGGGCTGAAACATTATCTGCGGGTGTCGCTTTAACATCGGCGCCCTCCCCGTCGCTTAGGCTCCGACCCTCCCAGAGGGAGGGTGATCAGCTTACTACGTCGTCGGCGGAATGTTCACTGTCACGATCTGCAAATCGACGTTGCCGTTGAAGATTCCTTCGCCGGCCCTCGGTGACTGTGCAACACCAACAACGAACTGGACGGTTGCCGGACTGTCGCCACTTGCACCGGGAGTAAACGTGAGCACGCCAGTATCGATATCGACGCTGTAATCAAACGAATCGTCACTGTTGTGAGCCGGAACCACAATACGATTCTGGAATGCCAGTCCAGCATTGATCTCATCTATCTGAGCCTGATCAAGGTAAACGACGCTATCGTTTTCAACGTCTTGTGATGTCAACTGATACGTTTGCTGAACTCCACTGAAACCGGTGAAATCCGGAATGTCATCGAGGAATGGATTGCTGTCGACATTGGCACCCGTCGGAGCAACTACGTTGACCGTGATCTCACGCGTCGTCTCGTTTCCGTTGGCATCCGTAGCCGTGATCGTCATCGTCGTCTCGCCAACGGCTCCCTCTGGAGCAACCAACAATACCGCACCGCGGCGATTGTCCTGATAGATTTCCGCACTGGTGATTGTGACGTCGCCAATTGGCCGCTCTCCGTTGACGTCAACGTTGGCGATCGATTCACGAAGCGTTTCTCCTGACGTCAGCACTCCAAAGATCGTGTGCTGGAAGTCGAGGAAACGAGTGGCCGTGTCGGTGATGAAGAACTGCGAATCGTTCGTGTCCTCTAGGCTCTTCGCGTAGGATAACAATCCGGTGCGATTGTGCTGCAGCAAAGTACTGAATTGGTCATCGAAGTCGCCAAGGTCAGAACCTCCCGATCCAGTCCCCGTTGGATCGCCGCCCTGAATCACAAAGTCTGAATCAATACGATGGAAAATGATGTCCTCGAAAAAGCCATCGTTCGTCAGCGTCCGAATTCGATCGACGGCACGCGCATCAGCATCACCGAAAAAGTCTTCGAACAATTTGAATGTCAATTCGCCCGAGAGCGGAGTCGATTCTCCGTCAGTCGTCGCATCGGGTGACTCGACATTCAGCCTCCAGCTATCACCGGAATCAAATCGAGGCGTCACGAGAGATGTATCGTTCGACTCTCCAGTAAATTGAATTGGCGAATCGGCGGGGTTTTCGACATCGAACGTGACCCACAAAGGTGATCCTGCTTCAACGGTTTGCGTTGCAATCTGTGAAATCGCCAACGCGTTAGAAACCACATCGACGTCGACCGTTGCCACGGAACTGCTCTGGTCGGTGCCAACAATGGCTGAGTCACTTACGACGATCGAAACGTCTCGATTGCCCAAGATTGGTGACGAATCAATGTTAGTGTACTGAAGAGTTTGCAGCACCGATTCCCAAACCGCGACACTGGCCGAACCTGTTAGTTCGAGCGTACCAGTCGGGGCATTGTAAACCTGTGTGATTCCGCTGGTGCCGACGGTTACCGAAAGTTGATCTTGTGGTAGAGCCGTTGATTCAGTGATCGTTACCGTTGCGCTGGTAATGTTTTCACCG
Organism: uncultured Pirellulaceae bacterium; assembly: GCA_964582025.1. Classification (GTDB taxonomy): domain Bacteria; phylum Planctomycetota; class Planctomycetia; order Pirellulales; family Pirellulaceae; genus Mariniblastus. The sequence continues at coordinate 17,551 of CAZORS010000065.1, read as the reverse complement.
CTGGCATGCGACAACGTTAAATCAGGAGCGATGTTAACGCTCGAATTTCCTTGAACCAGCTGTGCGGTTGCCGCAGTTCCATCAGCCGAACCATTGGCATCGACGACCAAATCATTGACAACGCCTTCCAGCGAGAACAATCGAACGTTGTCGATCAAAGCTCCAGAACCTTCGCCCCCGTTGTTGCCAGGCTCACGCAGTTCCAATCTAGAAAGGTCACCCAATCCGGTGACCATGAACCCGTAGGACTGCCACGAATTGTTACCTTGGACCGAAGCGATCCACTGCCCCGTCGCGATCTCTGCACTAGGCAACTTCCAACGAACGCGAACTTCGTCAGGATTCGTCGCTTGATCTCCGTCAGCGAACAAGTCAAACATGACAAAGTAAGAACGTCCTTCAACGGTTGCAAAATCGGCGAACACATGGTCGACCACGTCGCCAGACGTATCAAGATTTAAAACATTGATTCCATCTGTGGCCGGCGCATTTTCGTTTTCTCCGTTGGGTTGAATCTGAATCAAGTCAGGACGATCTCCGCGATCAAGTGCTGTCCAGCCTTCAACGTTGCCATTGGAGAAAAATGGACCGTCACCAGTTGTCGTTTCGAAACTTCCGTTGGTGACTCCACTGGTATTGATCGCACTGGCAACATTCACGTTGTCGATCAGTACACCGAATCCGTCACCTTCCAAAACGTCGCCTAGTGCAGCTTCGCGAAATTCGAGCCGCGATGACGTTCCAACAACGGCGCCGGTCACGGCGACGGCATGAGTCGTCCACATTCCCGAAGATTCGAAAGTCCCAACAAGGGTGTCGTTCCAAAACAATTCGACGTCCTCGACGATCAAACTTCCCGTTGGAACTTGCCCGCGAAGGTCGAACGTCACGATGTAAGTTTCGTTGGCGTTTGTGGCAACATTTTGGAATACGTAGTCGATCTGATCGTCAGCCGAATCGAGCTTCAAAACCGAATTCGCATCGTCGCCGGTACCGAACGTGTAAAAGACGATCTTTTGTCCGTTGTCATCATTGGTCGCATCCCAACCGACAACATCAGATGAATTGTAAAAATTGGGTACGTCGGCGGTGGTGGGAACTTGCTCAAAGTCACCGTTGGACAGCAAGTTCAAAGCGCCCAAATCGCCGGCCAAAAGTTTCCGAGGCTCCAACTTCGCGAATTGGAATGGGCTCGGCTGATTTCGTCTTGTTCGTCGTTTCATCGATCGGCTCGTATTAGAAAATTTAGGTCGCGATGGGAGCAAAATCTGGTCGCGTGCGAGCGCTGCACACTATCTCAGTCTATTTAGCTGGCCGGAAACTGGCAGCAATGCAACGCTTCTTAGGGCCCGAATTTCGATTCGTGTGCCCGAAAGAGTCTATTTTGACGTTTTTTTGGCCTCTGAAAGGTGCAAAACCTTCAAAACTGCCGAAGTTCCCGCCTGCCGCACAACTGTCGGGAATTGTGTGAAATGTCGGACAATAAAACGCTCGACTGCGCATCCCTATAGGCGACACGCCGAATTCGAACGGATCTTGAAAGAACATTTATGCATCGCTGGCTCACGACTTTGGTCATCACACTACTGGCGTTTTCACTACAAAACACCTCCGTGGCGGAAAATCCAAAGATATCAAATTCCGCAAAAATGTCTCGTGCCAAGACGCTCGAATTCAGTCGCAAGATTGACGCCATCATCGAGAGTCACCTCGCCGACAAGGAGTTGAATCGCAACCCAGAAATTGATGACGCGACTTTCCTTCGCCGCATCTACTTAAACGCCGTGGGTCGTATCCCAAACATCGACGAAGCAGAAGAGTTTCTACATTCGGACGGCAGTCAAAAACGTAGTGACCTGATCGACGAACTACTGGGCTCCTATGGCTACGTTAGCCATCAGTTCAACTTCTTGGCCGACCTGCTGCGTATCAAAACGCGGCTCACCAACAACGCTCCCGGCAAACCGTACATCGACTTCATCAAGGACTCTCTCGAAGAGAACAAGCCTTACGATGAGCTCGTGTTTGAGCTGTTGGCAGCGGAAGGTCCTTTGCTTGAAAAAGGAAACGGAGCCGTCGGATATCATCTTCGCGATCGCAACATGCCGGAAGACAACATGTCCAATACGGTTCGCGTTTTCCTAGGCACGCGTCTCGAATGCGCCCAATGCCACGACCATCCGTTCGACAAATGGACTCAACGTCAATACTTCGAAATGGTTGCCTTCACCGGTGGCATCAACTATCGAATCGAAGGAAGCGAGAACTACGGCAAACAAATACGCGAGCTCAGGAAGATGACGTCCAGCGGCGACAAAAAGATCAACGGGAATGTTGCTGCCGCAGTACGACGAGCGATTCAAACGACAACGTCCGGCATCTCTGGATCGGGAACTGGACTCGCACGTCTGCCGGAATCCTACGAAGGCACAGATGGAAAGGCCCACGACGTTGTCACCGCCAAAACGATGTTCGACGGAGAAGCAATTGTTGACGTGAAAGCTCCGCAAATCAAACCAAACAAAAAGAAACGAAAGAAGAAAAGAAAATACGGTCGCAACATTCCAGGTGCCAAACAGATCGGGACTCGAGAAGCCTATGCTCAGTGGCTTACCAATGTTGACAATCCACGTTTCGCAAAAGTGATCTCGAACCGATTGTGGAAACAGGCTTTCGGAGTCGGCTTGATTGAACCAGTTGACGTGATTGAAGATTCAACGGTCGCTTCAAACCCTGAATTGATGGACTTCCTGACCGAAGTCATGATCGAAATCGACTTCGACATGAAACAGTTCTTGCGAATCATCTACAACACCGAAACTTGGCAAGCCGAAGTGACTCGAACCGACGTCACGGAACTGCAAAAGTACGCCTTTCCCGGTCCCGTCATGCGTCGGATGTCCGCAGAACAAATTTGGGATTCGATGATCGGGCTTACCGTTGACGCGATCGACGAACGATACAGCGACGATGTTCGCTTGTCAGGAGCAGGCAAAGTCGACGTTTACGAATTCTATGAAGAAGTCAAAGGTAAATCGCTTAAGGATACGTACGCGTTGATCGAAAGTAAATTCCGTGGTCGCGGCATGATGATGGACGGTTCGCCGAAAGATCAAATGGCGAAGATCAAAAGTAATGCCAGAAAAGAAGCCAAACAGAAACGCAAGAAGCTCGACGACCAAATCAAACAGATCAACAAACGGATCAATGCTGCCAGGCGAGCCGGCGATCGCGAAAAAATGCGTGACTTGTTGATCAAGCGAACTGATATCGTTTCCGCATCTAGATCGAAAGGCCAGCAATATAAAAGAGCTTCCGAGCTTCCTTCTCCCGCTCCAGCGAAACACTTGCTTCGCGAATTCGGTCAATCGGATCGAGAGACCATCGAGAACGCCAATACTGATCCTGCGGTAACTCAGGTCCTTCATCTGATGAATGGATTTGTCGACAGCAAAATCGGCAGAGATCCAAACTCGGTCCTGACTCGAAATGTGCTTATGGCGGACGACGAGAACGAAGCGATCGAAGCCATCTATTTGACGATGCTAAGCCGTCAGCCAACGAAAGCCGAAAAGCGAATTTGGCGTAAGGACTTCGTCAAGGATTCCAAAACGGCCTACACCGATTTGGTTTGGACGCTCATCAATTCAAACGAATTCATCTTTGTCAGATAAGGACTCTAATTCGAATGTGTCCGTCACCGGAAGCCTTCCCTCGGAGGCACCACTTCCCCGGTGGCGGCATGTTCGAATTACCTTTCTGAAGCATCTTCATCGAAAGTGAACATGAAAAACCACGCCAAAAAAATGGATCCACAAGGCCGCAGAAGCTTTGTCAGCGGTGTCGCGAAATCATTCTTGGGACTTGGAGTCCTCTCGGTTGCCAACCCGCAGCTCGTTGGCGGCACGGTCCTGAACCCGGGTTCGCTGAAGAAAGATCCGAAACCTGGCACCGCCAAGTCCGTGATTTACTTGTACATGAGCGGCGGGATGAGTCACCTCGACACCTTCGACACGAAACCAGGCGCCGAAACGCAAGGTCCGGTCGAATCACTGGATACAACCGCTGACGATGTTCAAGTCAGCGAATACTTGCCGATGATGGCCAAGCAAATGCACAATGTTGCCGTCATCAGCTCTTTGAATTCAACTCAGGGAGCTCACGAACAGGGTCGCTATTTCATGCACACCGGCTACACGCTTCGCGGCACGGTTCGGCATCCTGACATGGGAGCTTGGTCCGCATTTCATCTTGGCAAAATGAACAAGAGTCTTCCGGCGAACGTCAAAATCGGTCGCAACAGTTCAGGGCTCGGTGGCGGATTTCTCGAATCGAAGTTCGCGGCACTTCCGATTGGCGATGCTGAAGCTGGATTGCAAAACAGTGGTTTACCGAAAGGCGTCGACGAAAGTCGTTTCCGTAAACGGATGCAACGTCTCAAGAAGATGAACACATCCTTTACAAAAACCTTCGACACCAAAGAATCGCGTGCGTTCGCGTCGATGTACGACGAGGCCGTTTCGCTAATGAAGAGCAAGGACCTCGAAACGTTTGACTTGACCAAAGAAAAAGAAGACGTCCGCGATCGTTATGGCCGCAACCCGTTCGGTCAAGGCTGCTTGCTCGCGCGGCGAATGGTTGAGAATGGAGTTCGCTTCATCGAAGTCGACAACAATGGCTGGGATACACACGGTGACAACTTCGAACGCGTCAAGGACAAGGGAGCGGTACTCGACCAAGCACTTTCGGCGCTGCTGGAAGATCTTTCCAATCGCGGCATGCTCGATTCAACGCTTGTCGTGCTGGCAACCGAATTCGGACGGACTCCAGAAATCCAAACCGATCGAAACATGGGTCGAAACCACTATCCACAAGCGTTCACGTGCTTGCTTGCCGGCGGTGGAATTCAAGGCGGAATTCGTTACGGGCAAACCGACGAAGAAGGTCGCGAAGTGATCGACAATCAGATCTCAGTCCCCGATTTCAACGCCACGATTGGCTACGCGATGGGAGTCGACCTGAAGAAGAAAACCATGTCGCCGTCCCTGCGACCGTTTACGTTTGCTGACAAGGGCGAGCCGGTTCTGGAATTGTTCTCGTAAGCGGCATCTGGCAGTTCAAGGCAAAAGCATCCACAATGGTCGGCGATGCACTGTCTCAACCTAACCCTATCACCTTCGCTCAACTTGTCCCTTGACGATGCGCTGCTGGAAACGGCGGAAGCTTCTGAATCACATCCCGAAGTCTTGCGAATCTGGGAACCGTCCACGCCGATGGTCGTGATTGGAAGAAGTTCGCCATTGGCAAAGGAAGTCGACCAAGCATATTGCCGCGACGCCAAAATTCCTGTCTTTCGCAGGATCAGTGGAGGTCAATCGATTGTCACTGGCCCGAACTGTTTGATGTATGCTGTGTTGCTCGACTATCGCAAACGACCTGAACTTCGAATGCTAGATCAGGCTCACGAATTCGTGATGAGCCAACTCCAATCGGCACTGGAGTCGATCAAGATCCAAACCGAGATGCAAGGGACCTGCGACTTAACTTTCAACGATCGAAAATTTTCTGGCAACGCACTGCGATGTCGACGCAATTGGTTTTTGTACCACGGCACGATCATCCTCGACGGATTTGATCTCGACCTCATTCCGCAATGTCTTGGCAAACCGAAACGTCAGCCCGACTATCGCGCAAGTCGATCGCATGAAGAATTCGTAACCTCGATTCCTGCGAGTATGGAAGCTGTTAAGGCGGCGCTCATTGAGCAGTGGAACGCCAACGACACTTTTGAATCTGCACCGTTGGATATGGCAAACAAACTCGCCAACGAAAAGTACAACGATCCTGATTGGCTAATGAAAGTTCCGTAGCCGCATGGAGTTCGTAGTCAACGCCTTCAGGTGTGTTCTCGCTGACGGAAGCTCCGCTCAATGCAAGACTAGCTAAAGCCAGTCACTACAAACAACATGCAATCCTCCAGTGATAAACCTTGCCGCTTGCGCAAACCTGACAGTCCACTGCTATCAGTTGTGCCGATTTTTACGACCAATCGTTTGATCAATGCCGCATTTTCGACAACACTGATTGAATTATGCGGATTTCAGCGGCTCGAATTGTGGAGACCGTTGGATCGACTGCGTAAACTTAAAGAGCCGGTCTGTCTGTAGATCAAATGAATCTTCAAATGCGCAAAAACATGAACCAACAACCTTTCTTCTCCGTTGCCATCATCGCAGCATGTTTGCTGTTCACAAATCCAGCGCATGCTCAACAGGGAACTCCCGACGGATGTACTCAATGGAAAACTTACACCGATACCGTTTGGGTGGATCAGGACGTCACTGAAAATCGCGTCATCAATGAAACGAGCTACGAAACGAAGGAAGTCACCAAGTCACGTCCTCGTTGGGTATCGGAAGAACGAGAGCGAACGATCACTGAAGAGAAACCGATTGAGCAAACCAGTGAACGCGTCGTCACGCGTACCGTCCGCAAGCCCGTTACGACAACGAAAACCAGAATCAAAACTCGCGTCGAGAAATCTTACGAAGACGTCACCGAAATGCGTGAGGAAACCTACACGGTGCGCAAACCGGTCACCGAAACGGTCATGGAGGAACAAGAAGTTCGCGTTCGACGTCCGGTCACAAAACGATCGATCAAGAAAGAAGAAGTCATCGTATACCGACCGCAAGAGTCAACTCAAACGACAATGGTGCCCGGCACGCTTCTGGTCCCGGGACAGCAAACGGCCTCACGACCACGCCCGCGATGGCTGGCTCCGGGCTACTACTCAGATCCGTATTCGGGCCAATCCGTATGGCGACGGCGCGGACTGCATTGGGTCGACCAACCGCAGTACGGCCAGACCGCAGTTCCTGTGGCGATTCCCCAACAGAGCACGACAACGACACTCGTTCCCGAAACGATCGTTAAAGAAAAGCCCATCGAAGTCACTTCTTACGTCGACGAATACGAAACGCGTAGGGTTCCTGTCGAAGTCGAACGAATCGTCGAAGAGACTCGTACGCGAAAAGTTCCTGTCACGGTTCGCGTCCCTAAAAGCAAAACCATCGAAGAAGAAATCCCTTACACCGAAACGACTTACGTTGACGAAACGATCACTGAACGAATCCCCTACACCGAAACGGTCATGAAGCGAGTGACGCGCAAGGAACCTTACACGGTTATGAAAGAATCGTGGCAAGACTACACGGAAACCGTTCGCGTCCCGAAAACTGTATCCAAAACGGTTCCATACGTCGCCAAATATCGTGTGCCGTATTACGTCGAAGTCCGAGTTCCATGTGACGCGGCTGGCCGACCGGTCGCTCGCGGGCAACAAGTCGCGGGCTCTCATCGTTTGCATCCGGCCTGGCGAAAGATGATGACTAAAGTTGCTGGCGCGACGGAATCAGCTAAACAAACGGCGGAGACAAGCGTCTTTGAAACGCGAAGTTCAGGTGCGGCTCAATTTGACGTGCCCGACGCAATCGAACAGCCAGAATCTGCGAAAAGTGTTCTGGGCGATGCTCCAAAGGTAAAATTCAGTGACAAAGCCAAAGCCGCGATCAAAACTGAAACGTCGGCCCCAGCTATGAAGCGGATCGTGAAGCGAAAACCCCAGATCGTTGCGGAGGAAGATCCTCAAGAGACCGAAGCTTCCAAGGAGTTGTCGCGTGAGATCGAAGCACGTTTCCGCAACCTCGGAATTGTTTCAGATGACGAAACGGAATCGGCCGCTCAGAGCGTTGAAACCAATGAGACTTCAGCGGCTGCAGAAGATCGCACATTGAATGCCGACCCTCCTGCCCCAGCAAAAGCCGACTTCGATCCGGAACCACTCGCCATCGAAGTCGAAGTTCCACCGGAAGCGGCCGCTCCGAACACGAAAGCCGCTGAACCTGATGTGGAAACTTCGGATGATGATACAATCGAGCAAGACGTCGAATTGACACGTCCTGACCGATCGTAATTCAACCTTGAATCTGCAATGCCAAACGTTGCCTCGCACGCGAAACAACTTCCCGCTTCTCCCATTCGCAAACTGATGCCTTTCGCTGACGCCGCGAAGGCAGCGGGTAAACACGTGTTCCATCTGAACATTGGGCAACCAGACATCGTGACTCCTCCGGAGTTCTTTGCAGCGATCCAAAACGCAAACATTGAAGTGCTGGCCTACAGCCCTTCCGCTGGAATTGCATCACTGCGACAGAAGATCGCCGAGTACTACAATCGAGTCGGACCGAAGATCACATTCGAAAATGTCCTAGTAACCACCGGTGCCTCCGAAGCGTTGCAGTTCGTGTTCAACGCGATCCTTGATCCCGGCGATGAAGTTATTGTCATGGAACCGTTTTACGCAAACTACCTTTCGTTCTGCTTGCAAAATCTTGGCAAGATCGTTCCGGTGACAACATCCGTTGACGATAACTTTGCGTTACCGTCGGTCGAAGCTTTCGAAGAAAAGATCACTTCGAAAACTCGAGCGATCATGATTTGCAATCCGTCCAACCCAACAGGCGTCTGCTACGACGAATCAACGCTTCGACAACTGGAACAGATCGCAAAGAAGCACAATCTATTTTTGATCACGGACGAAGTTTACCGCGAATTCGTCTACGGACAAAAGAAGCCACCATCTGCCTTGATGCTTGAAGGCATGGACGAACATGTGATCGTGATCGATTCAATCTCAAAACGATTTTCAGCTTGCGGTGCAAGAATCGGCTGCCTAGTAACTCGCAACGAAGAAGTATTCCAAACGACGCTCAAAATGGCACAGGCGCGACTCTCTCCTCCGACCTTCGGCCAACTTGGGGCGGCGGAAGTTTACGATCTTCCGACGACATTCTACGAAGGCGTTGCCAAAGAGTACTCCGCCCGTCGTGATCTATTGAAATCAACACTCGACAAAATGGAAGGCGTCACCTGCCCCGACATCGACGGTGCGTTTTACGCGATGGTTCGATTGCCCGTTGAAGACTCAGAAGACTTCTGCCGTTGGATGCTGGAGTCGTTTGATCATCAAGGCAACACCGTCATGATGGCTCCCGGTGCTGGTTTTTACGCAACGGAAGGACTTGGCAAAAACGAAGTCCGCATCGCTTACGTGTTGAATGAAACCGACCTAGCCAGCGCGATGACTTGTCTTGGTGAAGCTCTCAAAGCGTACAACTCATGAATTTCCGCAGCCCGCATTTGCTCGATCGCAACTCCAGCGCTTTGCTGGTCGTCGACGTTCAACAAAAGCTCATCCCGGCAGTCGACTGTTCCGATCAAGTGGTCGCCAAATCAAAACAGCTGATGGACGCAGCCGCGATTCTGAACGTTCCAGTTCTGGTATCAGAACAATATCCAAAAGGGTTGGGTCACACAGTTGAAGACCTGGACGTTTCACACGCCAACGTTGTGGCATCGAAAACGATGTTCAGCTGTCGAGAATGCCAGCCGATACTGGACTTCCTAGAGAAACAATCGATCCAAACATTGTTGCTCTGCGGAATCGAAGCTCACGTTTGCGTCGCTCAGACAGCGTTCGATTTGATGGCTTCCGGATTCAAGGTTCATATCGCGGTCGACGCAATCGGGTCACGAAACCCGTCCGACCGGGAAACTGCAATTTCACGGATGAACATGCACGGCATTACGATGACGACCGCAGAAGCGGCTATTTTCGAGTGGTGCGAGTCCGCTTCGGCGAGCGAATTTAAAGAGATCAGCCAGTTAGTGAAGTAGCCAATGTCGCTCGGTTCACCGAACCGAAAGCCCGAACCGAAAGCGCGGTGATGCTCGCAATGTTGCTCGTCCTGCGTATGCAAAGCACGCCGCACTTTTGAAATTTCCTTTCATTCGCAGATATTGGCGCCATTGGCGGGCAATAGCTCGCGTTTGCATGTTGTTCGTAGTTAATGCCTTTAAAGGCATGTTTTGTTTATTGTCACTCGGTTCTCAGAACCGAAAGCGCGCACGATCGAGCGGCAAACTTCCGGCAACGATTTCCCGATGGAAGAATGTCACATCGACTCGCTACCAACTCGGAGAGCTGGGCGACATTGTCGATTCTCCGAACCGAACCGATTGCGGGAACCACCCTGCCGCGAAACATCGAGGAAAATCGGCGAATAGCCCCTACCACCAATCCGGTGCCCTTCAGCAACGGCATACTATCGCCTACACTGTGGATTCGCGCGAGTTCGCCAAAAAGAGCCCCGTAAGACGCGCCCAATACAATAAATCTTCAGCTTGCAAGCTGAATCGGAGAGACAGTGAGTAACAACGACGACTTTTTAGGCAGTAACAAGAAGCGCAAGGTTGAACCGATCGACGAAAATGTCGACCAAAGCAACACGCCCAGCGAAGGCAGTTCGGACGACCAATCAACTGAAGCCAAAGCAGGTAATTGGGATTTCTTGGCGAACATGTTTGGAATCGCCGGCGGGAAGAAAAAGGAGAAATCTCCCGCAGAACCCGAGGGATCCAAGCCTGTCGAACCAGCTTCGAAACCAGCCGCGGCGAAACACCCAAAGCCAACAAAGCCACCTGCACAAAAGAAGCAACCGGTCGCCAAAGTAGCTGACCCAATCAAAGCTCTGGAAGACGTTGCCAATGCACCGGCGGAAGACAAAGCCGACATTTTGACTCAGATTTTCAGCGCCGGATTTGGTGGCGAGACCGAAGCGGAAGTAGAACCAGAAGAAGACACTTCTGCCGCCGTCGCACCGACAGCAAAGGACGCTGATGAGCCACGCAGTCGACGGCGAGGCGGACGCAAGAAAGAACAAACGGAAGAAATTCCCGAAGAGGTTGTGACCGAGTCTGATCCGGACGATGAGAACTTCGTCGAATTTGAAATTCAGGAGTTGGATACTTCTCCGATTAGCGAGAAGGAAGCCGATGCACGTGGACGGTCACGACGACGTCGTGGCAAACGTGGCGGTGCGTCGCGCGATGAGAAATCTGACCGACCGGAAAGACCAAAGCGATCTCGTTCACGAGGTCGAGATGACGTAGCAGCGGATCCTGTCGAAAGCATATCGAATGACGATGCTTTCGCTGAAGATCTCGATCCGAGAGACATCGATCCTCGCGACGACGACGGCAACGAAGACGCACGTCCAACTCGTTCGCGAAGTCGCGGCGGAAGAGGTCGTGGCGGAAGAGGTCGTGGACGAGGCGGACGCGATCGCGACGAAGCAACCTATTCAGAAAGTAACGATCGAGCACCGCGAAGTCGCGGTCGCGACAACGATGGCGATGGCTCTGAAAATTCAGATCGTCCGTCTGATCGCCCGAAGCGCGGACGCGGCAGAGGTCGTGGGAGAGATCGTGATCGTGATCGTGATGATGCTGCCGTTTCAGAAGATTCTGATCGCGAACCGCGTGGCCGCGGTCGCGGCCGCGACGAAAATGATGGATCGGAAAAGTCGGATCGGCCAGATCGCCCAAGGCGCAGTCGTAACAGAGGACGCGGTCGCAACGACTCCGATCGTGATCGCGATGAAGTTTCTGCGAAGGACGATGCACCACGTAAGGGCCGACGCACCAAACGCGATTGGAACCGTGACGCTGGTGACGGCCAGAAATCTTCTTCCGATTCACGTCAAAACCGAATCCCAACTTGGAAGGACGCGATCAATGGCTTGATCGAGAACAACATTAAGTCGCATTCATCGTCGCGCTCTTCGCGTGGTGGACGCGGCGGTGGCAGATCTCGATCTGGCGGCAACAATGGCGGTGGTCGCGGACGCAGTGGTGGCGGCGGACGAGGAAAAGGCCGCGGTTGATTCTGGATAAGACTACGCGTGGGGCAGGTTTTTAACCTGCCTTTTTTTTATGACTGCACTACTTGCCAGATAAATTGCAGGTTACAACTTGCCCCAGTCGATGACCGAAAACAGAAAACCGACAATTTGGATTGATGCCGACGCTTGTCCGGGTGACATCAAAGACATCATCTATCGCGCGTCGAAGCGATTGGAAATCAAAGTCGTCCTAGTGGCGAATCAATCGATACGCATCCCAGATTCAAAACTGATCACCGCAATCACCGTTCGCGATGGCGCCGACATCGCGGATAATATGATCGTGGAGAAAATGAAAGCAAACGACATTGTCGTCACGGGTGACATTCCACTTGCCGCCAGAGTCGTAGAGAAAAAGGGAGTCGCGATTGGGACACGAGGTGAACTTTTCGATGAAGCGACTGTCCAAAGCCGTCTTGCAACACGGAATCTGATGGAACAGTTTCGCGCCGCCGGAATGGAAACTGCCGGCCCCAAGCCGATGAATCAAAAGGACGTTCAGGCATTCGCAAACCAACTCGATCGACTATTGACCAAGCTTTCAAAATCCTGATCACCCTTCCTCTGAGAGAGTCGGAGCCTAAGCGACGGGGAGGGCTCGGAAGCTGAAGTGATCCAATAAAATTCGTTTCTGCGGGTTGACGCCCGCAGCTATATGCGGTCACCACTCCGTGGCTAAGGCACGATGCCCATGCACGACAGGCTTAAAGGCGTTAACTACGAACGACATACAAAAGCAAGATAGGCACCTCAATCCGAAAACGGATCGACGACAACTTTCGCTTCCGGAACCGCGGCGGATTTCTCGAACGGCAAGCGGCACATTCGAAAACCCATTGCCCGGAAAAGTAAAACGTACAGCAGCAAAAACATTGCAGCAACGGCAACGCCAAGAAACAATCCGCCACTGCCAGCTGGAAGCAATATCGTTCGATAAAAGTCAGCCAGCCAAAGACAAGCCCCCGGAACCGCAACAAATAGAAACAGATGCAGCATCAGAACAACCCGGAACGCTGAGGAACTCGAAGCTCGAAAAAGCCAAAACGCAGAAACCGAGAGAATACCCCCGGCGACGACAGCAAAGACACCGACCAACATATTGAAACCCGGTGGACCACTCACGAACGGACCGCCGAAAACTATTGCACCGATGAGCACCGCCAACAGAATCGATTCGACAAGACGATCTCGGCGAGAAATTTCCTCGGTTGGATCAGCGAATCGGCCAACCTGCCAACCGCGGTAAACTCGGATCGCGGTCGGAGCGACAGCGAGCCCGCAAGAAGTTACTATAGCGATTGCGGCTGGCCAACTCGATTCGCGAATCCAATCACTCCAAGAAATTTGCCCGAACCCCCAAGCTCCGGCGAAGGTAATCATCATCATCGCGATGATGACTGCACCGACAAGCGCAAGAAGTGCAACGAAGACTGCTGCTCGCCAACTCATTCGCTTTGGTGACCACGCGAGCACGAAGGGCAACCAAACTAGAATCGCTGCCGAAGCGCCGATCAACGTTGCTTGCAAATATCGATAGTCGACCGCAAAAGAGAATGGCCCGATGCCAATCACGGGCGGTACAAGACCTTGGGCAAACAGCAACGGTGCCGCCAAGCACTGAGCGCACAGAACCAAGACGACGACCAGCCGCAACTTTCGCTGTCGCGGAACACGCAAACTTGGAGATATAGATTGAGAACCGTTCGTCATGCCACCATTATGGCCGACTCGGCCTGACTTACCAGCGATGCCACGCAGGGTGGCCTTCCTTTACCGCCACAAAGACACCCGACCCGAATGCCGTGACTTCACCTTCGGCGATCAATTCCGCTTCCGTTCGAACCCAGCGATCAGATGAATCGACAACGCGAGCCACCAATTCGATTGGACTCTCGATCGGAGTCGGTGCTTTGAACTTCACCGTAAATTCTGACGTCACAGAACACGGCGGCTTACTGGCATCTGAATTCTGCATCAAATGCCAGGCCGCCGTCCAATTCATGTGACAATCCAATAAAGCTCCGGTAATCCCGCCATTGAGCATGCCTTCAAAAGCCTGATGCCATTCCTTTGGCTGAAACTCTGCGACAACCCGATCGTCGTCAACAAAGCTCTTTATCTGCAAACCTTTGGGGTTCGCCGGGCCGCATCCGAAACAGATAAGATTCGGTGCGAACTGGTCCTGCAGACTTAACGTCTTTTCTAGCATGCTAATTTGGCCGGTTTCTCGGTCCTATTCGCCCTGCCCGTAGGTCGATCGGAAACTGGTCGCTGTCGGCGCCGGCGTACGCGGAACCTGAGCGGGGATTGGCGATGTTTGCTGGCGGAAGACTGGAGTCGATACACTCGTATTCGACGCACCGGCATTGGCAGCCGCATTTTCGCTCTCAACCAGCACCTGAAGCAGCTTGCTAATGCAAAGCTTGTTCATGCTCGTGCGATGATCGTCTGCTTCCTTCTTGAGGGCTTCGTGCAGGCTCTCAGGAAGGCGAACCGTGATGACCCGAGTCGCTTCGTCTTTGCCACCACCTCGAATTTTGGCAGTTCGCAGCCCAGCAACCATTGTCTGGATCTCGCCGTAAGCTGGCGATTGCTCGAATTTGAGAAAATCATTCTGGTCCGGGAACACGCTGCGAGCGGCTCCGTTAACTCCCAACGTTTCGCGGAAAAACGTTACCCAGTCTGGACGTCGCTGATACAGGTCCTTTGCAACCTGCAGGATATTCTGACAGCGTCCATTAAAACCTTCCTGTGTCATGGGCTCATTCATATGAGATTCCTTCCGAATTTGATCTAGCAATGAATTGGATGCCGCAGAACCAACGTCCTCCGGCTTGTCTCATTCATCATTCGAGAAGGGCAAGCACTTTTTCTGATGTCGCTATTGTGCCAGCACTTAGGGCGAAAACTGGAATCTGCAAATAAATAAGGCATCGCGGCACAAATAACGCGCATCCAGCCACTGCTTAAGTTTTGTGCAGGTCGGGCAGTGACATTTACAGAATGTCCATCTTCGGGTTTTTCTTCAGATAGTTCGGAAAAGGCTCAAGACGCGGGTTTCGGAGGCAGGATTCCTGCCTCGCCGCCGAGGGAGCAAAGATAGGTAGTTTCAATCGGCCTTTGCGCCGATTGCATGATGTTCGTAGTTAATCCCTTTAGGGATGTTCGCGCTGAGGTAGATGACACCTGTGGCCAATCCGATTGCCGGCCCCTCGTTTAGCGATGATACCGTTCAATGAACCGTAGCCGGAGTCGCAAGACTTCGGGGACAGGAGAGAATCCCGGCATTGTCTCAGCTTCACCCGAACTGTTGCCAGTCCGGCTACGCAAGTCGCCTGCGGCTTGCCGTTAAACTAAAAAGGGCCGAAATGGACGATTAGCCGGCCAACCCTTCGCGGCATTTTTCCAAGAGTTTCCGAGTCGCGACGATTCCTTCTTTCGCGTCCCCCTTGCCCTCGAATTCGATGCCAACGTAGCCTCGATATCCCGCATCGTGGACGATTTTCATAATCTTCGGATAGTCCATCGTGGTTTCCATTCCATCGGCATCAAATTCGTACGATTTAGCGCTAACCGCTTTGGCGAACGGCATCAGAGCCGCCATACCGATATAGCGATCGTAGTAGTTTCCTTCTTTTCCGTTGCGTGGCCATTCGATCCAGAAGTTACCGAAGTCCGGCAAAGTTCCGCAATTATCGAGATCGACCTTTCGGATAACTTGGGCTAACCACTGGCCGTTCGACGAAAGGCCTCCATGGTTCTCCACAATTACATTGATATCGTGATCAGCCGCGAATTCGCTCAGTTGACGCAAGCCATCGGCGGCACGTTCAACTTGTTCTTGGTAACTTCCGGCCGACGCCGCGTTTACTCGAATCGAGTGGCAACCGAGGTATTTCGCTGCTGTCACCCATTTGTGGTGGTTTTCGACTGCTGTTTTACGAGCCGCATCATCAGGATTTCCGAGCTGCCCTTCGCCGTCGACCATGATCAGCAGGGACTTAACTCCATTGTCATCGCATCGCTTTTTCATCTGGTCCAGATAGTCGGTGTCTTCAGCCTTATCCTTGAAGAACTGATTCACATACTCAACCGCATCCATCTCCATATCCTTGGCTGCCTTGGCAAACTCAAGGTTATCCATCTTTCCAGCTCGCAATTCGCGATTCAGCGACCATTGAGCCAACGAAATCTTGAAAGGCGGCTCTTCATCGGGCGTTTTGATCGCACCGAACACATTCGTCGCCGGAGACGCCAAAGTAAGTGCTGCGGCAGCGGAAGTCGCGGCCAGAAAGTCACGTCTATTGAACGGGTTGGTCATGGAGGTCTCCTGTATTAAAAGATATCTTGGCTGGACTATCATATCGTGATTCCACTGAATCTGAAAACTCAACGTCAAAAAATCCAATGCCAGAATTAGCTCCTTCGTGGAAAGACGTCGAATCGGCCCACGAAATCGTCGGCAAGTTCGCCCACAGGACGCCAATCTGGACATGCGAGACGCTGAATCGCATTTCTGATATGCAACTATTTTTCAAATGCGAGAATTTCCAAAAAACGGGCGCTTTCAAGTTCCGAGGAGCGATTACGGCAGTTAGTCGGCTAACCGACGCCGAAAAAAGCTGCGGTGTCGTGACCCACAGTTCCGGCAACCACGCCGCGGCGCTGACTCACGCGGCAGCCCTTCACAACTTGAAGGCCCATGTCGTGATGCCAGAAAACTCTTCGAAAATCAAAATTGCTGCCGTCAAGGAATACGGCGGCGAAGTGACACTCTGCAAACCGACTCTGGCTGATCGCGAATCAACCGCCGAATCGATTCGCCAGAAAACAGGAGCAACATTGATCCCGCCTTTCAATCATCCCGATGTAATCGCAGGGCAGGGGACTTGCGCGAAAGAATTGCTTGAGGACGTCGAATCGCTCGACGCAATCGTTGTCCCGATCGGAGGAGGCGGACTAATGTCTGGTTCTTGTCTAGCGGCGGCAGCGATTTCTCCATCCACCAGGATCATTGGGGCCGAACCGAAAGGAGCCGATGACGCCTGGCAATCTCTCGCGGCAGGCAAGATGATTCCGCAGACTGGCGCCGACACCATCGCTGACGGACTGAGAACTAGCATGGGCAGTTTGACTTGGCCGATCATCAAGGAACATGTCGAGCAAATTACACTCGTTTCTGATTCGGAAATTATCGAAGTGATGAAAACATTTTTCGAACGTTCGAAACTGCTGATCGAACCAAGTTGCTGCGTCGCCGTCGGCGCAGCGCTGCTTGGCAAAATAGATAACTTGCCCAAAGGCAGTCGCGTTGGCGTGATCATCACCGGCGGAAACGTTGATCTCAATGCCTTACCATTTTGATTGCTGGAATCGCTCACGTGCGTTTCGTTAAGACAGCACCATAGCCGACTTGTAGTCCCAAAGGGACGACAAGCAAGAGCCCAGCACGCAAGTGCTGGGTTTAGCGCCCGGAGAATTCGTTAGTCCTGAAGGGACGGCATGCATTGCGTATTGGCTCGTGCCATTTCTTCTGGACTATCGTTCCGTTTGAAACGGTATTCCCCGGACTTGCGTCCGAGGCTACAGCACGCCGTCACTCCGAGACTAAAAACACTGCAACTTCAAAACGCATAAGCGAGGCACTGGCTCACGTTTCTGCAGCGGCTACTTTTCACGAAGCGTCAGCGGGTGATCGGAAAGCGGATCGCCAACGGAAATTGCGATCGAACCGTCTAGAATCTTTT